>CAYIIH010000048.1:0-15419 GCA_964363225.1 uncultured Verrucomicrobiota bacterium | reverse complement strand
GGGGGGGCGGGGGCATGGGATTACCCCACCCCCCCCCGAAATGTCGGCGCTCCTTCACCCCCGGCGCTGTCGGTCACGTTGGTCAACTGCCCGCGTCCGTCGTAGCGGTAATCAATCGTGCGGCCACCAGGATACAACTTCCGTGTGATTTGGCCCAGCGCGTCGCGGGCGAATTGGACGGTCTGGCCGCGCCGGTTGCGCACACTCGTCACGCTGCCGGTGGAATCGTAGCCAAAGCTTTCAGCGCTGCGGTCGGGATAGGTGATGCCCGTGAGGTTGCCGGCGGGGTCGTAGGTGAAGTCGGTCATGTTCTCGCGCGCATCGGTCAGTGTGTCCAGGCGGCTCAGGCTGGTGTAACGGAGGTCCACCCGTTGGCGAAGCGGGTTGATCAGCCGCGTGGCGTTTCCGCGCGTATCGTAGGCCAACTCCGTGACCTCGCCCGACGGGCCGGTGAGGCGGGTGAGGTTGAGCTGAGTGTCGTAGTTGAACAGCGCTTGGTTGCCAAGCGGGTCGGCGGCTTGGAGCAGTTGGCCGCGGTCGCCAAAGCGAAGGACCGTGACCTTGTCGTAGGCATCCGTGACGAACACATAGCCGGAGTCGTCGTAACTGAATCGCAGCCGCTCGGCGCCGCCGTCGCGAGTCTGCTCCGCCAGCCGCCCCCGCGCATCGTAAGAGAAGAGTTGATGTGTTCCGTCGGGGAACGTTACGCTAGTCAGAGCGTGGTCCCTCACTCCGCCGGCAGCCGGCTCGTAAGCGTAGGCCGTGGTCACGTTGCCCGGTCCCACCACGCGGGCCAAGTGCTCGCCGGCGGCGTCATACTCGTAGCTGGTCACCTGCCCGGCGTGGTCCGTGAGGCGGCTGAGGCGGCCACGCGCGTCATATTCGAGAGCCAAGTCCAATCCGGAAGAATGGCGGATGCCCGTGAGTTGATCGCCAGTATAGGTGAGAGCGAGTTGGTTGCCATTCGGCTCGGCGACGCTTTGCAGCCGGCCATTGGCGTCGAAGCTCAAGAGCAAACCATCCTTCTCGGCAAGCGTGAAAGCGCCGCCAGCCTGTGCCAGCAACATGCCGTAATCACCCGCACTTGCTTTCCACGCGGCGTCCGCGCCGAGCATGAAACGCCGCCCGCCACCGCCCGGCGCGCGCACCACCACGGTTTGGTCATCAGCCTTGGCCAACGAATACTCGAAGTTGTGCGACCAACCTCTGCCCAGGGGTCCGATGGTGAACCGCTGCTCCAGCGAGGAGAGCGCGAACCGTGAGAAGGCCAGCGGCAAGCCGGGCGCAGACGCAGAGGCATCCACGCTGGCCGCGAGCGTCTGGCGCAGGCCCCCGGCGGAGGCCTGGCTGAGCGCTGCGCCGAACAAATCGCGCAGGTCATACGTGGGCGTGCCGCCTTGGGCGAGCAGGTTCGCCTGGCGATCGAGCATGTGGAGGTATTCGGCCCATGTGTTTCCTGCCAGGGCCTTGAAGTTGCTCCACACGGCAGTCCACAGATCGGGCGGCAGATCGGCGGGCCGAACCTCGGCTTCAATGACGTTCCAATCAATCGCCGTGTTGTCAGCGCGGAGCACCTCAAGGTTGAAGCTCATTTCCGTTTGGTTGCCGACGGCCTGGAAGTAGAGCGGGATTTGGCGGCGCGCGCCGGGCGGCAACACGCCAGGCGGGCCTTCCGTGTTGATGCCGAGCAGTTGGATTTCGCCCACCTTTTTCATTGATGAGAGATTGACAGGCGCCAGGGTGAGGGTCTTGACGTACGGCACGAAGTCATAGAGCCAGGGCTGACGTTGCGAGGCCGAGACCACAAACAACGGCGCGGCCATGTCCGCGTCGCCGACATTCGCGTATTCGAGGGTGAGCGTGTAGTCGCGTTGCGGGCGCACGGCGGACGGTGCGTTGAGCTTTGCCTCCAGGCGCGGGCCAGTGCCGGGTCCGACCTCGAAGACCTCGCTCCAAACCGCCGGCGCAGCGCCCGGCTTTTCCAATTGCACGGTGTAACTTCCCGGCGCCGCGCCTCTCAAGTCGAACGTGAGATGACTCCGCGTGGGATCAAGGAAAAACACGGGCTGGCCCACGATGCTTGCGCCGTTTGTCCCGATGAGCCTGGCGGTCGTGTCCGGCGTCAGACCGGTGCCGTGCGCCTGAACAGTGATGCTGCCAGCGTTTCCCGCGTGGTTGGGCGACACGCTGCTCAGGTAAAAATCCACATACTCGGCGCGGACGCGGATGTTGACCGCGCCTTTGGCCAGGAACGGCGAAAAGACGAGCACGTAATACTTGTCCGCCGTGGTGTTCGCCACCGGAATTTCCGTGCGCAGCGTGGAGAGCGGCGCCTGGGCAAACAGCTCGGATTGGTAGGCGGACGGGAGCTGCCCACGCGCGACCACGACGCGAACCGCCGGAATTGCAGACGGCAAAGCGGGAAATCCAGACGCGCCAGTTGCGGATTGCCGGGCCAGCGCGGTGTCAAGCGGGGCAGAAAGGTTGGCGAATTGCACGTCCTCACTCAGCGCGCCAACTCGTTGCCAGCGGACCGTGGAATCCGAGGACGCATCAATTGCGGACTGCGGATTGAGGATTGAGGATTGAGGAGCCAGCATTGCCTGGCGTGTCATCTGGTTGGTGGCTGGTTCGACCTTGATGACCAGGTTGCGGCCCGGTTGAGCGGCGATTTCGAAGTATTGCACGCTATGCGAACGCAAAGCCACGGGCGCGTCCGAATGCACCGCCAGCGCCGAAACGCGGTGGAGCGAGATAGCGTCCAGCCCGGTCAGCCAGAGGCGAATCCGACCGTCCGTGTGGGTGGTGGCCAGCACCGTGCGGTCCGGCGAAACAGCCACACCACGCATGGGGTAGCGTTCCTCCGGTGGCGGCGTGAAAGTGCGCAGCAACGAGCGCGAGGCGATCTCCCAGAGATACGCAACGCCGGAAGAACCGTTGTAGGAAGCGACGTAGCGCCCGTCCGCGGAGAACGCGGCACCCCAGACGGCATTGCCTTGGTAAAGGGCGACTTCAGGCGCGCCGGAAGCGACGTTCCAGAGGATGATGGAGCCGTCGCTGGAAGCGGTCAGGACGCGCGCACCGTCCCGGGAGAAGGCCACTGCATTCACGGCGTCGGTGTGGCGCGTAAACGTCTGGAGGCGAGCGCCGGTAGCCGTGTCCCACAGGATGGCGGTCTTGTCCGCGCTGCCGGTCAGGGCTGTCGCGCCGTCCGGGGAGAGGGCGACGGTGGTGACCGAATTGGCGTGACCGAGGAAGTTCGTAAGTTCCGCCCCGGAGAGCATGTCCCAAAGACGCGGCAGCTTAAGGCCGCTGCCGGCCAACACGCGTGCGGCGTCGCCGGAGAACACGGCCGGGTCCGCCTCGCCGGGGAAGGCTGGGAAGCTGCGGAACTGCTTGCGGGTGTCGGCATCCCAGATGCGGGCCGTGCCGTCCCGCGCGCCGCTCAGGACCTGATCGCCAGCGGGCGAGAAATCCACCGTGTCAATCGCGCCATTGTGATCGTAGTAGCGGCGGCGCAACTCACCGGTCTGCAGGTCCCATATCAGCGCCGCGTTTCCGGCGGCAACAGCCAGGCGGACGCCGTCGGGCGAGAAGTCGAGGCTGCCGAGGTTGCCGAAGCCGGCCTCGGCCGCATTGAGCGAACGCAACACGGTCTGAACCGTCTCCGGCGCGCGGACCTCCAGGAGTTTGGCGAGGACGTTGTTCGTCTCGTTCGATTCAAACAGCGCGTTGGCGGCGTCTGCGCGCAGCATGAGATAGTAGGTTCCCTCAGCCAGTGTGGGCAGCGTGAATGAGCGCGTTTGGGTGTAGCTGCCTGCGGCAGGCAGCGCCTCGTTGCGAGCGGCCTCGGTGAGCAATTGGTCCTGCGCGTCCCATGTCTCGTCGCTGGAGATGTAGAGCCGGTCGAGCCAAGCTGGATTCGCCTCGCCGGCGCCTTGGTTCGTGACCGTCCAGGAGACCTCGATCTTGCCGGAAGGCGGCGCGGCGGCAGGGGCCAGCAGCGTGGCGGGAACGAGATCGGGGTCGGTGATGGTGACGGGGATGGCGAGGCTGGGCCAGCATTTCCGGCCTAAGCTGCCGGCGGCGTAGATGGTTTGAATTTCGACGGAAGAGAGAGCGCGATCGTGTATCGCGACTTCATCGAATGAAGCTGCGTATGGCGGGAACGTATCCTCATCCGTCCAACCTTTGCCGATTAGAACCGGATTGTTACCTGATCGCCCGTTTATCGACGTCCTGCTCGTACCGCTACCAATAAGCACACCGTCCACATAAATCGAAAGTCTGGCTGCGTCGAAGTCAAACACCTGGGCTACATGAACCCATCGGCCAAGCGGAAAACTGAACGACGCGTCAAGAAATCTTCCTTTGGAACCTGCAACGTGCGCACGCAGATACCTTCCGCTTGCGTTGTACCAAAGACCTTCGAAGTTAGCGCTTCGTATAGCCGTGACCGGAGCCCATTCCGAGTTGAACGCTGCGACATTGATCCAGTTTTCCAGCGTGTGCGGACGGTCCAGCAAGTCAAGTCCTGCTCCGCTTTCGATCCGAACATAAGCATCTCGACCGTTCAATTGCGCGAACGCCTCGCCGATCTTTCCCATGCCGAAAGTGGCGTTGCCCCGGAGGGTCGCATGGTTTGTTCCCACCGCGTCTCGCCCGCTGCCATCGCCTGGCCACCAGGCGATAGGGCTGAGGTTCGTTGTCAGGCAATTCGTTGGGCCGACGGCAGCATCCAGGTTGCCGGTGTTGTTCACCTCGCTTGCCTCGACCACGTTTTCGGCGGCGTCTGTCTGAACAATAAGGTAATACGTTCCGGCAGGAAGACCGGGCAGGACAACACCAAGTGAGTTGGTGTAAGCCGCCGCTACCGGCAGTGCCTTGCTCCAGGTGCTCTCGCCAAGGAACACGTCGTTGAGACTCAGCCACTGGTCGGCAGACAAATAGACCCTGTCCACCCACTGTCCTTGCGCCGGCCAGCCGCCGCGGTTAGTGACGGTCCAGTTCAGCAGGCGATAGCTCTGGGATGCTGCGACGACAGGGGATTGATTCGAAATCGGCTCCACCTCGAAGACCGGCACCGGAGAGGCCACCCAACTCGGCTGGCTTTCCACCGTCCCGCCGCCAACGCTCCCGTGGTTGCCATTGGCCGCCTGATCTAAAGCCACGGAGCCGGTTTCCTCGTCAAACGACCAGTAGCCAACCAAGCCTGACTCGGTGCCCGTGAGGCGGCGGTTTCTGTTGGCTCGGATTTCGCTGGCAGAAAGAGCGCGGTTGTAGAGTGCGACCTCATCCAAGAGGCCGTTGAAGGAGTAGCCCGGAGGGATGTTGCCATTGCCAGCCACGGTTCGGCGACCAATGTTGAGCGAGGTCCACGTCTTCGGGGTGAAGACGCCCAGGTTCTGTGACGCCACCTGGTCTGCATTCACGTAGAGCGCCGCGATCCCGTTCGACTTTGAGTACGTAACGGCCACATGGTACCAGAGGTTGGGCGCTATTCCTGCAGGAACCTGCAGGAGGTGGCTATTGCCGCTTGTGTCAACGAGGTTGACATACAAACCAGTCAACGGAGCAGCGGGGCCTGGAGGGGACCACCACTGCCAGAAGTGAACCCCGTTTTCCCATTCCAAAATGGGGCCGGAACCTGAAACCGATCCCGGTGCAGCAGTCGGGCCTTTCGGCAAAATCCAAGCCTCGATGGTAAGCCCGTCGGCAATCCCAACATTGAGACTAGCTTGTGACCCGAGCAGAACCGAATCATCCACTCCGTCGAAGCTCAGGGCTGCGCCAGACGGTTTCCATTTCGCCGCGTTTATTGCCGTCGGCATCAAATCCGGCGCAGTGATAGTGAGCGGCAGGGCGCGGGCGTTGTTGTTCTCCGTGGATTCGTAGAGTGTGCTGGCACTGTCGCTCCGGAGGATCACGTGGTAGTCGCCCAGCGGGACGTTTGGCAACCGTACCGCGGTAAAGCGGTCGTAGCTGCTGCCGGCTGGAAGCCGGCGCTCCCAGGTGAACTGGCCCAGCAGCGTGTCCTCGAAGTCCCAGATGGTGTCGGTGGAGAGGTAGAGGGAGTCGGTCCAATTGGGCCGGGCGAGGCCGCTGCCCTGATTGGCGATCGTCCAACTCAACCACAGTTCCCCAGCATTGGCCGCCAAAGCTTTCACCTCGCTGGTTCCAGGCTCGATGACCGGGGCCGATGCGATGTCCCACTTCGGAGCCATGGCAGCATTCCCACCGCCGAGAGAACCGTCATGACGGTTACCGCTCAAGTCTTTCGCCGTAAATCCAATGCCTTCGTCGAAATTCCAATACGCCATCAAGTCTGATTCTCGGCCCGTGGGAGAATTGCGCATTTCCGCTCGGATCTCGGTAGTGGACAAGGGTACTTTCCAGATGCGGACCTCGTCCAGTTGTCCAAGGAACTTATCATCAGGGTTGGGCCCCCCGCCCAACCGTAGCGGGCCGCTTGTATCGCGGATATTCGACGAATCGTAATCGCCCTCAGCCCGAAGCTCTCCATTGACAAACACCTTCATGGAATGCTGGTCACAGTCGATGACGGCCGCGAAGTGGTTCCAGGCCCCTGGGATGATCAATGGAGCGGTGTTAACGTAAAGCTGGCCCGAACCCACCCTGCTCTCGGGAGTGGATGCGAGATGTAGGTGACCCGACGAGTGAATCCAAACGATGAACTCGCGATTATCACATCTAATGCCACCACAATCAGGAAGATTCCCCTTCCACACGATGCTCTGCCAGGTTCTGGGAAAACCGTCCACCCGAAACCATCCACTCACTGTCAACCCTCGATTTGAATGAAGGTCTGGATCGTCAGGAACCTCCACAAAGTCGTCAACTCCGTCAAACCGCAGAGCGCTGCCACCTCCTTCCCTGACGGAAAGAACCGAAAAGTTTGTGGGAGTCAGGTCCGGCGCGCCCACAGTCAACTCCAGGAAGCGTTCGTTGTTCGCCTCGTCGGTCTCAAAGAGGTTGCCGTCATTGTCGGCGCGGACCAGCAGATAGTAAGTGCCGGGCGCGACCACCGGCACCTTGACGTTCACGGCGGCCAGGTAGGAGTCCGCGACGGGAAGCAGCGTGGAATGGCCCACCGATTCGAGCAGCGTGTCGGTCGCGTCCCAACGGTTGTCGGTGGAGAAGTAGAGCCGGTCAGTCCAAGAAGGCGGGGCGGTACCGGTGTCGGCGTTGCGGATGGTCCAGTGGACATCGAGCCGTTGCTCCGCGAGCACAGCGGCCGGCCCTGCCGGGATGGACCCGCCCTGAGCGCGCAAGCGATAGAAGCCGCTCGGGCCTTGGCCAGCAGCGGCGAGCGTGACGTTCGTGCCGTTAACAGGCACGCCGACGGGTTGCCAGTTTGACGGGCTCAGCACGGGCGTGAACTCGATCTGCACGGAGCTGTCCGCGCCAGTCCAGGAGAGTTCCACAGAGCCGTCCGTGTGGCGGCGGATGCTCGTGAGGCGCGGCGGAGCGCCTGGCCCGCCGCTGCTCGCCGGCAGGCTGGCCCGCAGGGTGGCGGGGACGAGGTCCGGCGCGCCGATGCGGATGGCCAGGGCGCGATCATTGTTGGCCTTGGTGGACTCGATGACGCTGGCACCCTCATCCGTGCGGACGATCAGGAAGTAATCGCCCGGCAACACCAGCGGCGTGGTTACCGTCCAGGCCATCCAGTAGGCCTCGCCCGCTGCCAGGGCGGTCGATCGTGTCGTCGTGGTGAGTTTGAAATCCTCTCCATCCCAGGCGTTGTCCAAGGAAAGGTAGAGCGCGTCGTTCCAAGAAGGCTGGGCAGTGCCCCCGCCCTGATTTTCGACGGACCAGAGGACTTCAAGCGGCTGGTTGATGGAGGCGATGGGCGGCGCGGTCAGGGTGACGGGCACAAGGTCCGGCGCGCGAATCTGAATGGCCAGGACGCGCTCGTTGTTGGCGCGGTTGGCGTCGGCGGTCCCGCTCCCGTAATCCGTGCGCAAGATGAGGTAGTACTGGCCCACGGGCACCGCCGGCAGGTTGGCCGCGGTGGTAACACCGTAGAAGCTGTCCGGAGCGAGCGGCCCGTAACGGTTGATTGTGGTCAACAGGTTGTCTGTGGCGTCCACCGTGGCGTCAGTCGAGAGATAGAGAGCATCCGTCCACGAGCCGGCGGCCTCTCCAGCGCCAAGGTTCTTGACCGTCCAGGCGACCTCAATGGTGTGCTTGATGGTGGCGTTCGTGGGCGCGCTCAGGGTCAGAGGCGCGAGGTCGGGGGCGGTGATCTGGAGCGGCGCGCTGCGGAGGTTGTTGGTCTCGCCGACTTCCAGGATCGTGTCATCAGTGTCCGTCTTCACCAGCAGGTGATAGTTGCCAGGCTTGATCCTCGGAACGCTCACGTAACCGGACCACAAGTAGGCGTCGCCCGCAGCCAGCGGCAGTGAGCGCGTAACGACCGCCAGCCGGCTGTCCGTGAAATCGAGCTTCGCGTCTGGCGAGAGATAAAGCGCGTCCGTCCACGAGGCCGGGGCGAATCCAGCGCCCTGGTTCGTGATGGTGAAGGAGACTTTGACCTGCTGACCGACCGTGGCCGCCGCGGGGCTTTCAATGGCCACGGGCAACAGGTCGGGCGCGGCCAGTTCAATGGCGACGGCGGTCTCGTTGTTGGCGCGGTTGTGCTCGGTCACCTTGCCTTCTTTGTCCACCCGCAAGACCAGGTAATACGCGCCGGGCACGAGGCCGGAGACGGTAACTGTGGCCTGCGCCGCGTAAGCATCGCCGGGGAGCAGGCGGAGCGACTGGGCACGCGCGGCCAACGAAAGGTCGGTGGCGTCCCAAACGGGGTCACGGGATAGGTAAAGCTCATCCGTCCATGCGGGCAGGGCTTCGAGGGCGCCTTCGTTGGCCACACGCCAGACGACTTCAAAAGGCTCCCTGAGGCCCACGCGCGCGGGGGCCGAAAGCGCCCATCGCGTGCGCTCCGCTCTGCGCCTGCCTGAGGCCCACGCGCGCGGGGGCCGAAAGCGAAGCCGGGGCCAAATCGGCAGACTGGCGGGACGTGGCTGCGGGCACGGCCGCTGCGACAGCCGACTCCACGCCTTCAAGGCCGCCGAGCACAGCAGCGACGGCGTAGTAGTAGGTTTGACCATTGACGAGGTTTGTGTGGACAAACGGCGACGTCACGTCACCGATTTGTGTGCCCGTAGCCTTGGTCAACGGCAGATTCGTGGAGAAGTAAAGCTGGTAGTTGGTGGCACCCGCGACTGCCGACCAAGTGAGGGTGGCTTGTCCGTCTCCAGCCCTGGCGGTGAGGCTGGCGGGGGTGAACTCAGGCGTGGTGAGGGTGATAGGGACAGTCAGGATGTTGTTGGTTTCGTTGGCTTCCGGCTGGTTGTTGTTGAGGTCGGTGCGGAGGATGAGGAAACGGCTGGACGCCACCGGCAATTGCCAGCCTACGGTAACATGATCTGCACCAGGCCCCTCTTTGTGCAACACTTCGATGTAGTATTTCTGCCCGGCTGTCAATGCGGTGGGGAGGGACTTTTGTTGAGAATATGAAGTCCAACTCCCGGTAGCGCTTGGCACCCATGCAATGCGAACCTTATTGGTTGGATTGTCGTCTGCGCTTAACCAGAGTTCGCTTTGGTCATCGCTTTGAATCCTGAACGTGTAGCTGCCACTTACGGGTGGGTAAAGAAATCCCAGAATCCGCTGGCCGTAGTTGTCCTGCCAGTTCCCTGGCGGTGAAAGGTTGCTGAGAAGATCCGTTCCACTGGGGCTATTCGGGAATCTTGAGTTTCCTGTTAAATCGACCACGGAATAGCCGCTGATCCCCAACCAGTATTCACGCAAGATATTTCCTTTGACATCCGGCGCGTTGAATGGGGCAAGATGCTGACCGGGAATCACCTCGATCGACCACGTCTGGTCGCCGGGCAACTGGACGACTGCGGTCATGGAATACTCTGCCGCGGCCGCCAGCGGCTGGTTCGCCTCGAATTGGCCGAGGAAGGTGTCGCCACTGTCCCAAGCGTTGTCCGAGGAGAGGTAGAAGCCATCCATCCACGACGGCACGGCGCGGCCGTTGCCCTGGTTCTTCACACTCCAGGAAAGCCGGACATTGGCGCCGGCAAAGGCTGTGGACGGTGCGGCGAGCGCCAGCGGTTTGAGGTCCGGTCGGGCGAGGAGGATGGGGATGACGCGGTCGTTATCGCCTTCGTTCACTTCATAGACGTTCGCGTTGGCATCGGCGCGCAGGATGAGGAAGTAGTTGGTTGGGGCCACTTGCGGCAGCGTGACGTTGGCCACGTGCAAATAGTCCGACTGCGGGCTGAGCGGCGAGTCATAGGAGACATCGGCCAGAACCGGGTCGTTGCTGTCCCAGCCTTCGTCGGGTGAGAGCCGGACGACGTCCCGCCAAGAGGGTAGAGCTGACCCCGTGCCCTGGTTCTTCACCCGCCAGACAAGCTGGACGGTCTGGCCGGGCAGGGCGGCGGCGGGCGCGCGGACTTCCACGACCGCAAGGTTGGGCAGACCGATGGTGATAGGGGCGGTCCAGACGTTGTTGGTTTCGGTTTTCTCAGTCACGTTTCCGTTATGATCGTTGCGGAGCAGCAGGTGGTATTTACCGGGCGGGACATTGGGAATGTCAAAGACCGTGGTGACCAAGTAGGAGCTACCCGGGGCCAGCGAGAGTGTGCGGTCAGCCGCGGTCAAACGCATGTCCTCCTGGTCCCAGGCGTTGTCGGTGGAGAGAAACAGCGCGTCAGTCCACGACGGCTGGGCGGTCACTTCACCTTGATTCTTGATGGTCCAGGAAACTTCCACGCGCTCACGCGCACCGGCGGTGGCGGGCGCCGTGACGGTGACCGGCGCCAAGTCCGAGGCGCTAAGGAGTAGCGGCACGGCCCTGTCGTTGTTGGCTTCGTTGGCTTCCGCAAGATTGCCGGCACTGTCTGCACGCAGAACGAGGAAGTAGTTGCCCGGAGGAGAGGAAGGGATGCCAACGGTCTGCACCTGAGTGTAGTCAGCGCCTACCGCAACACGGAGGTTCCGCGTGAATTGGCCAAGATGCTGGTCCTGCGGGTCGAGCTTGGCATCCTTGGACAAGTAAACTGAATCGTTCCAGGAAGACAGCGCGTCTCCTGCGCCCTGGTTTTTCACGGTCCACGAAACCTGAATCTGCTGGCCGACCACTGCCGTGGCGGGGGCCGTCAATGCTGTCGGCGTCAGGTCCGCGGCAGCGATGACGATGGCGAGTGCGCGAGTGTTGTTCGTTTCGTTGAGTTCGGCGAGGTTGGCGTTGTCGTCGGCGCGCAAGATCAGGAAATAGTTGCCGGCTGAGACTGCAGGCAGGCTCACGGAATAGACTTGCACATAGCCGGCGCTGGATTCCACCGACACACTGCGGGTCAATTGGAGGAGCCGCGTGTCCTGCGGTTCCCAAACCTGGTTGGTGGACAGGTAGAGCCCATCCACCCACGTGGGCATCGCCTCGCCGCCGCCCTGGTTCTGAATCGTCCAGGCGACGGCGATGCTCTGCCCTACCACAGCAGCGGGCGGAGCGATGAGATCGGTGGGTTCCAGGTCAGGCAACGGCTGCGCGTGGGCGATCAACGTGAAGCCCAACATGGCCAGGCAAAAAGCGGGCGGGATGGCGGCGACCGCAGGCAGACGCGTGTTCATGGCTACTCCCAAGGTTGGATGGTTGCATATTTTCATCAACGAAAGGCGACAATGATGGAATGCAAGCGGATTTTGACTCGCTTTTATCCAGGACTAGAGCAAAGGAGAGAAAAATGGCCAAGCCAATTCGGCGCAAATACGTAATGGGCCAGTCACGGCGGGCAGGCGGAGTGCCGACGGAGCAGAGCGCCGGTTTCGAACCGGCTTGCTGGGTTTAGACATGGCAAGCCGGCTACAAGCCAGCGCTCCGCCCGCCGCGTTGGGAAAGCCGGGTTCAACCCTGTGGAACCAGCTCGCGGGTAACTCGCAGACCGTCCGCCTTCTCCCTCATGCTTCACCTGCCTGCCGCCGGCTGCTCGCTGCCATGCATCGCAGGCCCTTCCACACGCGCCGCTGGCAGCCAGAAAGGCAAAATGAGAACTGCTCTGTTTTTTGAGTGGACGGCTGCCTCAAGTCAAACTATGATTTGCTTATGGTTGAACTCACTGAAAAAGTGGAGCGGTTGGAAACGATCTTAGGCCAATTCATCGTCAACACCAATCTGACGATCAAAGGAATCGACCGGATGATCGAAGAGTTGAAAAGCGAGGGCGAGATGAGGATCAAAGGAATCGACCGGATGATCGAAGAGTTGAAAAGCGACGGCGAGAAAGACCGCGGCGAGTCAGCCCAAATGCGCAAAGAGATGAACCGCAAATGGGGGGAATTGGCCAACAAAATGGGCACGCTTGTCGAGGACATCGTGGCGCCCAACCTGCCACGCATTGCCCGGCAATACTTTGGTTGTGAAGTGATTTTAGATTTCATGGAGCGCCGAAAAAGGGTCCATCCGACCGATCACAGCAAGCAGCGTGAGTTTGATGTTCTCTGCGTGGGCGAGAAGGTCGTTCTTTGGAATGAAACCAAAGCCACCGCGCGCCAGGATTATATTGACGGTTTTGTCGCCGCCCTGCCGGAGTTTTTCGAGTACTTCCCCGATTATGGCGGGCGCACGCTCATTCCCATTTTTGCCAGTCTCCATCTTTCAGCCGAGACGATCCAGTACCTCACCCAGCGCAAGGTCTATGGCCTCGCCATGGGGGATGAAACGATGGAATTGGTCAATTACCGCGAACTAACCCCGGACAGCGCAGGGAGGTAAGGCGGGTGGGGCACTGCTTGCCAGGGTTAATTCCATTTCACGCTCATCGACAGAATAGACGTGAAACGCTCGATTATTCCTGGTCTGGCTCTCCCAGGCGAAAAGGCATCCTCACGCTCGTGGAAAAAGCGAGTTCACTTTCACCGACGATCTGATTCTTCGGGAGACACAGCGACCAGACCCTCTTTTTCGACTGTGTGCGTCGTGCCGCCCAACTTCACGCGCGCCTCGCCGAAACCATGGTAAATCCGGACCTGGCTCGATCGGCCCAAGGGCCGGCCATCCAGACTGCGCAAGGCAAAAAGCGCCGGCGCCCTGTAGCGCAGCCCGTTCCAGCTCAGTGCGTGGAACGCCACGAACCTCTGCGACTCGATAAGAAAACCATAAGGCGGCAGCACCACTTCGCCTCCCGCCTTGGACGGATGCCGATATGCCTCCGTACCTGCGTTGACCAGAACTTCCACCGCCTCCTGGCCCTCGCCGAAAACGGTGCGTTGCACCTTCCGGTCGGGCGTGAGGAACTGATGCCGGGTCATGGGCGCCTGCGAAGTGATTTCATTGAGTGGCGAAAGGATTTCGTAGGTGTTCTTGACGAAGCGATCCACCAGGTGCAGTCCCTCTGCCCAGCCGCCGTCCGCGCGCGTGAACACCGCCACGTCGCCGCCTGTTCGCGCCGCAGCCTTCGCAGCCGGTTCAAACTCGATCTTTTCCGCGTTGACATTCAGCTTGCCCACAAGCTGGCTGCGCTCGCCATCGCGTGCGCCGGCCAGCGACGCCCGCTGGCCTGTCGCCGGCTGGAAAAGGCCCATGCGCACATCGAACGTGCCGGCCAAGCCCTCGGGAACGGCGATGCTAAACGGCCCCTGGCCCACGCCGCCAACCGGCCAGCGCGAAGTCGGCGGCGCTGGCTCGTGATCGTTCTGGAATTTGATGTTGCCGTCAGCATCGGTGAAGTGGACGAAGACGCGCCAGTCGGCCCCCGGAGCTTTTTCCACTCTCCACCGGTAGGCAACCGTGAACTGGCGCGGAGCCGTTTGCTTGATTTCAGCGACGGCAGGATGCAAGGCCAGCGGCTCGGTTTCGCGCGCCACCTCCTTCTTCCAGTAAAGGTGCGGCGGAATGCTGTGATAATGCAGCAGCCGCCCAATGCTGATATGATGGAGCACGTATTCGGCGGACTTGGCTGGGTCATACCCGTACTTGCCGTACAGGGCGATGGCGTCGCGATAAACCATCTCGAACAGCGGCACCACCGCCGCGCCCAGCTTTTTCACCAGACCGGCGTCGTGATAGTAACGCCCGCTCACGCCGGTCAAGCCTTCAAAAAAGTCGCTGTGCGGAATGGCCCACTCGCGCCCGCATTCGCTGCCGAAAATGCCGAACACTTCGCGGCCATAATCGGAGATGGCTTGTTTCCACTTCATGTCGTCCCATCGCGTCAGCGGATGGTTCTTGTCGAAGCATTCCTGCAAGCCGGCGGCGTAAGTGGTGTCGATGAAATAGGCGTCGGCGTCGGTCAGCTTTTTGACCGCCGGCAAATTCTGCGGGCGCCGGGCCAGTTCGACGGCCTTTTGCGAGCAGGTCAGATACGCCAGGCCGCCAGCCCAATGCCCGCCTCGCGTCAGGCTGCCGTCGGGATTCTTCATCAGGAAATTCTCGTCCCAGGACGGCGCGTCGCGATACATGTCCTGGTAATTGTCATGCAGGCAAAAGAGATAACCGAGCCGGCGCACACGGCGGGCACAGTCGGCGAAGGCTTCATTGCCGCCGCATTCCGGGGCGGCGGGCAGAATGTCCGGATGCTGATTGTCATAGCCGCGCCGAATCCAGCCGCCCATGATGAACAGGACTTTGTCGAGCTTGAGATCGTTCTTCAGGTGCTCGGCAATCTGCGCCGCCTCATCGAAGGTCCAATTGACCCGAACCGATTGTTCCTTGGTACTCTCCTCGTTCATCCGCCGGTCCAAGGTGCTCCACAACTTATAGTTGATAGCGCCGAAGAGCTTGGCGCGCTCCGGGTGTCCTTTCAGTTTATCGGCCCATTTCACCAGCCAGCCTTTTTCCTGGGCGACCTGGCGATAGGCCTGCGCGACGGCCACGTAATCGCCCTGGCCGAGAAAGCGGACTTGAAACGACTTGGCAGTCTTGCGCAGCACCAGAGAAGGGGAAAGGACTTGCTGGCCGCCCGCCCAAGGCGCGTTGGTCAGGGCGCTTTTGAGTTCCACCGCGAGGTATGGATCGCGCCAGGTGAGAAGGGCTGCGGCGCCGTTCTTGATCAGGCCCAGCATTTCCATGTGGCAACCCTCGTAGGCAAAGGTGTCGAAGCGATGGGTAAAAGCCAGCCCGCTGTCCGCCGGCACCAGCAAGCCTTCCCGCACGGGCACAGCGGCATAGCCTTTCTCGGCATCAGTCACCCAGAGAGCGTCATCGAGCAACCGCACGTTTTCCACCCCCAGCGCGTCTGCTGCCTGGTAACTGAACTCGAGCGCTTTCTTGTCCGGCAACATGCGGATCACCACGCGCAGCCAGGCCGCCGGTTGGTCCGCCAGCGGATGAAAGGTCGCCTCCAGACCGTCGCCCTCGCGCCGGACCTCGCAGCGGTCCAGGTTGA
>CAYIIH010000047.1:0-31090 GCA_964363225.1 uncultured Verrucomicrobiota bacterium | reverse complement strand
GGTGGTCAGATTCCCGGATCTTTTCCAGTCTGACCACCCCATGTTATCTTTACGGGACGCCGCTCGCCCGGAGCCAGGTTGGCTTGGGGACGCCAGTGATTACGTATCCTCCCAAATCAACATCGCACGATTGTGGATTCAGAGCCGCGACACGAACATCCACAAGATTCGATTCACCATAGAACCCAGCAACAAAGGCGTTCGAAGGATTCTCGTAAATCTGGCGTGGCGTGCCCATTTGCTGAAGTGTTCCGTCACGCAAGATCGCAATTCGGTCGGACATGGCCATAGCTTCTTTTTGATCGTGCGTCACGTAGAGTAAGGTGGATTGAGTGGTGCGCTGAATGCGCCGTATTTCGAACTGCATTTCTTCCCGCAGCTTCTTGTCCAGTGCTCCCAGCGGTTCGTCCAGCAGAAGCAAACGCGGGGTGAAAACCAACGCCCGAGCCAAGGCCACTCGTTGCTGCTGTCCACCTGAAAGCTGATGAGGCAGACGACGCTCGTAGCCCTCCATGTGGAACATTCTCAAAATCTCCGACACTCGCCGCGTCACTTCTTCCTTCGGTTGCTTTCGAAGCTGAAGCGGATAGGCAATATTTTGAAAGACGCTTTTATGAGGAAACAACGTATAGGATTGGAAAACCATTCCAATCTCGCGTTTGTTCGGTGATGCAAAACTGATGTCTTCACCTGCAAGAACGACTGTTCCAGTTTGGGCGGGCAAAAACCCAGCGAGGCAAAGCAGCAGCGTACTTTTACCGCTTCCACTGGGTCCCAAGAAAGTGAAGAATTCCCCTTTTTCGACGTAAAAAGAGATTCTCTTCAGAGCTTGGTAGTTACTGTACCAAGCTGACAGATTGTCAACCTCAAGACTATCCATACGCCTATGCTTTAGAGAAAGAGATGAAACCACGATTGACAAAATGTTGCTGGCCCAGCGGCTGGGACCTCTTTTTCTCCAAACGCAAGTTCCGGAGATTCCAGGTCCGCACGGAGAAACCGCTGTGGGAAATCCGGCGAAAGATATTGCAGCGAATGATCTGCCGACCTAGAAATGACCCTGATTCCAACTGGTTTGCGAACGGCGACGGCATTTGATGACATGATCTACGAAGGACCAGCGGCCCAGAACGCGGCGGAGTTCGCGCCCTTGGCGAGCGAACGCCACGGTTCGCCCCAGGTTCCGGACCACGAATTGTGGCGGCGCATTGGCGCCGGGAGCTACGGCGCAGTCTGGCTGGCGCGCAATATCATGGGCACGTATCGCGCCGTCAAAGTCATTTACCGCGACACCTTCGATAGCCAGCGTCCCTACGAACGCGAGTTTGCGGGCATTCAAAAGTTTGAGCCGGTCTCCCGGTCGCACGAAAGCCAGGTCAATGTTCTGCAGGTGGGGCGCAACGACGACGCCGGGTATTTTTATTACGTCATGGAGCTGGCGGACGATTCGAATGCCGAATGCGGAATGCAGAATGCGGAATCCCGCGAAGCGGGCGGCCCAGATACTGGATACTCGATCCTGGATACTGGATCAAAAGGCCCAACATCCAGTATCCAGCATCCCTTATCCGGCATCCATCCGGACACTTATGTTCCCAAGACCCTGCGCAGCGAACTGCAGCGTCGCCGCCGCCTTCCGTTCGACGAATGCCTGCGCATCAGTCTGAGCTTGACGACGGCGCTGGAGCATTTGCACCGCCACGGGCTGGTGCACCGCGACATCAAACCCTCGAATGTCATCTTTGTGAACGGCCGGCCTAAACTGGCGGATATTGGGCTGGTGGCGGAGGTTGGGAAAACGATGTCGTTTGTGGGGACCGAGGGCTTCGTGCCGCCGGAAGGCCCTGGCACACCGCAGGCGGACCTCTACAGCCTGGGCAAGGTTCTCTACGAAATCAGCACGGGCAAGGATCGGCTGGAATTCCCGGAATGGCCGACAGACCTGGAGGCCATTCCTGACGAGCACGGCCTGATTGAGTTGAACGAGGTTTTGGTCAAGGCGTGCCTGACGGATCCGCGTCAGCGCTATCAATCCGCGGCGGCGATGCACGCGGACCTGCTGTTGCTGCAAAGCGGCAAGTCGGTCAAGCGCTTGCACTCGTTGGAGCGGCGATTGGCCCTGGCGACGAGAATTGGGATCGTGGCCATCGGGTTGGCGGTCCTGGCTGCGGCGGGTTATTACAGCGCGCGTCGAACGGAACGGGCGGTGACGAAGCAGTTGGTGCGGTTGAGTGTGGCCAATGGCCAGCATCTCATGGACGAGGGCGACGTTTTTGGGGCGTTGCTCTGGTTCACAGAGACCCTGCGGCTGGAACAAGGAAATCCGGAGCGAGAAGCGATCAACCGAATGCGCATCGCCTGGTTGCTGCGGCAATGTCCAAAACTCAGGCAAAGCTGGTTTCATGACGGTCCGATCAACCGTCTGGAATTCAGCCCGAACGGCCAATGGTTGGCGGTCGCGAGCGATGAGGGGGTAGCGCGAGTTTGGGACATCGCGAGCGGCCAAGCCGTGACGCCGCCGCTCCACCACAGCAAAGGCGCTTTGTGCGCGTCGTTCAGTCCGGATGGGACCCGCCTGGTCACTGGCTCAAGGGATGGCATGGCCCAGATTTGGGCACTTCCCGGCGGGAAACCGATGGGTGCGCCGATGGAACATCGCTGGCCGGGGTGGTTTGCCGAATTCAGCCCGGATGGGCAGCAGGTGTTGATCGCCAGCTATGACACGTCCGGAGAACGCCCCGTGGGTGAGGCGAAGGTGTGGGACGCCGCCACAAGTGCTCCCGTCATGACGCTGGCGCAAGCGTTCGTGCGGCGTGCTTTCTTCAGCCCGGACGGGCGGCGCATCCTAACGATGGGCGCCGATAAGACAGCGCGGATTTGGAATGCCTCAACCGGTCAACCCGCAACCCCAGTCATGCTTCATCCCGCTGACGTCCGGGATGGCAGCTTCAGTGCCGATGGCCAGCGTGTCGTCACGGTCTGCGCCGATGCCGCCGGGGCACGGGTCTGGAATGCCTTAACAGGCGAACCGATCACGCCCGCGCTGGCGCATGAAAACCGAGTGCGGCACGCGAAGTTTAGCCCGGATGGGAAGCAGGTCATCACGGCCAGCGACGAGCGGGTGGTGCGGGTTTGGGACGCGGGCACAGGACAACTGGCCATGCTGCCGATACGGCACAAACGCCCGGTCCGCGATGCCAGCTTCACTGTGGACGGGCGCTTCATCATGACGCGCGGCGAAGACCAGGTCATTCGACTTTGGGACAGGTCGAGCGGTGAACTGGCCATGCCTGAAATCAAGAGCAGCGGCCCAATTACACGAGTTTTGCCCTGCCGCGATGGGCGTTGGATGGCGTTCGGGGGACGAGACGGTGGCATTCGACTGTGGGACTTGAGCGGGGAACAGCCAGCACTTCTGTTGGAGGACAGCGTTCGGCTGGAGGGCGCGTCGTACGGCGGTCTCGACGGCCGACTGATCATTACCAGAGCGGGAGATTCCGCCCTGGTGTGGAATGTTCAGACGGGCCAACTGGCTTTTCGTTTGCCGACTCGTCCTTCGCCGCCTGGCGGTCGGATGCGTGTGGCCGTCTTTGCGGGCGGTGGGCGGCGGATTCTCACGATCTGGTCTTTCTCTTCTCCTTCCGGCCAACCGGCTGTCCGGTGGGAAGCGAGTGTCTGGGACACGGTCGGGCTCAAAGAGATAGGTCCCCCGCTGGTGACAGCCACGTCGGTTGAATACTTCTTGCCGTATTGTTATGGCCCGGACTTGAACCGGGCTATCGTGGTCACCAACCAACAAGCCCAAGTGTGGGACGTGCGCACGGGTTTGCCTCTGACACCACCGCTGCAGCACGCCGGGAGCCATGTCTATTCCTGTTTTAGTGTCGATGGCCGTCAGGTCTTTACGGTCGGTCGTGACAACACTGCTGAGTTGTGGAACGCGGAAACCGGTGAAAAAGTCGGAGTGATGTTGAAATACTCCAGCATTCTGACGTGCTTGAGCATTAATCCGAATGGCCGTCAGATCATTGTGGGCGCAGCCGACGGTTCTGCGCACATTGTTGATATCAAGGCCAGGAAAACCGTCGTTTCACTGCTCAAGCATAGTGGGGGAGTGCGTCAGGTTCTGTTCAATCATGATGGCAAGCGCGCCTTGACGGTTGGGGCAGATGGGTCCGTCGGGATTTGGGATGTCGCCACCGGCCAGCTTGTCGCGCCGTTCTTGAAGAATATAAGCGGAGAGACAATCCTGCATTTTGGCCAGTCCGGATCGGTGCTGTCCGCGATCGGCCAGGAGGGTGCGCTGCAACTTTGGGATGCCAGGACGGGCGACTCAATCACGCCGCATTTCAAGTGGCCGGTGCCCGCGGCGGAGGGAGAATTTAGCCCGGATGGCCGTCATCTGGCCGTGTCGTGTTCGGACGGAAAGATTCGGATTTGGGAGTCAGTCAAAGACGAGCGGCCGGTGGCGGATTTGATCCTTTTGGCGGAGTTGTATGCCGAGCACCGGATCGATGCCCAAGGCGGGTTCACGCCGCTCAGCAACGCGGCGCTGAGCAATGCCTGGCAGACGCTGCGGCAAAGGTATCCAGGACAGTTCAAACCGACCCAGCGAGAGCCCGAAGCGGGCCTGCGTCAACTCCGCCCTTGGAACTCGGGATTTTACGGATCACACAGAGACGGAAGTTCTCGACTCACGGCAGCCAGGCGTTAGATTGACCGGGTATGTCAGCCATCTTAGAGATCCCGGAAGTCCGGCAGCGCGTCTCGCGTCTCTCGCTGGAGGAGTATCATCGGCTGGACGAGTTCAACGAGAACGGTCGTCGCACCGAGCTCATTCGCGGCATCGTCATCGAGAAAATGTCCAAATCACCCCTGCACAGTTCGATCGTCAAGCGGCTTTACGACCGCATGTTTCCGACTTTGCCTGAAGGTTGGGTCGTGCGGCGCGAAGATCCGCTCACCCTGGCCGATTCCGAACCGGAGCCTGACCTTGCCATCGTGCGTGGATGCGAAGCGGAATTCTTTGCCGCCCATCCCACCACGGCCGAGTTGGTCGTTGAAGTCGCCGTCTCCAGCCCTGCGCTGGACCGGGAAAACGCCTCGCTTTATGCCGAAGCCGGAGTCCCCGAGTACTGGATAATCCTGGGCCAAGAACGGCAGGTCGAAGTGTATCGACGGCCTGAAAATGGGCGCTACCGGGAAATGCGTGTCTTCGGCCCGGACGATTTGATCCAGTGCGTCAACGTGCCCGGGCTGGAAATCCGACTGGCGGAACTTTTCCATTAATCGCGGAAAGTTCCAACGTCCAACCACAATCCGCGAAAGTCTCAACGTCGAAAAGTTCAGGAGGCCAGACCCGAGGCCCTGGGGCATTGCGTTTTGCGGGAATCACGACACACTTGTCCCGCTGGATTTCTCAGGTCGGCCCAACCGCCGCCACAGGAGCCCGGCGTTAATTCCGCCAGCCGCACCACGCGCAGGTCGGACACCTGCGCTCCCATCGCACAGGAGCGCGGAATTTATTCCGCGAGGCGCACCCGGTAGAATTGAAATCGTTGCGAGGGATCCGGGTCGGCGTATTTCATTTCCGCGCCGGTGCCGACGATGCTGGAAGAGATGATGGTCCAGTTGGGCGCATCCAAACTCGCTGCGCCTTCCAGCAGATAGACCTTGTCCCGGACGGTGGGCCAGCTCAAGACGACGTGGCGCTCTGCGCCGCCTTCATTCTGCGGCATCTGGTCGGCCAACATGTGCAAGCGCGAGGCGATGTCCGTTGGACTGGTGCCCGCTTTAAACTCGGCCAGGTTTGACATGCCGTCTCCGTCGGCATCGGCGGCGGCGTGCGAGAGCAGATTCACCAGCGAGTTAAAGTGCGTCATCCGCCATTGATCAGGGATGCCGTCCTGCCAGACCATGGCGGTGCGATTGCTCATCGTGATCGCTCCATCGATCGTTTGCCGCGGGAAAATGCCGACGCCATTGGGCGAGGCCGACACGTGCTCGAAATGGACCCGATAGGCGGCATTGGCGGTGGCGGTGGTTGGAATCGATACCTCCAGGGTGCCAATAAGCTCGTCGCCCAGGATGCCCGGCTGCGAAGTATCCAGCCAAGCGGCCGAGTAATTGCCCGGATACCGGGAGCCGCTGAGCGAATGCGCGCCCAGCCCAGACGCGACCTGAAAGCGAATGGGCTCGCTCAGGGGCGCGGAACCATCGATCGGCACCACGTGGACACTGAGGAGCAACGTACGCAGCGGGTAATTGCCGCTGATCTTGCCGCGAAGAGGAATCCGGACGGTTTGCCCCGGCAGGCTTCGCACCGTATCCGCCGCCACGGTGACAAACGGTTGCAGGGCTGGCGCACCCAGCGCGTGAATCGGCGATGCCGAATCCGCTTGCCGCATGGAAAGTGTGGCCGCGGCCCGCAGCGGGTTGCCGCGGAAGAGATTGGAAACGATGGTCGCCTGCCTTACACCGTTGCTCCAATAGCGGGCATACCATTTCAGGTCTGGATCGAGCGAACGGCGGAAAGTGACATACAGATCATTGATGTCAAGCACGCCGTCGCCGAACGCGATTTGGTTGATGTTTGCATCAGAACCGTCGGATGGATTGAATGCGCCTGACCAATTCGTCCCCTTAAGCCCATTGGTGGTGGCACCGAAACAACACGTGTCCATGGCATCGAAGAAATCACTGCCGGGAGGGGGCAAGTTGTTCGTGTAGCTGATGGATTGGAGCATCTGGATCAGATCGTTGTTCAGGATGTTAGTGTCGCCAAAATCCCCAGCATTGAACCAGCCGAACGGCGCGACATCGCCCACCACATAACGAACAAAACGAGGCTCGCCGACAGTCACCGTTTTTTTGCCTCGAATGGCCACATTGGGGTCGCTGCCATCCGGCGATTCAATAAAAACATCCGCCGAGATGCCATCTTCCGTAGCGGAGGGCCGGCCAATCTGAATCTGGTAGGTGTCTCCGGGCGCGGCGTTGATCGGGATGATGAACGAGAAGATGCCGACCAGCACTTTCCCATTGGCGCTCAGGAACGTTGTATCATGGGCTCGGGAATAGGTGATTAAATCCTGGCCCGCGGTATCGAACAGCGCGGCTTGCCCAACTCGCTCCAGCCAACCGACGCCCATCAGTCCTTCGGTGTCGTTGATGAAGACCAGATTGGTGAAAACCAGAACCGCATTGGTGAACACGTTGGTGAAGTCGCTGCCGATGTTAGTGATCGTGATAAGATCGGTGCGCACAAAGGCCATGGGGGGAATGGTGCGAAAGCTCTTGTCCGGAAGCTGTTCCATCAGCATCGATTGAAAACTCATGAGGTAATTCGTACTGGCTGGCCCCGTGCCATTGTCCAAAGTGACATTAAACTGGAGCGAGTACATTTTCTGGCCTCCCAGGAGCGACAGCGTCACGGGCGCATAGAAGCGTTGGCCCGCAGCCGCCACAAAGTCGCTCGAGGCTTCCCCGCCGGCGAAGCCGAAGCTGATCCGGTTGGGCGTGAAATTCGTCGGTGACAATTCGACGGAGGCAATTTGGCTGGGCTTGAAGTTGGATCGGAACGCCTTCACTTTGAGCGTGAGATTGGTCGTGCCCAAAATGAAGGAAAGTTTTTCTCCGTGGAATTTGGGGCCTTGAGTGGCCGGGTTCTGTGTGGGACCGTCGGTCGGGTCGGAACCGTCGGTGGTAAACCACAGGGTCGCACCTGCCGTGATATTTTTTAAGACGATGTTGCCCGGATTGGCGGCGTCAATGGTGGGCCTGGCGACCACAAAGTGGAGGTGATTCGTCACGATCTGGCTGGAAGCGCGGCCCTCTCCCTCCAGGGCTTTGCTGATCGCTTTGATCGTCAAATCGGGCAGCGGACCCACCATGCTCGGCGGCATTTGCGAAGGCGGCAATCCGTCCTGATAATCTGGAGCGCTGTTCAGGGACGTATTCGGATCGGCAATCGGATCGGGTTGAGTAATATCCGTGCGGCTGGCTCCGAAGGTGAAGAGCGTGCTGATCCCCTTCTCCGCCAGCGCTCCGATGACGATGTCCTCGTTGAAGATCTCATTATCGGCAAAGGGGATCAACTTTGTCTGGGAATTGCCGGTATCCTGGTCCACCACAACGATGATGCGCCCCAACACCGGATCGCTAATACGGGGAGGCTGCGGCGAAATCAAGATTTGACGGATCGCATTGTTGAGTTCATCCACGACCAGGAAGCCCGTCAGGTACTTGGCCAATCCGGCCGGTTTGTTGAATCGGGCGGTGGCCAGATCGCCGTTCTCATCGCCGGGCGCCCCGGCGGCGCCGGCAAAGCTCTGCACGACATAATTCGTGGAAGTGAGATTGGTGCTGTAAACGCGGCGCAAAGTATGGTTGTCCGACTCGCTGACCAACAATCCGAAGTTTGCGCCCAACCAGAGAACGCCGTCGGGAAGGTTGAACAGAGCTTCCCGCCCGTTTTCCGCGTCAAGGAAACCGCCGTTGCCGCTGATTCCCGCCCGCACCACGGCCGTGGTCGTGCCGTTGGTGATGAACTTGAGGGTGTGATCGAACTGGTCCGCCACCCACAAACCGTTGTCACCCATGGCCAGCCCGGCCGGCCCCGCAAAATTGGTGGCGACAGTGCTGACGACATTGTTAGTGTCGAGCTTGCGGACGGCCTTGTTCCTCATGTCCGAAATGTAGATATTCCCATTCGTATCGGCCGCCAGGCCGCGGGGACCCCGGAAAAGAGCCGTCGCGGCCGGGCCATCGGCATAGCCGCCGGTGCGGGCGGCCACGCCGGCCAGGGTGCTCACCGTGCCATTGGTCAAATTGATCAAACGCAGGGCGTTATTTCCCGAGTCGGCGACAACCAATCCAGCGCTCACCAAGAGGACGGTTTTCGGGTCGAAAAAGCGCGCCTGGAGCAGCGCGCCGTTGTTGGTGCCGAATTCGCCCATTTTACCGGCAAAGGTGGTGAGCTGGCCCGATTGCGAATTGTACTTGGCAATGCGATGATTGGCGCTGTCCGCTATGAACAGGTTATTGTCGCTATCGACCGCCAAACTATAAGGCTCCAGCAGTCCATTCGGCTGGTTGGCGACGACCGTGTTCACTGTTTGCGCCGGCAGACTTCCAGCCAACAGTCCCGCCGCCAACAATCCCAGGGCAACTTTCTTATTCATGACTGGCTTATGGTTTTGGGGAAGGGAGGCCGCCTCGTGACGGCGCATCCCTTCCGGCTGCCGAGAGCCCGTCAGAACCGGCTGCCGGCTTCCCGCCAGCGGCCTCATTTGAGCTTCGCATCGGCACATAACCACGGATTGCAGGGGCTGGGTTGCGTTAAGGCTGCTGCACGCGAATCCGATAGAACTGCACGCGACCGGACGCATTGGGATCGATGACTTCTTTCACGTCGCCATTGCCCAATATCCTGGCGACTTCTCTCCAGTTGCCGCTGGCAATGTCGGTGGAGGATTCGACCGAGTAAACCTGTCCGGGCAAGGCAAACCATTTGAGCTTGAGGTTCTGCTTCAACTGGTCCCACTCAGCGCCGCTCTGCAAATGGAAGCGCAGTTGCGTCGGATTCGAGCCGGCCAGGTATTCCTGCCAGTTGGGCACTCCATCCGCATCCGGATCCGCCAGTGCTTGAGCCAGCGCATTGTTCAGACTGCCAAAGAAATTGGCCTTCCATTCGTCCGTCAGTTGGCCGAACAAATCCTGGCCGATGGTGCCGACCCAAACATGGCCGGGCAACGATTCAAAGTCATACTGGGTGAACGTACCATCGGGATTCTGGGCCGGCGCACCGTCGGCATTGGCAAAACGAATGGTGTAAGACTGTCCGGTCTGCGCTCCGGCCGGGATGGTCAGACGGATATTGCCCAGAAGCTGGCGCGTCTCGATATTCAATCCGCTGAGCACGGCATCCCAGGCGTAAGCCGTCTGGGTGGCCGGCAGCAAGCCCGTCACCGACCTGGCCACCGGCAAATCCGGGTTCTTGATAAAGTCCACCGGTTGCTCCAAAGCGGGGCCATTGGCCTCAACGCCGGCTTTGAATTGCAGACCGGCCAGGCTGTAGCCCGGTTTGACACTGGCATAAATGGGCACATCCACTGTGCTGTTGGGCGCGACATTGTTCAATGACCCGGCTTCGAGCAAGGCCGGTCTGAACCACTTCGCCGCGTCTCCCGAAGTGGCCAGCGATTGCGCCACCTTCAGGCCGGAACCGAGGGGATGCACCGGCAGCGCACTGGACGCCGGCAGGCGAACGCCGCCGCTCGTCCAACTGCGCGTCCAGTTATTGGTCTCGCGGCGCAAGGACCGGAGGAGCAGGATTTGCCAGTCGAGGAACCGGATTTGTTTATCCCCGCCGACAAAGCCATTCTCATCCTCCGGGAATGTGTCCATGGCATTGAAAACATCGGTGACCTTGTACGGAACACGCAGGCCCAAGGAAGCGTAAAAGGCGTTGTTGACGTCGCTGTTGTCCAGATCGCCGTTCCCGAAATCGCCGGCGTTGTACCAGCCGCCCGGCGACGAATCACCCACAATATAACTGATATTCGTCACGGTGATGGTCCTGTCCTGCGCCGGAGAAATGCTGACGGCAGCTTGCTGGCCGTCGGAGGTGCCGGAAGGTTCCAGGATGCGAATCTTGAATTCATTGCTTACGTTGGCGGTACCAGGAATCGTCAAGGCCAGCAGATTCACTGTGGCGAAGTCCTCCGCCCTGAAATTGGCATCCGTGCCGATGAACGAGAGGATGAGCTCATTGGTCAGAATCCCGCCGGGGGTGCCTGACTGTGGCGGAGTCTGAACGACAAACTTGATGGGACCGGGGGCCGCGCTAGTACCAATGACCGGGATAAAGTCGTTGGTGCCAACGCTCAGCGCCGTCAAGGCCGCGAGCGACAAGTTCGGCGTGTTCGTCGAGGTTGGCCACACTTGCACCCGGAATTGGAGCGACTTCAAAACATCGTCGGGCTTGAGGCCAACTACGACCGGGATCACCACGGTGGAGCCGATGCCCGCATTGACATCTCGCGCCACGCCGAGGGTGTTGTTGGTGGCCAGTTGGCCGGACACCGTCTCGCTCGGGATCGCATTGGCGGCGAAGGCCTTGGCTTTGACTTGTTTCAGGTTGCCAGAGAAGCTAAGCAGATTGAGACGAATGGCGTTGGTGTAGCGGAAGTTGCCGGCGCTCTCGCTTTTTTCCGGTTCGCCGCCGTTCAGGGTGTAGTAGATGCTGGCATTCGCTCTCACGACCGACAAGGTCAAGGTGGTTCCGTCCTGGAAGAACCCGCCCGGCGGGTTCATGACCGGCTTGTCCACCTGGATGCCCAAGGCGCGGACGGCTTCCTCACTGTCAACGAAGCCACTGCGCAGCCCAATCACTCTTAAGGCCGTATTCGTGGTCACGGAGAGGGAAAGGACCGTCGTATTCGTGCTTATCTTGGTGCTAGAGGTCTTCGGGTCCGTTCCATCCAGCGTGTAGCGCAATTCGACCGGATCAGTGGCGTTGGTGATGGTGACCGTGACCGTATTGATGTTGGTGCCGCTGGCGGGCGTCACGTGCGGCGTCGCCACTTTGAG
Organism: uncultured Verrucomicrobiota bacterium; assembly: GCA_964363225.1. GTDB lineage: Bacteria > Verrucomicrobiota > Verrucomicrobiia > Limisphaerales > CAYIIH01 > CAYIIH01. The sequence goes on along the minus strand of CAYIIH010000047.1, from coordinate 19,498 downwards.
GTTGAATGGGGCGCTGGCAATCTCACTGGCGACAAAACCGTTGGTGAATCCTCTGGCTTTGAGGACCCCATTGGTAGCCAGCGAGAAACTGCCTGCGTAAAGGGCGCTGTTGGTGGCCGGATCGCTGCCATCGATGGTCCAATAAACTTGCGCGCCGGGTGTGGTCGATTCGAGGGCCACAGTCACGGCGTTATTGTTGGTGGCGCCCGCGGGCGTGATCTTGGGTTTGGCCACCACCAGATTGAACGCGCTGCTGACGATCGCGCTGCTCACATATCCATCTTTGAATCCTTTCACCTTCAGCACACCATTGGTGCCCAGGGTGAATTTACCGCTGTAAAGAGCGCTGCTCTCGGTCGGGTCTGAGCCGTCAATCGTCCAATAGAGTCTCACCCCGTTGGTCGTAGCCGACTTGAGCTCAACGTCCACGGTGTTATTGGTCGTAATGCCGGCCGGCGAGATGGTGGGGTCCGCCACCTTGAGGCTGAAATCGGCGCTGATGATCTGGCTGTCAACGAAGCCATTCTTGACAGAGACCGCTTTCAATGTGCCGTTTGTGCCGAGAGGGAAAGAACTCCCACTGGCTTGCTGGACGCCGTTGGTCGGCGATGGATCAGTGCCGTCAATCGTCCAATAGAGATCGGCGCCTGGTGTGGTCGAACTTAATGTGACCGTGATGTCGTTATTGTTGGTGGCGCCGGCGGGCGAAATCTTGGGATTCGCTGCCTTCAGACTAAACACGTTGCTGGCGATCTCGCTGGAGACAAAACCATCCCGAATGCCAATGACCTTCAGCAGGCCGTTGGTGCCCAGCGAGAAGGGAGTGCCGGTGGCATAGAGAGTGCCGTTGGTCTTCGATGGGGTCGAACCATCAATGGTCCAGTACAGTTCCACCGGGTCGGTGTCGGACTTGAGCTTGACCGTGACGTTGTTGCTATTGGTGGCGCCGGCCGGTTCGATGACAGGAGTCGCCACCGAGAGATTGAACACTTGCGTCACTGTGGCGCTGGAAACGTAGCCGTTCTTGAATCCCTTGATGCGCAGGGTGCCATTCGTGCCCAGATCGAACGGGCTGACGTATTTCAGATTATTGGTCGTCGGCGCGCTGCCGTTGAGCGTCCAGTACAGTTCGTCCCCTTGAGTAGCGTTGTCAAAAGTAACTTTGACCGCATTGTCGAAGGAGCCGCCCGCCGGCTCCACGAAGATCGGAGCTACCACGAAGCTGAAAGAGTTGCTGATGATCTCCGAAGGATTGTACCCCGCGCGCGTGGCGAGAATCTTCAAAGGCCCGTTCGTCCCGTAGTTGGTGATCACCAGCTTTTCATCGATAATCGTGGTGGTCAGGGTGGGACTGCTGCCGGTGGGATCGGCGGCGCCCTGAGTGTAACGAAAGACGGCGTTCGTCGTTTTCGAGGCAATGGCCAGATCGGTGTCGTTGTTAAACTCGCCACCGGCCGGCAGGAGCACCGGCGTGCCCACCGTAAAGGTGAATTTGTTGCTCAGCACACCCGAAGCCGTAAAGCCGTCGCGAAATCCTCGCAATTGCAGGATGCCGTTGGTGTTGTACACGCCGTCGGTCCAAAGAAAGCCATTCGTCGTTGTTGGGATCTCACCATTGGTGGTGAAGTGGATCGTCGCGCCCAGCGTGGCCGTCTTGTTGGTAATCGTGACATCGTTGTTAAAACTCGATTCCGCCGCCGCCGGTGTTTTGCCATCGATCAGCATCTCGAGCGGCGCCACGGCAAAGGTGTAGGTGTTGGTCACAATGACGCTGTTGATGGCGTCCGGCGACACGCTCAGCACTTGCAGCACCGTGGGGCCGCCGGAAAGGGTGACCGAGGCGGCGCTGGGCGAAAAGCGGGTGGGATTCGTGTCGTTCGTGGTGTAATGGTAGGTGACATTGCCCACGCTGGGCAACGTGTTGCTGAAGGTGACCGTAACGGTGTTCGTGTACTCGCCGCCGGGGAATGAAAACCACGGCGGAGTAAGCTGCACCCGGTTGATGCTGCGCAAGGCTTTGTTGTAAAGGTCCGCCACGACAATCACGCCATTGACATCGCTGGCCAGCCCGATGGGAGAGTTAAAGGTCGCGCTGAGAGCCGGACCATCCACTAAACTTGCTCCTCCTCCCGGAACCCCGGCGATCCTGACGTTCGGCAACGAACTGAACACCCGCCGGATGGTGTGGTTGCCGGCATCGCTCACCAACAATCCCGTCGCGCCCCCAACCCAAAGTAATCCGCGCGGCTCGTTGAAACCGCCCACCGTTTCTGACAAGGTGCCGTTGGTCTCAAACCGTTTCACCTGGCTATTGAGTGTGTCCGCGACAAAAACCTGTCCGTTGGCGCCCACGGCCACACCCACGGGCCGGTTAAAGCCGGTTGCGAACGTCGTGACCGCGTTGCCGGCATCAATCTTACGGACGGCGTTGTTTTGCTGGTCCGCCACATATATGTTGCCCTCGGCGTCCGCCGCCACCCCGTAGGGATATCTGAACTGGGCGGACGCTCCCACGCCGTTGGCATTGCCAGGGTTGTCAACCTGCCCGGCCAGAATCGACACTCCACCATTGAAGCCCACGAATAGAATAACGTGGCTTTTGGTGTCGGCGACAATCAATCCGCCGCGGGTCACGTCCACAGCGATGCCTTGCGGGTTGGGCAGTCCGATGGCGACCTCCGTGGGCGGCAGGTTCGTGGCCGGATCGAACCGCAATATCTGGTTGTTGGCACTGTCGGTGAAGTAATAGATATTGTTCGACAGGTCCACGGCTATGCCATAGGGCTCAAAGAGTCCGCTGGTGACGGTCCCGACGGTTTGGGCGGTGGCGCTGGCGAACCACGCGCTGATTCCCAGTATGACGAGCAACAGTTTGTTTTTCATAGACACTAGCTTTTGTTGTTGGTTCTTACGGCGCTATCCGCACCCGGTAGAATTGTGAACCGGAAGTTGAATTGGTGTGGATAAATTCTTTGACTTGGCCATTGCCGATAATCTCGCTGGCAATGGTGGTCCAATTGGTCCCGCTCAAGTCAGCGGCGTACTCCAGGATGTAGCGTTTCCCGCTGGCGGCAAACCAGCTTAGCTTGAAGGTGCTGGTCCCGCCCTCCGCGCGCCACTCGACATCGCGGGCCTGAAAATGAAAGTCGTTCTCCTTGGGATGCGTCTTGTCCAGATACTCGGTCCAATTGGCCGCCCCGTCCCTGTCCGCATCCGCCTCCGCCTGGGCCATCGGGTCCGTTAGGTTGCCAAAGAAGTGCAGTTTCCATTCATCCGGGAGCCGCTCCGCTGGGGCCTGGGCGTCGGTGCCGACCCAAACGGAGGCCCGAAAACTTTCAAAATCGTACTGGGTATAGCCGCCAGCGCTTTGGTTGGCCCCGTCGGCGTTGGCAAAATAGACGGTGTAACGCTGTCCCGCCAAAGCAGTTTCAGGCACGGCAAATTGGATCTGCCCCAGTACATTGCTGCCGTGCAAGTCGGCTTCAAAAGCGCCAATGCTCCACGCGGCATAAACCGCGTTGGTCACCACGCCCAACTCCGGCACTGTATTGTCTGTCCTCACGCCTTGAAAACCTGGCGACGGCACAAATTTGATGGGCTTGGTCAGGGCGGGCGCATTGCCTTCCGGCACGACGAAAGCCAGGAATTGCATCCCGGAAATGCCGACCCCCGCATCGGCTTCCAGATAAATCTGGACGGCAACTCCAGAGCCCGGTTGCGCATGGTCCTGGGGCAACACGCCCACGCGCGTGACACGCGTCCAGGCGATAGGGCTTTCGCCGGCCGCACGGCTCGACAGCGATTGCGCGGCGAGGAGGGGCAAACCGCCGCGCGCCGATTCCAGGACGCCTTGAGACGACCAAGCCCGCACCCAATTGGTTCGGTCCAGCCGCCAGGACCGACGCAACAAGACCTGCCAATCGAGAAACCGGATTTGTCCGTCGCCGCCCACCGCGCTGACGCCGTCTTCCGGAAAAACGTCCATGGCGTTGAAGACGTCGCTGAAACGGTACGGCACGTTGAAACCAAGTGAAGCGAAGAAGGCATTGTTGACATCGATGACGTCGAGGTCGCCATTGCCAAACTCACCCGCGTTGTACCATCGCTTGCCGGCGGCGTTGCTGGCCGTGTCCCCGACGATATAGCTCACGTTGGTAATGGTGATGGTCTGGCTTTCCAGGGTGGCGAGCAGCACCGGATTGAGCACGCCGTCCGAGGTGGCCGACGGATGCAAAACGGAAATGCGATAGACCTCATTGGTCTTGGCGTCGGGCGGAATCCGCACCGCCAGCATGGCCACGGTGGCCGAGTTCACAATGCGGTAAGCCGAGTTCGTCCCGAGATAAGCAATGCCGACCCCGTTGGTCAAAAGCCCGCTGGCTCCGCTGTCGTCCTTGAGCTGGTAAGGAATGACATTGGGCGTCGTGCCTCCCGGAAAATTGACCGGAATGAAATCATTCGGCGAGACCGCCAGCATCCGGATGCCGGGCGTGTTGGTGCCATTCAGGGGGATGCCATTGGTGGTATTCGGGCTGATTTCCACGCGGAAGGAGAGCGAGCGGACTTCCTGGTTCTCCGCCAGTCTAGCTTCCACTGGAATCACGATGGTGGCGCCAACGCCGGCCTGAAAATTCCGGGGCACTCCGATGGTGTTGAACTGCACCTCGTTGGTCAGGAAAACCTGGCGGGTGATCTGGCTGGAGAAATAGCCTTTCTTGAAGCCCCGCACTTTGAAAATCACATTGGTGGGTTTCGCGACGTTCAGTTGCGTGCCCGGAACGTACCGCAGAGCCGGCGGAGCGTTCGTCAGCGGATCGGTGTCGTCCGTGGTGTACCACATGTCGGCTTCCTGGGTGGCCGTTCTCAGACTGAAAGACGCCGCGTTGTTTCCCACCACGACCGGGTTGGCCACCTGGAACCGGAACCGGGCCGTGATCACGGCGCTGGACGACCGGTCTTCCTGAGTGCCGATGGCCTTGATGGTTCTATCCGGGATGATTGGCGCCACAATATTGACCGGCATGGTGGACATTCCATCGCGATAAGTATCGGCCACAGAATCACTGGGTCCGGGAATCTGGCTGGGTGTAATCGTGTCGCTCGGCCCCGTGATGTAGCGCGTGACGGTTCCTTCTTCGGACAGGATGGCCACCACCACGTCGTTGTTGAAGGTAGCGTTGGTGACCGGCGTCATGTGGGTGCCGAAGAAAAAGTCATTGGTCAAGGTCACCGTGCCAATGATCGGTTCACGGACCTTCGGCTGCTGGACCGTGGAGGAGCCCAGGGGGATGCCGCGCAGCTCGCGCTTGTCCAGGTCCACCACCAGAACGTTCCGAGAGAGGTCGAGGGCGAGTCCGACCGGCGTTTGCATGTTGGCGAATCGCGTATCCTCGATGGTCTGCACCGAGTAAACGTTAAAAGCTTGGTTCAGAAAAACCTTGCGGATGACATGGTTGCCGGAGTCACTGACCAGCAAGCCGGTGTTTCCCCCCACCCAAAGCAAACCGCGGGGAGAATCAAACAAGGCCAGCGTCGCCTCGATATTGTCGTCCGCCCCATTCAAAGTCGGCGAATCGCTCCCGGCCAAAAGCGTGGCGGTGGAACTGCCGGGTTCAATCATTTTGATGGAATGCCGGCGCGCATCGGCCACAAAAATCTTGCCCGTGTTATCCACCGCCACAGCCGCGGGCTTGTCAAAGCCCGAGGCCACGACCGAGATTTCATTATTCAGGTCCAGCTTGAGCAGGTTCGTATTGACGACATCGGCGATGTAAATGTTGCCGGCCGCATCCGCAGCCAGGCCAGCCGGCGCATTTAATGGGATCAAAAGACCGTTGGCGCCCTTGGCCAACCCGTTGGTCGTATTGCCCGCCAGGGTGGTGACGTTCCCTTCCAAGGTGACAAACCGAATCAGATGATTGCCGCTATCCGCCACCACCAGTCCGCCGCGGGCCACAATGATGCCTTGCGGACTGAAAAAGCGGGCCACCTGGCCGGTGCCGTCCTTATAGCCTTTGACTCCCGGAAAACCGACAAAGTTGGTCAGAAGACCGGTGCTGGGGTTGAACTTCACAATGCGATGCTCCCCGCTCAGCGTCAGAAAGTAATTGTTGTTGTACGGGTCCACAGCCACCCCATACGGCTCCGGTTGCGCGCTCGAGTCGATGGTCAACAGCGTATTCACCGTTGTCTGAGCCGCTACCGTCAGCGCGCTCAGACCCGCCGCCAGAAGTAAGCACTGTCTAAAATGTTTAAAGGCCTGCACGTTCAATTGCTTTAGGGTCCTATCCTCAATCGGTAAAACTGAGGCCACGTATTCACATTGGCATCGGTCAACTCGACCACGTGACCGGTGCCCGCCACATCCTGGGCCATCACGGTCCAGTTCGGATGCGCCAGACTATCGGACCGTTCCAAAATGTAAGTCTTGCCCGGCGCCGAAAGCCAACTCAGCGCCGCAGCGTGATTGACGGAATCGTATCTCGCCGCGATGAATTGCAGGCGCGATGCCGGATCGATCGGATGTGTTCCAGCCGCGTATTCCGCCAGGTTTGAGAATCCATCGCCATCCGCATCGATCGTGGCTTGCGCCGCCGCATTGGTCGTGTTGCCAAAAAAAGCGGTCTTCCATTCATCTGAAATAACCTCCTGCGGCCTCAACGCCGGCGAGAGCACCCAAATCCGAGCCGGGACCGTTTCGAAATCCAAAGTGACACGGCTGGACGACGAACCGCTGGAAGCCTCCGGGAAAAAATGGACCAGATAAGAGTGCCCCGGTGCCACCAGCGTCGGAATGGCCACCACGAGATGCCCCAAGAGACGGCTGCCCTGCAACGGCGGATTAAAGGCGTTCTGATTCCAAGCCAGCGCCACTTCGTTGCTCGGGAACCCGCCAAAATGAATGGGCGTCGGCACCCCCGCAGCCGGCTCGAAGCTGACGGCCTGAGGCACAGGCGGCGTCTCGCCTTCCGGAGTGACAACCGCACGAATCTGGCATCCGGACAAATCCTGGCCGGGGATGATGGAGACGTAAATGGGAACGCGCGCCTGCCCCGGCGAAGCGATGTTTTGCACGGCCTGCGCCGCCAAGGTCACGGGACGCGACCACACGTCGCCGCTGGGTTCGCTGCTGAGGCTTTGGGCGGCCCGCAGGGCGGTTCCGGCGTTATTGATGTTCGTGCTGGAAGAAACGATTTTGCCCCCGGTTGTCCGGACGCGAATTCGGTCGATCGTGTCCAGTTCCAGGGAACGGCGCAGAATGACCTGCCAGTCGCCGAAACGGATTTTTTCGTCACCGCCTGGAGTGTTGCCAACATCTTCCGGGTCGGCGTCCATGGCGTCAAAGGCCGTGGTGAGGCGGAACGGGATGCGCACCCCAAACGAAGCATAAACGGCATTGTTCACGTCGCTGTCCTTCAGTCTGCCATCGCCAAACTCTCGGAGTTGGGGGTCCGCGAAACTGCCGACATTGTACCATCCCCTCGGAGAGCTATCGCCCACGAGATAGCTGATATTGGTGACGAGGATGGTCCGCGGCGCCATGGGAACCAGGGGCACGTCGGTATCAATCCCGTCTGAAGTTCCTGACGGCGCTGTTACTCGCAAGAGGTAGCGATCGCCCACCGCGGCGTCGCTGGGGATCGGCACCGCCACCAAAGCGACGGCGGCGAAGTTTTCCACGCTGAAGACGGCGTTGGTGGCCAGATAGGCCACGGGCAATTTGACCGTGTCCTCGCCAGAGATTTCACTGGCGGTGTCCAGTTTGTTCGTGCTGGCGATTTTGAGCGGCACAAAATCATCGGCCGACATTTGCAGGGCTTGAATCAAGTTGGTGATTTTCGGCGATTTGGCGAAGGGGGCATTCAGATTGTTGGTCCGCACCACCTCCACCACAAACTGGAGCGAACGCAAGACGTCGCCGCTCTTCAAGTTCGCCATGACCGGAAGGATCACCGTGGTCCCGATCCCTCCGAGCGCGTCGCTGGCAAAGCCGACCTGGTTGGTGAACGCGCTCTGACCCGTGGCCGTCACGCTGGAATTGGTGCCGCTGAAGGCCTTGACCCGCAGGGCCGTCAGGTCGCGCAGGCTGTCCCGCCAGTAAATCGCGAAATCGCCCTCCACCTTGTTCGTCACCTCCGGACTGTTGATGGTCGGTTCCTGGCCATCTGTGGTGTAATAGATTCTCGTGTCCGGGCCGAAGCCGCTGAATTGATTGGTGCTGATGATCTTCACGGTGGTTCCCATCGGATAATACCCTGAATTCGGGATCAGGACGGGCGTGGCCACCACATTGGTCGTTCCTCCCGTGCCGCCGCCGGCGCATTCCGCCGCGGGGTAAGTAAGACCGGTCACTTGCCGGACGATGTGATAGAAAACTTCCGTGGCGTAGAGAGTGCCGTCGTTAGCTACGGCCACGCCGACCGGTTCGCGGGCTTCAGCCGAGCCGATCTCTTCATTAGCCGGGCCGTCGAACCAACCGGGATAAACACCCGGCGCCGGGAAGGTATCCCACAGATTCGATGAGATTCCATAGAGGCTGCTGACGCTGCCATCGCAGGCCACGACACGCACGCGATGATTCGCCCGATCGGCCACCACCAACGTCCCGTTCGGCCCTTTAGCCAAGTGCTGCGGCTGATTGAATTTGGCCAGCTCCTTCGGGCCGTCGGCCAGACCAAAGGTGTCTTTGATGCCGACCACCAGGGAATTTGTGGTCAACGGGTTGTAAATGGTAATAATATGCGAACCGGCATCGCTGACCGCAACACTGCCGTTGTCCAATATCGTCAGGCCGAGAAGTTCGGTGGCTGCCGATTTCCCAGGAACAGGGAACGAATCCAGGAATGCTCCCTTCGCATCGTACCGCTTCACTGCTCCCTTGAGTTCCGCCACAAAGAGATTGGTCTTGCTGTCCAGCGCGATGGCGGTCGGCCGGTCCAATCCCGTGACCCAGTCGGTCTTATTCCCGAAGAGATCGACTCTGTAAATCACCCCATTCCCGCGGTCGGCCACAAACAGGTTGTTGGCCTTGTCCAAGGCCACTGCCACCGGGGTATTCAGGAAATTGGTCTCCCCTGCGCGCGGCAGGATGGTGGTGACCCGCAGATCGCTCACTCTCAGCTTGCGCACGGCCTGGTTGCCGCTGTCGGCAATATACAAATTGCCCGCGCTGTCGATGGCGCAACCAAAGGGAGTATCGAATTGGGAGATGCTGTTGTCGCCGTCCTGGAAACCGAAATAAGGGCCTCCCGCCGTGTTCGGTCCGCCGCCGATCGTTTTGACGCTGCCCTGGCCCAAGACCGGGAGAGTCGGCGTCAAAGACAGAGCTGCGGCCAGGCAAAGGAAAAGCAGGGCGCGACCGGCCAGGTCTCCCCAAGCCGCTTTTCTTCTTTGACTGGTTTTCAGGTCAGGATGCATACGGTCCAGGCAGTGTGGCCACAATCAGGAACCATCTTACGGGTTTGTTTTTTTCAATTTTAACGGTTTGCCGCTGTTCCAAAATGATTCGTCTTTTCCCAGAGTCTCCGCCGGCGGCGGGGTGCTCAGGAAATCGGTGACGGTGGGCTGAAAATCGGCCTCCGTCACAATCGTCGGGGTGACAAAAATGATCAGATTGGCTTTGGAGCGTGATTTGCTTTCCTTGCGAAAGGCCAAACCCAGGATCGGGATGTCACCGAGGATGGGAACCTTGGTATAGCTCTTGGACGAGGTATCACTGACCAAGCCCCCCATCACCAGCGTGCTGCCGCTCGGAATCATGACCTCGGTCTCAATCTTGGTTCTGGCGAAGATATCCGCTTCGTTTACTTTGCCCGCCACCACCTTGCGCGAGGGTGTCTCTTCGACGCGGGAGATTTCCGGCTTCAATTTCAGGGCGACGTTGGTCCCGGTCACGCGCGGGGTGACAATGAGGATGGTGCCGACATTGGTGTAATTGGGTTTGGAGGTCGCCACCGTCGTTCCGGCCTGGCCAATGCTTTCGCTGGCGTCAAAAATCGGCACGCCTCGGGTCACCTCCAACTTCGTTTCCTGGTTGTCCAAGGTCACGACGCGCGGCGTGGCCAGGGTTTTGGTGTCCGCGTCCGTGTTGAGAAAGGAGAGAACTGCCTCCACCCCTTTGGCATTCAAAAAGGCGGTGTGCGGGAAGAAGCCGCGCGCGGTATCGAGGCTCAACCCGCCGCGGCCCAGCACGGTGTCCAGCCGGGTCGCGGTCGTGGAAGGCTCCGTGACGGTCAGGCTCCTTCCGCTCGGCGTCGTGACCGTGGTCTCTCGACCGGGGAGGGTGGTGGTCGTTTCACCGCTTAACAGCCCGTTGCCCGCGATGATTCGTTGCGCCGCCAAGGTATCGGTCCAATCAATGCCCTTGACGGATTTGGGGTTTTGGGACGTCTCCAAAAACCGCGCTTCAATCAGCACCTGGCGCGTGGGGGTGTCCAGTTGGGCGATCAGGTTGGTGATGGCGTCATATTCTTTTTGCGTGCAGGTCAGGACCAGTTGGCTGGAGCGCGCATCGGGTTTGGCACTGCTGCGGTTCTTTTCCGCGAAGAGTCCCGCGATAAAGTCCATCATGTTGGTGAGATTGGCATACTTCACTTGAACAACCTGGGTGATCAATGGGTCCTTGGCGGCGGGATCCTTAAAAGTGACCTGCGCGAACTGGGTCTTGGGATCGGTGACCAGGTTCAGGCCGAAATTGCCCAAAACAGCATCCAGCGCTTGCTGCGCCGAGACACCGCCAAAGCTGCTTAAGGCGACCATATTGGTGGCCACGGGTGGAACCTCGATCAGATTGGTGCCGACCTGCCGCGTCCCGCCGGTCTTCACTTTGGGGTCGATCAAGATATTAACCTTGGCCAGCTTGGCCAGCATCTGAATAGCCAGCAACAAAGGCACTTCTTTGCTGGATTCAAAAGCCGATTCGATCGCATTGGTTTCCTGGCCCGCCGCCGCGGCCAGGTCCACGGGCTGCAATAGTTCAGCCGGGGTTGCGGCCGGAGCGATCGAGTCTTGGGCAGCGATGCTGAACACGTTGGCGGCAGGGCCCTTGGCCAAGGCCAGGTTCTGTTTGTCCAGGACGGCTTCCAACGCCTGCCGGGCGGTGACTTTTTCAAAACGGGCGGAAACAATGGCGTCGGCCAATTCCGGACCGGGCTTTCCTTCCGGGGCCAAGCGGGGATCATATTGGAAATTGATGCCGGCCTGCTGGGCCAGGATTTTGATCACCTCAACCAAAGGCGCCTCCTGGAAACTGATCAAAGGCACGATCTCCTCGGCCTCGCTGGCACTCAGTGCCGCTGGCTCCTTGGCCTCTTCGGCTTGGGCGGCAGTGCCTGCGGCCGTATTGGCGGGGCTGGCCGGTTGCGGCGAGGTCGGCGCGACGGCCGGCGTGGCACTTGGGGCCGCCGCGGGATCGGCGTTTTGTTGGGCGGAGCCGCTCAGCCCTCCCCAAGAAAGCACCAAGACTAACAGAAGCAGTTTAGTCTTCATACGAGTTCATCTCAATTTTGGCGAACAGCTTGACATTCTTTTCCAGGAACAAAAATTGGGCCGGACCCAGGGCGCATTCATGGGGCGCGCAATTCAATCGGTTTGGCTTGGCCCTGCACAGTCAAAACCACTGACGTAGCGGTGATTTTCAGACATCGGACTTTGATCTTCTCCGTCCTGTCACCCTGCGTCACCGTGATCTCAGCCGGCTTGCCGGCTTCCAGAATGGCATCATTGACTATCGCTACTCGTTCACTCTCAGACCCGGTAATATTGATCAGAGTCAAGGCCGTTAACGGATTGAAAACAACCGGCTCCTTTTTCCCAGGTTTGGCGGTTGCTGCCTCGCTGGCGCGAATTTGTGAATTTGGATAAAAAGGATCCTTGGCCACGGCCGGGTCGCTCACAAAAACCGATTTCGGGATGGTCACAACGTTCGTCGGCGCAACGGCATTGGTTTTAGACTCGCCGGTTTGCGGTTTGCCAGGCGCCGGAGCGTGGGCGGTCTTCGCCTCGGGCGCCGCTGCTTTCTGTCCACACCCCAAAAGCGCACCGAGGCAGAGGCCGGCCAGCAGACGCCCGAGCGGGATGTGCCATGATGGGGGGAATGATGTGGGCGAGCGCCTCATGGTTGGTAAGAGTTACAAGGACGTGATCGGTCTAATCAAAGTCACAATTTTCATATCGACTGACAGTTGTTCCGCGGCTACCGCAGTTGTGCTCGGTGCAGACCCGCGCGAGCCGCCTGGACGCTGAGTTGAAGCTGGGCCGAGGGCGGTGGCTAATCCGCCACCTCCCTTCCGTTCAATTTTAAGATCCTGCACTCTCATATATACAAATTCGTTCTCAAAGTCAGCCAAAAACTTTCCCAAATCATGATACTGAGCCACCGCTTCGACGCTGAAGCTGGCAGCCTGATAGGGGAATTTCGGCAAAAGAAGAACATCTTCAGGCTTCGGATCGGGACTGATCGAGGTCAACCTCACGCCTCGGGCATCAGCAAAGGGGTTGATGATGTTGAAAAACCACTTGTACTTGTCCACCGGGGCCATCCTCTCTTCCTTGGCCTGCAGCTCTTCCCGGCTCTTTTGCAGATCGGTTTGAATCTGGCGGGACTTCTTGCACAACCGTTCCGCTTTGTCCACGTCGTACTGGAGCTGGCTGATCTTCCTCGCGTACTCAGCCAGCTTTTCCTTTTGTGCGCCGAGGACGAAGGTATAGAGCAAGCCGATGACTCCGATGGTAGCCAGGACCACCATGATGAGTTTATCTCGCTTATCCTTGGAGAGTTTAATCATTGGCCAAGATCTTGTCTTCGTATCGACATTCGATGGTGAACGGGAAGAAGGCCGCCGAGGGATTCAACGGGTCCTCCATGTCCGGCTGCGGCTGGGTGGGACGCTCCTTCAAGCGGATGCCCTGGCCCTCGGCCTTCTTCAGCGCGGCATTAAAATAGGGAGAATTGGCGATAGACTTCATGAATTCGTCCACCTGTTTGCCGGCCGGGCTGTAATCCCCAGCCGTGATGGTCAAGAGGGTCTGTTCCACACCGATGGCGGGCATGTAAATCTCCAGTTCGGCGCTGATTTGCGTCTTGGTCTGGTTAGTGGTCATCTTGGCAATCTTGTTCGAGAGCCTGACCTTGTTCGTGGTGAAACGGTATTGGTTGGTGAGGGCGATGAATCGGTTGGTAATGGCAAGCTGAATGTTCGTTTTGGGAGGGGCCGACTTCCAGAACTGCCACCCTTTCGGCGGTGGTATCTCAAAGACGAGGTTTGTCTTCTCCAATTTCGCCTCATTGTTGGTGAAATATTTTTGGAGGGAATCGAGCTTGACCAAGCGCACGTTGGTCACGATCGTGTGCTGGAGAGCGTCCAGTGTCGTGCCCCAGAGGAACCGGTTGCTGGCGTATTTCTGGAGGACAGCCATATCGGCCGCAATTCGGAGGTTTAACATGTTCTCGCTTTTGGCCTGCTTGGCCTCCTCCTCTTTGTCCTGCAGGTGCTTTTGCAGCGCCACCATTTGAGCCCCGGCGTTCCGCACCTTGAACTGCAGCGACAAGCTCCACAGAAAAACCAAAGCCACCAGAATGCTCCCCGCCCAGATCGCCCGCTTGACCGGATCACGACGGCGCATCTCTTCCGCCGCCTGTTGTTCTGCCAAAAGATTGACGCGAATCGGCATAACAAATCAAAAAGCAGCCATCGCTCCTCCGACTGCAATGGTTAATTGCGGCGCCACTTGTTCCCATTCCGCCAGTTGTTGAGGCGCCAGCGCCAGACCCAAAAAGCCGGCCGGATTCCAGGTCTTGCAAGGCACCATCATTTCGCTTTGCAGGGTGTCAATAATGAATTGGGAGCGGGCCGATCCTCCGGAAATAAAAACTTGGCTCACGCTCTTGTCCTGCTGATGCTCGAAAAAGTCAATCGACGCCCGCAATTCCCGGCCCAATGGCATCAGCAGCGACTGCATCACCATTTGCACTTCGTCCGGCAGGCCGACCTTGATCCCTTCCGCCTCGGCATAATTGATGCCCATGGCTTCCGCCAGGCCGTTGGTCAGCTTGTCCCCCCCGATTCCGACCACACGGCTTAAACCCAACTCCCCGTTCAGCAGAACGCTGATGGTCGAATTCTTGAAACCGATATCGACCAGCGCCACCACTTCCTTGCTGAAAACCTCCGGCTGCGCCATCTCAAAAGCGTTGGCCGTTGCGATCAAGCTCGGTGAAATCTGATCCACCGCCAACCCGGCCAGTTTGGCCGCTTCCTGCAAATTATCAATGACCTGCTTCTTCGCTCCACCCACTAGGACGCGGCATTTCTGGCCCGGTTTGCCAGGCTCGACCGTCGCTCCGGCCGGACGTGGCAGAATGTAACAATCAAAAACGTAATCGGGCAGGTCTTGTTGCAGATAACCTTTGCTGTTGTACTTCAGCATCAAGCGCATGTCTCCCACCGGCACCATCGGCAACTCGGCATGACGCAAGAGGGAGTCATTGACACCGATCACCAACACCACTTGCTTGGCCCGGCCGCCCAAGGCCTGGTTCACGCCCTTCAAATGCTCCCCCAGCGTTTCCGCCGAGAGCGTCTTGTCAAATACAGGGGCGTCCAGCAAAGCGTATTGCACAAAATCAAATCCCTCGCCTTTCCGTTGAAGGCACACGGCCTTGGTCGTGCGCATGCCCAAGTCAATCGCCACAACTTGATGGCGCTTCTTTGGCAGAGAACTTAGAAAGGGCAATGCCATGCAGGATCTTTCATATCTTTTTTGCTGCCAACTTTCAAGTCACATTTCACAAGTAAATTTGCCGGGGCCAGTGCGGCCTTCTTCCGCTCCCGGCTGGACGGGCTGCCCGCGGCCCTCAACTCTTCTCTTCCAGACCGGCAACTGCCGCCCTCTCATCGGCTCAAAACCGCGCCCAAACGCCTTCCTGCACGGCTCGGCGTGGCTCAACCCAGCCTAAAGCGCCGTGAATTCCACGGTCATGCCTTCCTCGTCGCAGCGCAACACAGCCACGCTGCGAGGTTGATTGAAGCGCGGTTTGCCGGCGTAACCCGGATTAATATAGAGCGTCCCGCCGGCCGCCTCGCAGTAGCGCTTGTGTGTATGACCAAAGACCACCACGTCCGGATTCTCCCGGATGATCCGCAGGTGGATGGACTCTTGGGGAGCCCGCACATCCACAATGTGATGAACCAGAAACTTGCGTCCATCCAGCAAAATCACCTCGGTTTCTCTCAAGTCGAGACCGAAGTCGTTGTTCCCCAACGCCGCCGTCACCGGAGCAATCTCTTCCAGCTCCAGAATCAACCCAGGCAAGCCGACATCCCCCGCGTGCAAAATGCGTCCTACGCCGGCAAATACGGTTTTGATTTTCGGGTCCAAATAGCCGTGCGTATCCGAGATAAGGCCGATTCTCATGCCGATTGGCGCCGCCTGCCGATGAACCTCATCCCCAGTTCATCATCCCAATGCATGGTCAAAAAAACCGAGGAGGCTCCCCCCGATTACGCCTCCGCCTCTTCCGCCTTGGGTTCTCTAGGTTCAGCCGCTGTTTCTCCTTCCTCCTCCTCCTCGGACTCCTCCGCCGCCTCGCTCAACTTCATAGCTCCGGCAAATAAACCGGTGAACAGACCGCCGCTCAGGAGTGTGTTGCGGAAAAACTCCCAGGTGTGAGGCCAGCCGGGCGTGCCAATGGTTAAAGCCTGTATCCAGCCCGCCAGCGTCTTGGCATACTGTGGATTCTGCATCCAAGCCGCCGTATTGGTGACCAGATAAAACAGAATGGCCCCCAGCAGTCCGCCGCTCAGGAGCGACAGCCAGGAAGACCGGGCACTGAATTGCCGACCCAGCCACAAAATGCTCCCATAAGCCAGATAATTCACCAGCATATAGCCGCTCACCAGATCGGCGTGATAATGAAACAGATTCATGAACACGTCGGTGACCAGCAGCGTCCCCAAGGGGAGATACCACGCCAGCTTGCCCGGGAAATAAACCGCCGCGCAAAAAACCAGGCCGTACACCGCGCTGAAGTTCTCCGGCATCAAGCCCGGCCAGCGGCTCAAGGCGAACACCACCATCATCACCGCCGGCAAGGCGATATTCCACTTTTCTTTCACTGGCCCCGATGATACCCCTGGCCAAAGCAAAGACAAGTCGCGTCTTGGATTGATTTCAAGCGACTCGGTCTCCAGCCCTGACCTCGGCCAAAAACCCGGGACGGCCGGCAACGCGCATGCAAAATCTATTCGCCATCGTCCACGAAGATAGCGAATTGCTGGTTCTCAACAAACCGGCGGGCCTGGTTTGTCACCCCACCAAGGGCGATGGTTATTCAAGCCTGATCGTGCGGGTCCGGCTTTACCTGGGACCCAATGCGGCTCCGCAACTGGTCAATCGCCTGGACCGCGAGACCAGCGGCATCGTTATCCTCGCCAAGAACCCGGAGGCCGCCCGGCGCTTGCGCCGCCTCTGGGAAAGCCGGTCGGTCCACAAGGAGTACCTCGCCATCGTGCATGGCCATCCCGGAGCATCCCACGGCCTTATTGACGCGCCCGTCGGCAAGGACGCCGCCAGCCCCGTCGCCATCAAAGATCGCGTGGAAACCAACGGCTCGCCCTCTTGCACCGAATTTTGGGTCGAACGCCGCTTCCGCAGGGCCGAAGGCCTGTTTGCTTTGCTGCGCGTCACGCCGCGCACGGGCCGGAAACATCAAATCCGCATTCACTTGGCCCATCTCGGTTTTCCCATTGTTGGCGACAAGATCTATGGCGGGGACGAAAGATTGTACCTGGCCTTTGTCGAAAGCCGGCTCACCGAGGAACAACGCCGCCGCTTGATCCTGCCCCACCAAGCTTTGCATGCGCGGGAGGTCCGGTTTTGCTGGCACGGCCTTCCAACGGTCTTCCGCGCCGCGCCGGACGCCTGGTTCAATGAATTCTGGAGCAACTCGGAAAAAGCATAAAGCTGAGAGGCGACGCTGTTCGTGGTTCATGCCCCGCGCCTGAAATCTCCGGCGCAAAACCGGACTTCATTCCGTGCTTCCGTCTTTCGGCATTTTGCTCTATTCGATTCTCCCGTGCCTGAGTCTATTCCAAGAATGATGCGCGCGGTCGTGTACCGCGGCCCGAACGACCTCCGCCTCGAAACCGTGCCCGTGCCGCGCATCAGGGCCGATGAGTTGCTCGTCAAAGTAGCCGTTTGCGGTGTCTGCCCTACCGACATCAAAAAAATCCTGCACGGCACCGTGGCGCCGCCGCGCATCCTCGGCCACGAAACCGCCGGCACCATCGTTCGCGTCGGCGCCCGTCTCCATCATTTCAAAGCCGGCGAACGCGTCGGCCTGCATCACCATGTTCCCTGTCTGAAATGCCATGCGTGCCGGCATCGCGCTTTTGCCCAGTGCCCCGGCTACAAACGCACCGGCATCACCGCCGGCTTCGAACCCGCCGGGGGCGGCTATGCCGAATACGTGCGCGTCATGCCCTTTGTGCTGCCTGGAGTGGTCCGCATTCCACCTCGCAACAGCTTTGTCGAAGGAGCCATGCTCGAACCGGTCAACACCGTTCTGAAGGCCCTCAATCGCCTGACCCTCCTGCCGGGGGACAGCGTCCTGGTCACCGGCCAAGGCCCGATTGGCTTGATGTTCACACGGTTGCTGGCTCTTCGGAAAATGAACGTGATCGCCAGCGACTTGTTGCCGGCGCGTTTGGCGTTGGCCCGGCAATTCGGCGCGCGCTGGGCCTTGCCTGCGGACGATCCCGGCTTTTCGAACCGCGTGAAAGCCTTGACCCGCCAGCGCGGACTCGATGCCGCCGTCATCGCCGTCCCTTTTGATCCCGCGGTCCGCCAAGCCATGGACCTGCTGCGCGGCGCCGGCCAGGCGCTCTTGTTCGCGCACACCCGCCGGGGCGCCCAGACCGATCTGGACCTTTCCACCATCTGCGTGGATGAAATCGATTTGATCGGCAGTTATTCCTCCGATTTCACCCTGCAAAAAGAAGTTGCGTGCCTTGTTTTCTCCCGAAAATTTGATGCCCGCCAACTCATCACTCACCAATTCCCGCTGGAACGCACCGCCGAAGCCATCGCCTTGGCCTCGCAACCGACCCCAGCCTCTCTCAAAATTGTGGTCTCGCCTTCTCTTCCCGCGTGACACCGACAGGCCCCCACGGGGTTCTTGGGGATTCCTGGCTGCGATGATGCCGTTCAAAAACGATTTCAGCACAGAAAAATTCCTGTGCATTTGCTGGCGCGCCCGGTACTCTTTCAGCGATGCAGGACCATTATCAGCAGCTTCTGGACGCGACCATCCAGCATCTCCAGGACCTGAAAGCGCGCGGCGTCAGATTTGTCTCCGTCACGCGCGAAAGTCTGGGTGCGCTCGACCAATTGCCGCCTGCCGGAAAGCCGGTCCAGACAGCGCACGCTCTGGTTGCGCCTGTTTTCGCTCCGCCGCTTTCTCCATCGCCCAAGCCGGTCCCCACCCCGGGTCCTGTCGAACGCAAAATCCTGTTTCCAACCACCGCGCCTCCTCCGGCCGCGACTCTGAGTCCAGAGGCCAAAGCGGCGGCCATGGCGGATTTGCGGACCCGCGCTTTGGCTTGCCAAAAATGTCCACACCTGGCCCGCTCGCGAAAGAATGTCGTCTTCGGCGTCGGCGACATCAATGCTACACTCCTGTTCGTCGGCGAAGCCCCCGGCGCCGATGAAGATGAACAAGGCGAACCGTTTGTCGGCCGGGCCGGCCAATTGCTCACCCGCATCATTCAAGCCATGGGTTTCACGCGGCATACAGTCTATATCGCCAACATCTTGAAATGCCGGCCCGACACCCCCGGCCAGACCGCCGGCAATCGCAAGCCGACGCCGGATGAAGTCCATAATTGCCTGCCTTTCCTGCAGGCGCAGATCGATTTGATCCAACCGAAGGTGATGGTCGCTTTGGGCGCCACGGCGATGGAAGGGTTATTTGGCAAGAGCAGCGTTGGCATCACCAAACTCCGCGGCCATTTTCAGGTTTTTCAAGGCCTTCCCCTCATGCCAACGTATCATCCCTCCTATCTGCTGCGAAACCAGTCCTGGACCGTCAAACGCGAAGTCTGGGAAGACATGCTCCAAGTCATGGAAAAACTCGGCGTTCCGATCAGCGAGAAACAGCGGAATTATTTCCTGAAGCCATAGGGGTCAGTCCTCACTATTGACACTGATTCCATTATGATTGCATAAAAGGCCTATGTCGCGCAGCGCATTCAAATCTCCAATGCAAGTCGGTTATAATCGTAGAATCAGTGTCAATAGTGAGGACTGACCCCTCAGCGTGGTTTCAGAGTTGGCTGATGGAAAGTGCGGTGGCCCGCTTGTTCATCATCATTTCGCTGGGTTACTTGCTGGGCGAGGTGCGATTTCCCGGAAATTTTCGGCTGGGCGTAGCCGCCGTGCTGTTCGTAGGTAGTATCTGGCCGAAAACTCCTGTTTTTTGGAGTGGAGTAAAGAAGTGAGG
>CAYIIH010000046.1:12238-31095 GCA_964363225.1 uncultured Verrucomicrobiota bacterium | reverse complement strand
AAACCTCAATGAACTTCAATCCTTACAATTCCGCGACTCTTTTGACCTGCACCCGGTCGGCAAACTGAACTCCCACTTTCCTCAAATACCCGCCGTCAATCCAGGAGTGAAACGTCAGGTTGGTGGTGTAGCCGTGAGGATTCTCTCCCACCCAGCCATTGTAATGTTTGGTCGTGTGCAACGGCTGAGCGGCATCTCCGACAAAATGTCCCATGGTGCCCATGAGATAGGCAATATTCTGCTGCGCATTGGCAATTTCCTCAGGCGTGCCGCCCGCTTCAAAGGCGCTCAGACAGGAGAAATCGGACTTCAATTTCGCGTAGTACTCCGTAATGGTCCAGGGCAGAAAACCAATCAATGCTTTCGTCCGGTCCAGGTCCTTGACCGGGTCGATCAGCGGCAGTTGGGCCTGATTCGCCGCGCGGCTGACCGCCGCTTGGGCCAGGAAGTCGTAGCGGAAATGGCTCAGATTGGTGGCTGCCATCCGGTGCGGAATCAAATCCTCCAGATCAATGTAATGATCGGGAGAATTGACATGTTTCAGCGGCAGGTCCGGCGTATTGCGCCAGCGATCCGGTTCGCCGCCCAGGAAGGCAATGCGTTCCTGCGTCTCGGCCTGGCGCGCAAAGGCCGGAAAATTCGTCGGCAATGACGCCAAGGCAATCTGGTTGACCAGTCGGTGCCCTTCATAATCCCAGCCCAGACAGGCTGCAGTGGCTGCCGAAATGAGAAACGCGCCGGCCACCGAACGCGCTATAGAGAAGGATGCTGGCCCGCAAAGCGATCTCCGGCTCCACTGGAAAAACTGAATGCGCATGCAGCGAGGTTAGCTTGGACGCAGTCGCAAAGGCAAAGGCCAAAATCAGAGAAAATCGCGTGGCAAGAGGCATAGACTGGGGTAAGCAAAACGCTCCTGCTCAGTCGCGTGCGCGGCTCGATGGAGCAGGGGGTACTCAATTGTTCGCCCAAACAGAATTCAGAACTCGCGCCGTTGCAGAGCCCATGCTGATCAGAGTCTTATTGTTGTGGATGTCGATCCTGCCGCTGTCTCTGGCTCAGTCCGGAGATGCGTCCGGCGCTTCGGCTTCGGGGTCGCAGCCAGTCAAATCAGGCGCGGCCCCCGCAAAGCCAGTTCCTCCGCTGGCCCCCGAGCAACAAGCGCGTTTTGAGGCGGGCAGGGATCTTTTTTTTCATAAGCTGTGCCGCTTGTCATCAACCACATGGGCTTGGCCTGGAAGGATTGGCCCCGCCTCTGGTCGAGTCAGAATGGGTGCTGGGATCGGAGCAACGTTTGATCCGAATTGCCCTGCACGGTCTGCGCGGTCCCATCACCGTCAAAGGCAAGCCCTACCAACTCGAAATGCCGCCCATGGGAGTTTTTGAGGATGAACAAATCGCGACGGTGCTGACGTATGTCCGCCGCGAGTGGGGCCACGCCGCCACGCCCGTGGCATCGGCCACCGTGACCAAAGTGCGGGAGGCCACCGCCAAGCGAGAAGAACCGTGGACGGAAGCCGAATTGCTGAAGGTTCCTTGATTTCCGGTCAATTGTTGAATGTTGAGATGTGACCCCAATTACTTGGCCAGGGCCACGATGTAGCGCTGGAACCGGGCGGTTTCTTCGGTCAATTGAAGCTGGACGTAGATTTGATGGAGGTTGGAGCAGATGCGCAAGAGAATGCGGCGCGGAGTGATGGGCGCGAGATCAGCCTCATGAAAGCCCTTGCTGGTATGCAGCAGGTACTTGACGCAATCGGCTTTGGTCAGGAGCTTTCCCCGATTAAAAGCGTCCACGAAAATCTCTTCCGTGGAAGTCTGGAACCGGCACAGAAAATGACCGGGCATGCCGATGCCAGCCAACGGGAGACGCAGCCGTCGCGCCAGAAACAAATAAACGAGGCAAAGGCTGATCGGATTGCCCAGGCGCCGGTCCACCACCCGGTTTAAAAAACTGTTGTCGGGATCGTAATAGCTCTGTTCGTTGCCGCGAAAGCCGAGCTCCGTGAACAAATAATGATTGATGCTGGCCAGAATGCCTTCCGAGTGGGCGCCGAAATCGATCCGCTCCCGCAGATCTCCGGCATAACTGTCGAACAAAGCTTGATACGCCGCGATGTTGATGTCCGGATAATGAGTTTGCGCCAGCAGGAAAACGCCTTCCTCCGCGTCCAGGTCTTCACCCTGCCTCAGACAGAAGGCAAGAAAACGATTATCCGCAGCCTGGCGCGCCAGAAACTGCACGATTTCCTGAGCCCGGCGGCGCAAAATGGGATCGCTGCTCAGCGTGTGCGGCTGCATCCAGCCGGAGGATGTTTGTCCGTAGGACAAAATTTTGCTGCGCACGGTATGGTAAATGGCTACGTCCTCATCGGCCAGCAACTTGACTAAAGCGGCTCTCCGACTCTCGGAGAGGGTCGCAGAGGAATCTGTGATCGCAGCAGATTTCATTGCAGCGTCTTCAATATACCCTGCTGCTGAGAACGAATTCAAGAATGAACCGCTTGTGAGGAAGGCTGCAACTCGACCTAAGGAGAATTAATGGCCACGCCGTTCATTTCTGAAAAGCGCTTGGCCAATTCGTGCCGTTCGGCCTCTCTGAGCAGGCGCAGTTGGCCTGTGGCTGGATCGAAGGTCTGGCCTTGCTTGATCTGAAGCACCGAGTCGCCCATTCGCTCCACGATTCCCGAAAGCACGGACACTTTTCCGTCTGCCTGCAGCTCAAACTCGGTTCCGGCAATGCGAAAAACGGCTTTCGGCGTCCTCACCTCATAAATCGCCACCGCCTATTGCAGGTTGCGCTCTTGTTTGGCGGTACCAGCAGTGGGCTCTTCCCGATCTCTTCTCAGGCCCGTAAAAGTGCGCTGGAACAGTACACGGTGTTGCTCTTGTGTTCGACGGCGCATGATCCAAAGGTCGATCAAGGCTGTCAAGACGGCCAGTCCGGTAAGCCCGAAGCAAGCGAGCCAATAGAAAACAAAAGAGGCTCCGTTCAAGTGTGGCTTCAGCAAGGTTTGTCCCCAAATCAAGAGCTCGCCCGCCAGGATCAGAAAGAAGGTTCCAAACCAGCGGCGCCAAGCATCCACGCGATTTGACATGCCATTAAACTAACAGGAATACCTTGCCGCCCAAGCAAAAAGTGCGTCCTGAATGGCCTCGGGCGTCCGCCCTGTTTTTTGTTTTTGTTGAGGCTGGCAATTCGTTTAAGATGCTCTAGCTTGTGGTCCGGCTATTCTTGATTTTGCGGGTAACGATCAGGGCAGGCAGTATCTGCCCATTCAATCAAACACATGCAGATTGTTAAACAACTTGCCTTGTTCGTGGCCAATCGACCGGGCACGCTGGCGCGCGTTTGTGAGGCGCTGAGCGCGGCCAAAATCAACATTCACGCGATCTCGACCAGTGATACCGTCGATCACATTGTCATCCGCATGGTGGTGAGCGACGCGGCGAAAGCGCAGCGCGTTTTTGAGGAGCATGGCACCTTGGTTGTGGCCACGGATGTGCTGATGATTGAGGGCCGCAACAAGCCTGGTTCACTGGCCGGCATCGCGCGCAAGCTGGCTTACGCCAACATCAACATCGATTACGCTTACTGCGCAACATGTCCCCAGGCGCAAACGGGCCTTTTGGTTTTGCGGCCGTCGAACATCAAGAAAGCGCTGAAGGTGCTGAATACCTGAAAACCCGCCCTAACGAAACCAAGCTTTGCGCCCCGTGGTTCATCCCTTGCTCTACGAGATTAATACCCGGTGTTGGCTGCGCGAGCTTTCCGAAAAAGCCGGGGAACGCATTCTGTTAGGAACGGTGCCCGAGACCGAGTTTCACCATTGGCGAAGGCTGGGATTCACCCACATTTGGCTGATGGGAGTATGGAGAACGGGGCCGTTATGCCGCCAGCATGCGCTGCGTCATTGGGAACGGCAGAAGCTCAGCGATGCGTCCCTGGCGGAGTTCCGCGAGGAAGACGTTTTGGGGTCGCCCTATGCCATTGCCGAGTATCAAGTGGCAAGAAGCCTGGGCGGTGAAACCGGATTGAAGGAATTTCGCCGGAAGCTGCGCCGTCATGGCCTCAGATTGATTCTGGATTTCATTCCCAACCATTTGGGACTGGATCATTCCTGGATTTCGGCCAGACCGGGATTATTTGTTCAAAGTCGAGCCAGGCGAAAGGAAGCCATTGGGCGGCAAAGCTCCCTGGGGAAAAAGTGGTTTGCTCATGGGAAGGACCCCTATTTCCCGGCTTGGACCGATACCGTCCAACTCGATTACCGGCGAGCCGAGACACGTTCAGCCATGATCGAAGCACTGCAATCCGTCGCCGACCGGTGCGATGGGGTGCGATGTGACATGGCGATGTTGCTCCTTAACGAAACCTTTGCCAAAACCTGGCAAACCTTCCCCTGCCCCGCTCCGGTCCCAGCCACTGAATTCTGGGCCGAAGCAATTGATTCCGTAAGACGCCTGCATCCGGGTTTTTTGTTTTTAGCGGAAGCGTACTGGGGTTTGGAAGCGGAATTGCAGAGGCTGGGCTTCGATTTCACTTACGACAAACGCTTTTACGACCATTTGTTGAGTCGCAGCCCCGCTCAGGTGCATCAGCACGTCATGAATGCCGAGCCTGAATTCATCAGCCGCAGCGCCCATTTTCTGGAGAATCATGACGAACCACGGATCGCATCACTCCTCTCGCTCCCGGAGCATCGGGCAGCCAGTTTGCTCCTGCTCGGTTTGCCGGGAATGCGGCTTCTGCACGAGGGGCAACTGGCCGGCGCACGCAGGTTTGCGCCGGTGCAAATGGGCCGTCGCTTGCCGGAGCCACCGCAATCGGAGATAGCGGCGCTCTACGAGAAGACGCTGGCGCTCATACAAGCGACGGCCATAGGCCGTGGTCATGCAGACGTGCTCAAAACCCGGCGGGTCTGGACCGACAATCCGACAGCGGAGAACTTTGTCGTGGTTCAATGGCAGACTGCTTGGCCCACGTTTGATCTGGTGGTGGTAAATCTGGCGGGCCATCGCAGCCAATGTTGTGTCCAACCAAGCCTGCGCGGATTAGCAGCGCAAGACTGGCAAATGACAGACCTTCTGGAAGAAGAGTGTGGCCTCTGCCGCGGCCCTGAATTGCAGGCTCGCGGCCTTTATCTCGATCTCCCGGAACACGGCGCTCAATTGCTCCACTTCCAGCCGGGCAATGGACCGTGGCAGGTCATGACATGACTTACTGACTTGCCGGCGAAAGAAACCAGAAATGAGTCAAAGGGCCTGGAGTTGTCGAAACTAGGAACTGACCCCTTGGCAGTCAGACCAATCCCTGGTCCAGCATGGCGTCGGCGACTTTGACAAAACCGGCAATGTTCGCTCCCATAACCAGATTGCCTGGCTGCCCATATTCGGCCGCCGCTTCCGAGGCATTTTTGTAAATGGTCACCATAATGCGATGCAACCGCTGATCGACTTCTTCTCGAGGCCAGGACAGGTGCATGGCGTTTTGCGACATCTCCAGCCCTGAGGTAGCCACACCGCCGGCATTGGCTGCTTTGCCGGGGCCGAAGAGTATTTTCTTGGAGAGGAAAAGATGGGCTGCATCCGGTTCGGTCGGCATATTGGCGCCTTCCGCCACCAGATAACACCCGTTATCGAGGAGAGTCTGGGCGTCCTCTTTGCTGATCTCATTCTCATGCGCGCTGGGAAAGGCGCAATCACATTCGATACTCCAGGGGCGTTTCCCATCGAAATACTGCGCGCCCGGAAACTTCTCGGCGTATTCTTTGATGCGGCCGCGGCGGACATTTTTCAGGTCCAGCACCCAGGCCAGCTTCTCTTCATTGATGCCTTCCTTGTCGTAAACGGTCCCGTTGGAATCGGACAGCGTCACGGCTTTGCCCCCGAGTTGATTGATCTTCTCAATCGTGTATTGCGCCACATTGCCGGATCCTGACACCGTGCAGATTTTGCCTTCCATACTTTGTCCGCGAGCTTTGAGCATTTCCTGCGCGAAATAGAGCACGCCGTAGCCGGTCGCTTCCGGGCGGATCAGCGAGCCTCCCCAGCCCAGGCTCTTGCCGGTCAACACGCCCGTAAACTCGTTCCGCAGACGTTTGTACTGTCCAAACAGGTAGCCGATCTCCCGGCCGCCCACGCCAATGTCGCCGGCCGGCACATCCGTATCCGGACCGACATGGCGGCTCATCTCAATCATAAAGGACTGGCAGAATCGCATGACTTCATTGTCGGATTTGCCGTGAGGATCAAAGTTGGCGCCCCCCTTGCCGCCACCCATGGGCAAGGTCGTGAGCGAATTCTTGAAAATCTGCTCGAAGGCCAAAAACTTCAGGATGCTCAGATTGACCGTTGGATGAAAGCGCAGCCCGCCTTTGTAGGGTCCCAAAGCGCTGCTGAACTGGACTCGATAGCCACGATTAACCTGGATGACACCTTTGTCATCTACCCAGGGCACGCGGAAGATCACCTGGCGTTCCGGCTCCAGCAGCCGCTCCAGGATTTTTGCGTCGCGGTACTTGTGATGCCGCTCGATCACCGGTTCAATCGTTTCGAGCACTTCCGTTACCGCCTGATGAAACTCGGGCTGGCCGGGACTGAGTCGTTTCAAGTTTTCCAAAACATCGTGGATGGTTCCAATTTTCACAGTGTACTCCTTATCGTTTTATGGTTGGCAGAGACTCCATTTCCGGCAGGCAGGGTCTGCGTTCCCTGTCGGCCTCCCAGCGCCGGGAAAAATCTCCTTCCTCCACCCAGAATGGCAGACGCGAAGACCAGATAAATGTTCCAACATGCACTAGTTGCCCTTGCCCTTTAATCTAGTTAATGAGGTACGTCGATAATTTCCTGATCCTAACTACAAGTATAAGCGCCATGAAAAGCTTGCTTCAGAAAAACCATTTGAGTGCTCCGAGCGGGCTGGCTTGAACAAGGAATCAAAAGCGGGGCGGGCGGTGTTGGTTGGCTGCCAGTCTGAAATCTTTTTGGTTCCCCTGCTCTGCCGCGTCCTGTAAAAGTGCCTGGGCGCAAAATTCTGCGTTCTGGAAGTGATGCATGATAATGTGACAACTCTCAGCACGGGCCTGCCCGGTTTGGACAAGGCGCTGCAAGGCCTTTTGCCCGGCGATAATGTGGTGTGGGAGGTCGATTCGATTGCGGATTATGTTCCTCTGGTGGAACCCTTTGTCATTGAAGCGGAGCGGCAGGGACGAAAGCTGATTTATTTCCGGTTTGCCCGGCATGCGTCGCTGCTTGCGGACGGAGGCGGAGCGGTGGTGCATCACTTGCAGGCGGAAGGCGGCTTTGAGAAATTCCTGACCGAAATCCTGGATGTGATCGAGACGGCCGGTCGAGGCGCCTTTTATGTCTTTGATTGTTTGTCGGACCTGGCGGCGGATTGGTTCAGCGACCACATGCTGGGCAATTTCTTTATGATTGCCTGCCCCTTTCTCTATGAGTTGGAGACCGTGGCTTATTTTGCGTTGCTCAAGAACCAGCACTCCTTCCATGCCACGGATGCGATCAATAAGACCGCCCAGGTCGTTCTGGAAGTGCATCGCAAGAAGAATCGCCTCTACATTCATCCGCTGAAGGTCTATCAGCGTTACTCGCCGACGATGTACATGCTGCAAAGCTGGGAAGGAGACGAATTCCGGCCTGTCACCAGCAGCGCCACGATCACGGACATTCTGGCGGGCGCGCCTCAACCGTGGCTGGATTTCACCATCTACCGGCTTGGGGTTTGGACCCGGACGTTTCGTCAGGCGAAAGAAACGCTCGACGCAGTGGCCAGCGGCGCCAAGACGGCGCAAGAGGCCGAGGTTTATTTCCGCCGTTTGATGAAAATGGTTGTGACCCGGGACGAACGCTTTGCGGGGCTGGCCGAAAAGTATTTCGATCTGGCGGATCTCATCGAAATCATGAAGCGGATGATCGGCACCGGACTGATTGGCGGCAAGTCGCTCGGCATGCTTCTGGCACGGGCTATCTTGAAGAAAGCCGATCCGTGTTGGGAGGAACGGCTGGAAGGCCACGATTCCTTTTTCATCGGCTCGGACGTTTTTTACACGTACCTGGTCCGGAACGGCTGTTGGTGGTTGCGGCGGCGGCCCAAGGATTTCAACGTCTATTTGGAGCGATCCGAGATGGCCCGCCAGAAATTGCTGGCCGGCGCGTTTCCTCAATACATCCAGGATCAGTTCATGGAGATGCTCGAGTATTTTGGCCAGTCCCCCATCATCGTCCGCTCGAGCAGCCTGCTGGAGGACAACTACGGCAACGCCTTTTCGGGCAAATACGAGAGCGTTTTCTGCGCGAACCAAGGCACGCCCCAGGAGCGTTTGGAGGTGTTCATGTCGGCGGTGCGGACCGTCTATGCCAGCACCATGAGCCAGGAGGGATTGCTCTACCGGCAACATCACGGCTTGCTCGACCGGGACGAACAGATGGCGCTGCTGGTGCAAAGGGTTTCGGGCGAAATGTACGGCCAATTGTTCTTCCCCCAAGTGGCCGGGGTTGGATTCTCCTTCAATCCGTTTGTCTGGCATGAAGAGATCGATCCGCGCGCCGGCATGCTGCGCCTGGTCTTCGGCTTGGGAACCAGGGCAGTGGACCGGACGGATGACGATTACACTCGTTTGGTTGCGCTCAATGCTCCCTTGAAAAGGCCGGAAAGAAACACGGATGAAGTGCGCCAATACTCGCAAAGACGCGCGGACGTCTTGGACTTGCAGGCCAACCAGCTTGTGACGCGAGATTTTCAGGCCGTGGCGCAGTCGCTCCCACAGAACCTGCTGCGGTACTTTGCCGCCAACGACGAAGAACCGTCCGGCACAACGAACGCCTTGAAATCGCGGGAGACTCCGCCCTGGATGCTGACCTTTGATCGGTTCTTTGCCGAGACTGATTTCGTGAGAGACATGCGCGAGCTGCTGCATCTGCTGCACCAAGCTTACGACAATCCGGTGGACATAGAGTTCACCGCCAACTTCGATGCCGTGGGCCGTTACCGCATCAATCTGGTGCAGTGCAGGCCATTCCAGGTTCGAATCAAAGGAGAAGGCAGCCGGGTCAAATGCCCGGCGGAGATTCAGCCCGATCATTTGCTGTTCCAGTCTCAGGGACCCATCATCGGCCACAGTCTGGCCATGGTGATCGACCGGCTGATTTATGTCATCCCATCGGTTTACAGCCAAATGACTATGAGCCAGCGCTACTCAGTCGCTCGCACCATCGGACGATTGACTCATTTGGAGCCCCGGGAGAGCCCCAAGACCTTCCTGCTCCTTGGCC
Source organism: uncultured Verrucomicrobiota bacterium (assembly GCA_964363225.1). GTDB lineage: Bacteria > Verrucomicrobiota > Verrucomicrobiia > Limisphaerales > CAYIIH01 > CAYIIH01. Next base: position 21,804 of record CAYIIH010000046.1, on the reverse strand, counting down.
CTGGCCGCTGGGGCACTTCCATGCCCTCGCTCGGCGTGCCGGTCTCTTTTGCCGAGATCAACACCGTATCGGTGCTCTGCGAAAGCTCGCTCATGCACGCGGGCCTGGTGCCGGATGTTTCTCTGGGAACGCATTTTTTTAATGATCTGGTCGAGATGGACATGCTCTATCTGGCAGTCTCTCCGGGCAAGGAAGGACACGCCTTGAACGAGAACCTGATCCAACAACATTCCAATCAATTGGCAGCCCTCCTGCCGAGCGCCGCGCCTTGGGCCCAGGTCATCTGGGTCATCGATTCCGCCAGTCTGCCTTCGGACAGTCCGATCTGCCTTCATGTCGATTCCTTGAAGCAAAGGGCGGTCTGCTACCGGGAACACCTTTCCAAGCCGCCCAATTAAACCAGCCTAATCGCGGCTGCACATTAGTCGGAATTCGCTTATTAGCTCTCGAGTCCCTCTTCGGCTGATTTCTCCGGGTACGGCTGTTCAAAGAACGCAAAAGTGGAAAAATAGGTTGCGCCGGCTAATTATAATGGTAGTAAAACACAAATTTTGATGATGAACATCGACAGCTCGCAGGCCAAAGACAGTCCGGCGACCCTCGTGGGACTGCCTCCCAAGCAAGGGCTGTACGATCCGCAGTTCGAGCACGATTCCTGTGGCGTGGGTTTTGTCGTGAACGTGAAGGGCCAACGTTCGCACCAGATTGTTCGCCAGGCCCTGACCGTGCTGATGAACTTGCGCCATCGTGGTGCTTGCGGCTGTGAAGCCAACACCGGCGACGGCGCCGGCATTCTTCTGCAGATGCCCCACGCTTTCCTCCAGGAAGCTTGCGCCGGAACACGGATTACTTTGCCGCCGGCCCGGGAATATGCGGCCGGGAACATCTTTCTGCCGGCCGACCCGGCGGAAGCTCGGCGCTGTCAGAAACTATTCGAGGAGATCGTCAAAGATGAAGGCCAACACCTGCTGGGCTGGCGAACGGTTCCCACCCATAACATCAATCTGGGCGAAACGGCCAAGTCCGGAGAACCTCTGATCCGGCAGGTCTTCATTGGACGCAATGCCCGGCTGCTCGAGGACATGGCCTTCGAGCGCAAGCTTTACGTCATTCGCAAGCGTGCGGAGCAAGCCATCCGTTATTCCGGGATCAAAGGCGGGCGTTCCTTTTACGTCTGCAGCCTTTCCTACAAAACGCTCATTTACAAGGGCATGCTCATGTCCGAACAAGTAGAGGAGTTCTTTCCTGACTTGAGCGATCCGGCCATGGAAACGGCTTTGGCACTGGTCCATTCCCGCTTCAGCACGAACACGTTCCCCACCTGGGACCGCGCTCATCCGTATCGTTATATCGCCCACAACGGCGAAATCAACACCCTCCGGGGAAACATCAACTGGATGCACGCGCGCCAAGCCATGTTTGAGTCCGAGCTCTTCGGCAACGATATCAAGAAACTGCTGCCGGTGATCAACACCGATGGCAGCGATTCGGCCATGTTCGACAACTGCCTTGAATTGCTCGTGCTGGCGGGTCGCTCGCTGCCGCATGCCGTCATGATGATGATCCCCGAGCCGTGGCTGAATCATGAAAGCATGAGCGACGAGAAAAAGGCGTTCTACGAGTACCATAGCTGCCTCATGGAACCGTGGGACGGACCCGCTTCCATCGCTTTCACCGACGGGCTGAAAATTGGCGCGGTCCTGGACCGCAACGGCTTGCGCCCTTCCCGCTACTACGTGACGAAAGACGACTTGGTCATCATGGCTTCCGAGGTCGGCGTGCTTGACGTGCCGCCTGATCGCGTCCTGCACAAAGGCCGCCTCCAGCCGGGCCGCATGTTCCTCATTGATACAGAACAAGGCCGCATCGTGGCCGACGCGGAAATCAAGCATCAGACTTCCTCCGCCCATCCTTACCGCGAATGGCTCGACAAGTCTATGCTGGAGCTGGCTCACGTGCCCGATGCTCCGCATCTCCCGGAGCCGAGCCATGAGACTGTCTTGCAGCGCCAGCAGGCCTTCGGCTACACCTTTGAAGACCTGCGCATCATCATGGCCCCGATGGCCAGAGATGGAGTGGAAGCCGTCGGGTCCATGGGCACCGACACGCCGCTGGCCGTGTTGTCCGACAAGCCGCAGCCCCTCTACAACTATTTCAAACAGCTCTTTGCCCAGGTCACCAATCCACCCATCGATTGCATTCGCGAGGAAATTGTCACCTCGGCCGAAACCACCATCGGCTCCGAGCGCAACCTGCTCCAGCCGGAACCCGCAAGCTGCCAGCTCATCGAGCTGAAAACCCCCATTCTCACCAACGAGCAGTTTGCCAAGCTAAAGCACATCGACCGGCCTGGTTTCAAATCGATTACTCTTCCGATCCTTTTCAACGTCGCGGAAGGCGCCGCCGGATTGGAAAAGGCCATGGACGACCTGTTTGCCAAGGCCAGCCAAGCCATCCGGGAGGGCGTGAATATCCTGATCCTGTCTGACCGCGGCCTTGACGCACAACACGCGCCCGTCCCGGCTCTGCTGGCGGTGGCCGGCCTGCACCATCACCTGATCCGCGAAGGAACCCGCACTCGCGCCGGCTTGGTCCTTGAGACGGGCGAACCTCGCGAAGTCCACCATTTCTCGCTCTTGATCGGCTACGGGGCTGGCGCCATTAACCCCTACCTGGCCTTCGAGACCCTCGACGACCTGATTCGCCAGGGTTTGCTGGAAGACATCAAACACAAAGAAGCGTGCAAGAACTTCGTCAAAGCGGCCGTCAAAGGCGTCGTCAAGGTCATCTCCAAGATGGGCATCTCCACCATCCAGAGTTATCGGGGCGCCCAAATCTTCGAGGCCATCGGGCTGCACCATTCGGTTATCGACAAATATTTTACCTGGACACCCTCGCGCGTGGAGGGTGTCGGTCTGGATGTAATTGCCCAAGAGGTATTGCTGCGGCATCGCCAAGCCTTCCCAGAGCGTTCGGTCAACGGTCACGTGCTCGATGCAGGCGGCCAGTACCAGTGGCGGGCCGACGGCGAACTCCACCTCTTCAATCCGCAAACGGTCCACAAGCTGCAACTCGCCTGCCGCACGGGAAACTATCAAGTCTTCAAAGAGTATTCGGCCCTGGTCAATGACCAGTTCAAGAGACACTGCACGCTGCGGGGCCTGCTCAGCTTCAAGTTCTCGCCGGAGACTGTTCCCCTGGAAGAGGTGGAATCGGTGGAGTCCATTCTCAAACGCTTCAAAACGGGCGCCATGTCCTACGGCTCCATCAGCCAAGAGGCGCATGAGACCCTGGCTGTGGCCATGAACCGCATCGGGGGCAAGAGCAATACGGGCGAAGGCGGCGAAGATTCCGCGCGTTACATTCCCGATGCCAATGGCGATTCGCGCAACAGCGCGATCAAACAAGTAGCTTCGGGAAGATTCGGCGTCACCAGCCAGTACCTGGTCATGGCCCAGGAACTCCAAATCAAAATGGCCCAGGGCGCCAAGCCCGGCGAAGGCGGCCAATTGCCCGGCCAAAAAGTCTATCCTTGGATCGCCAAAGTGCGGCTCTCGACGCCGGGCGTGGGTCTGATCTCGCCGCCGCCGCATCATGACATCTATTCGATCGAGGACCTGGCGGAGCTGATCCACGACTTGAAAAACGCCAACCAGCACGCTCGCATCAGCGTCAAACTGGTCGCGGAGGTCGGAGTTGGCACCATCGCCGCCGGCGTGGCCAAAGCCCACGCGGACGTGGTCTTGATCAGCGGCCATGACGGCGGGACGGGCGCCTCTCCGCAAACCAGCATCAAACACGCCGGCATTCCGTGGGAACTTGGCCTGGCGGAAACGCATCAGACCTTGGTTCTGAACAAGCTGCGCAGCCGCATCGCCGTGGAAACGGATGGCCAACTGAAAACCGGCCGGGATGTCGTCATCGCGGCGTTGCTGGGAGCGGAAGAATTCGGCTTTGCCACTGCACCGCTGGTGGCGCTGGGCTGCATCATGATGCGCGTTTGTCATCTCAACACCTGCCCCGTGGGCGTGGCCACGCAGGACCCGAAGTTGCGCAAGTATTTCACCGGTGACCCGGCGCACGCGGTCAATTTCATGCGTTTTGTCGCCCAGGAAGTCCGCGAGTTGATGGCGCAATTGGGCTTCCGCACTTTCAACGAAATGGTCGGCCGCACCGACAAGCTGGAGGCGAGAAAAGCGATTGATCATTGGAAGGCCAAGGGCCTTGATTTTTCAGCCATTCTGCATCAGCCCAATGTTGCGGCGGAGGTGGGACGCTATTGCCAGATTCCCCAGGACCACGGGCTGGAACAGTCTCTCGACAAACAGACGCTGCTCACGCTGTGCGCACCGGCGCTGGAGCGGCGTGAGAAAGTGGCCGTTGCGCTGCCGATCCGCAACGTCAACCGGGTGGTCGGCACCATTTTGGGCAGCGAAATCACCCGCCGCTACGGCGAGGCGGGTCTTCCTGAAGATACCATCCGGATTCATTTCAAAGGTTCAGCCGGCCAGAGTTTCGGCGCCTTCATCCCCAAAGGCATGACCTTCCTTCTGGAAGGCGATGCCAACGATTACCTGGGCAAAGGCCTTTCCGGCGGCAAGATCATCGTCTATCCGCCCGCCGGGTTCACGTTTGTTCCGGAGGAGAATATCATCATTGGCAATGTCGCTCTCTACGGAGCCACCGGCGGAGAGGCCTATATTCGCGGCATGGCCGGCGAACGGTTCTGCGTCCGCAACAGCGGCGTCAGCGCGGTAGTCGAATCGGTGGGCGACCATGGGTGCGAGTACATGACCGGCGGACGGGTGGTGGTTCTCGGCCCGACCGGGCGCAATTTTGCCGCCGGCATGTCGGGTGGAATCGCTTACGTCCTGGATGAAGCGGGCGATTTCCACACCCGCTGCAATCAGCAGATGGCCGGCCTGGAACGATTGGAGGAGGAATCGGAAATCGCAGCCGTCCGCCAAATGATTCAACGCCACGCTGAATACACCGGGAGCCAGCGGGCCTCGATGATACTCGGACGCTGGGAGGAGATGATTCCCAAATTCGTCAAGGTCATGCCCAAGGATTACAAACGCATGCTCCAATCCCTGCAACGGGTCCGCGCCGCCGGCCTCAGCGGCGACGAAGCCATCATGGCTGCCTTCGAGGAAAATGCCAAAGATGCGGCGCGGATTGGCGGCGGATAAGCAAGGCCAACCACAAACGAATATGGGACTGTTTAGGGTAGGCTGCAAAGTTGAAAAGCCAGGAAAAGATTGATGGGCAAACCCACTGGATTCATTGAATATTTGCGCGAGCTGCCGCTGGATCGCCCAGCGATAGAACGGATTCGCGACTGGAATGAATTTCACCTGCACCTGGAGGAAGCAAAACTCCGCGAGCAAGGGGCTCGGTGCATGGACTGTGGTGTGCCTTTCTGCCACACCGGCACCTTGCTCGGCGGCATGGCCTCGGGCTGTCCGATCAACAACTTGATTCCGGAATGGAACGACCTGGTTTATCGCGGGCTCTGGCGCGAGGCGCTCGACCGCCTCCATAAAACCAACAATTTCCCCGATTTCACCGGCCGCGTTTGCCCCGCCCCTTGCGAAGGCTCGTGCGTTCTCGGCATTAACGCGCCGCCGGTCACCATCAAGAACCTCGAATGCGCCATCATTGACAAAGGCTTCGAGGAAGGCTGGGTGGTCGCTGAAGAACCCGCCGCGCGCACGGGCAAGAAGGTCGCGGTGGTCGGTTCCGGTCCGGCTGGCCTTTGTGCCGCAGCCCAGCTCAACAAGGCCGGCCATTCGGTGACGGTTTTTGAGCGCGACGACCGCATCGGCGGCTTGCTCACGTATGGCATTCCCAACATGAAACTCGATAAGAAGCTGGTGCAGCGCCGCGTCGATCTCATGGCCAAGGAAGGAATCACCTTTGTCACCAATACCGAAGTGGGAAAGAATTATCCGGCCGAGAAACTTCTGAAGGAATTTGACGCCGTCATCCTCTGCACGGGCGCCACCCAGCCGCGCGATTTGCCCATGGAAGGCCGCCCGCTCAAAGGCATCCACTTCGCCATGGAATTTCTGAGCGCAAACACCAAAAGCCTGCTCGATTGCCATCATCAAAACGGGAATTACATTTCGGCGGCGGACAAGGATGTCATCGTGATCGGCGGCGGCGACACCGGAACCGATTGCGTCGGCACCGCCTTGCGTCACGGCTGCAAGAGCCTGGTGCAATTGGAAATCCTGCCCCAGCCGCCCCTGGACCGCGCTGCCGACAATCCCTGGCCGGAGTGGCCGAAGGTTTATCGGCTCGATTACGGCCAGGAAGAAGCGGCGGCCCGATTTGGCCGCGACCCGCGCGTCTATCTGACCACCGCAAAAAAATTTATCGGCGACGCGTGCGGCCACGTCAAGGAAGCGCTGACGGTGCAAATCCAATGGGTGAAAGATGAAAAAGGCCGCTTTGTGCCCAGGGAAGTGCCCGGCACAGAAACGGCGCGCCCTGCCCAGTTGGTCCTCTTGGCCATGGGTTTCCTGGGACCCGAACAACGGCTCCTGGACCAGCTCGGCGTCGAGAAAGATGCGCGGACCAATGCCAAAGCTGAATTTGACAGGTATTCCACCAACCTCCCGGGCGTGTTCGCAGCCGGGGACTGCCGTCGCGGGCAAAGCCTCGTGGTGTGGGCCTTCAATGAAGGCCGCGGCGCGGCGCGCGAGTGCGACCGCTACCTGATGGGCCACACCGATCTGCCCTAAAGTCCCGCGGCTCACGCCCCCCTTGCGCACTCAAAGAAGTTCTCCCCATTCGTGCTGCGGTTTTTGCACATGAAGACGCGATCATCGAAGAGCAACGGCCGGTGCGCGCGGCAAGCGAATGGCGGATGGCGGCGACGCCACCCAGCCGGGCGGCGAAGGCTGATTCAGTGAAACGATTAAGAACGGAGTAACGAGCATGAGTTCCACAAGACAACAGACCTCCACGGCCAGCCCGCCTGGAGTAGAGGAGTCGGCGCGGGCGATCACTGGCGAACTGCGGGCGCTGCGGGACCCCGACCGGGCCAAGGGCGTTCAGCAATACTTCAAACACGCCCTCGTGGCGCTCGGCATTGATACGCCGACACTCCGCGCGTTGGTCCGCCGGCAGATTGACCAGCTCAAGCCGGTTTGGACTGTGACCGAGGCGCTCGCCCTGTGCGACCGGCTTTTGCAGGAGCCGGAACTGGAAATCCGCGGTACGGGCATTCTGGTATTGAGCGGCTTCAAGAAAGAGCTCGCGCCGGATTTGCTGCCCGTGGCCCAGCGCTGGCTCAAGACCCGGCTGGACAACTGGGCGCTGGTGGACTCGTTTTGCAGTCTGGTGCTCAGCCCTTTGCTGGAGCGGCATGCGCCGGTGGAAGCGACGCTGCGGCGATGGTCCGGCGACAAGTTGCTCTGGGTGCGGCGCGCGGCCCTGGTCACGCTCGTGCCGTTCGCCCGGCGCGGACGGTTCCTCGATCTTTCTTACGAACTCGCGCGCGAACATTTCCCCGATCCTGAAGACCTGATGCACAAAGCCACCGGCTGGCTGCTGCGAGAGGCGGGGAAGACGGACAGGCCAAGGCTGAAAGAGTTCGTGCTGCAACACGGACCTTCCATCCCCCGCACCAGCCTCCGCTACGCGATTGAACGGTTCCCGGCGGCCGAGCGCCTCGAGCTGTTGGAAGCCACGCGCTCACTGGCTTCAGCCAAGCGAGGGAGCGGCACCAAGGCGGCTTTCCACGGAAGCCAGTCAGCCAAACAACGAACCAAATCACTGAAAGTGAGGAGAGCATGAAAATCCGTGGCACCGACTTCATTATGTACCAGGTTTCCGATCTGGCCAAGGCGGCCAGGTTTTACCGCGAGACTCTCGGTCTTGCGCAGGAGGTTTACAGTGAGGAGTGGCAATGGGCGGAGTTCAACTGTGGCAATATCACGCTCGCGTTGCACGGAGGCGTGCAACTTCCGGAAGCGATCGCGGGAGGCCGGATCGCCCTCGCGGTGGCAGACATCTGCGCGGCCAGTGCCGAGCTGCGAAGCAACGGAGCGCGTGTGGTGGGCGAGCCGGTTGACTACTCGGTTTGCCGGGCGGTGGAAGTGCTCGATCCTGACGGCAATACGGCCATTCTTCACCAGCGGGCGGATGGGAGCGAACTGGCGATGCTATGATCAGACTCAGAAACATCGAATGACTGGTTGCCGTCAAACTGGCGAACTAATCCAAACCCGGCTTCAACCATGAAAGGGTCCGGAAGGACACGGCATCGGCTCCACCTGGGTGCGCCACGCAGGTGCGTCACTGAAGAATACTTCTCAAAAGGGTGAACATGTTCCGTCAATCGATTTCTTATGTGTTCTGATGATCAAACTGGCACCGACCAGCCAAGCTTAGCGCCGTGGGCAAATCTGGGCCTGCCACAGGCGGACGCCGAAATCGCACGCATTCATCAAATGGAGCAGCGGGCCGGTCCACTCCCTCCGGTCGCACACGCCATTCGCGAGTTGATCACCCGGTTCGAGATTTGCCACTTCAAAATCGAACGGCATCTGCAGCGGATCATCCAGGCGATCAGTGAGATGTGCCTCGACCTGGATCCGGCCGCCATCGGGCGGTCGCATCCCAAATCCGGCCCGACCGCCTGGCGGACGGATCGGACGGGACGCAGCCGGCAGGGACAGGAGTTCATCTGGCTCCTGCAGATGTGGCTGGCGGACGAGCCGTATTCGGAAGAGGACCCGCGCGCCATCCCTCGGTCCCTGTTCGAGGAAGTGAAGCGCGCACTCGGAAAACCCGACGCGCAGAAGAGCCGCTTGGTTGAAGCGCTGCTGAACCGGCTTCTGCTGAAACCCGACCGCCGGACTTTGCCCGCAGAACTCGCCGGCTTCTGGTTACAAATCGAAGCCACCGACATCTGCCACTACGCGTTTCCATCGAACTTTCACTATCTGTGTTATCCGTCATCCGTGGTTTAACTCCTCTCCCGGTTTCCCAGAACGGAATCGCGAGGCCTTGCGCCGCGCAGTCCAGCGGATTGGGCCGCGGGACGAACAGCCAACTCAGGCTGACAGAATCATGAGGAAAAGCAGCTCTTGCTCCCATGATTCTGTCATCTCTTACAGACAGGCAGCTCCGGCGCTAGTTTCGTGGAAGAGCGCGTCGGGATGCAGGTCGGCCACAATTACTGCGTCAACGACCAAAGCGTGAACTTCCCAGGAAAGCCCTTCATGGCCACCCCCTCGTGTCGCTCCCACTTCAGATGCTTGTGCTGGCCAGCCCCCAGCCGGTCAATGTCCTCTTTCGCCCGGTCGCTCAGCCAGATCTCTGCGCCGTTGATAGCTCCGACCACGCGGGCAGCGAAGTTCACGGTGCCGCCGAACACATCGCCTTCCTCCACGTGCATCGGCCCGATGTGAATGCCGGCGCGGATTTGCACCTGCGGATGGCCGGTGTTCCCCTGCAACGCCCGCGCGTAGTCCAGAGCCGAGCCGGCGCACTTGAACGCCGCCATGAAGCTGTTGCCAATGGTTTTTAGAACCGCGAACCACGCGAATCAC
>CAYIIH010000046.1:0-12138 GCA_964363225.1 uncultured Verrucomicrobiota bacterium | reverse complement strand
GCCACATCTCCGCCCGGCAGGTGGTGAACAATCCGCTGTGATCCAACCGCCGCCAGCGTCGAGTGAACCCCGACAAAGCAGTTGGAACCGCGAACCACGCGAATCACGCAAAAGCCGAACAGATTGCCGATGAAAACCGTTAAGCCAACGCGTGGGAGTCTTTGTCGGCTCGACTTTTCATTCTTTAGCGTATTTGGCGTGTTTCGCGGTTTGACCCGCCGGATTTAGAATCAAGCGGCCGCGCGCCTCTGCGAACTCGTGCAGGAACAGCCCGCACTTGCCGCCCGCTTTGGCGGTGAACCCCGCCGCGTTGCGCCACATCTCCGCCCGGCAGGTGGTGAACAATCCGCTGTGATCCAACCGCCGCCAGCGTCGAGTAAATCGTCTGCAACTCGTCGGCGAACGTTCAGGAGGCGAAAATCTCCGGATGCGACGGAATAGGCCGCTCGCGCCGGTATTGCGAGGGAAAGATCAAGTGCCGCCCGTCCGGCGTGTCCTTGGCGACGATCTGCCTGTTGCTCATTCCTGCGTCCAGCTTCTCAAACGCGAATTTAGCACGAGTCATGACCCAACCACCGAATGCAGTGTCATGGATCGTTTGAGAAATCCTCAGCGTCCCCGATCCGTTCAGGATGCGCGTCCCGATCCAATCCCCTTGGGCGTAGGGAGTGATTGGGGCGACGAAGAAGAATCTTGCGAACTTCGCCACAACATAGCATCGATCCTCGAGGTCGAAAAACGTCGCATCGAATGCCCGTGCGCAATAGACGTTAAAGTTCGGGCACCCCCGGCTACGGATTGTTGAAGGCGCTTCCCCATGCGAGCTTCACGCCCGGCGACAGCTTCTACCGCACCTCATCGTCGGCGCACCGCCATTGCTCTTCCAGGTTCAGTTCCGGCATAAGATTGCTGTTCTGCCCTGTAGCCGCAGACGTCAATCGGCGAGTTCATTGGCAAAGGCAAGGATTACTCCTGCTACGGTTCGCTTGCTTGCCGCCTCTGGGCTGTTACCATCCCGGCCATGACTGGCATCGACTGCATCGCGGCTCTGAAGGCGCTGGGCGAATTGAATCGCATGCGCATTATTCGTTTGCTGCTGAAGGACCAACTGGGCGTCAACGAAATTGCTGAACGGCTCAAGATTTCGCAATACAATGTCTCCAAGCATCTGCGAATTCTGAAGGAGGCGGGCCTGCTGGATATGGAAAAGGAGGGCAAACAACGCCTCTACACCGTAGTCCCGCGCCTCAAGGACCAACTCGCCGCCAACGAGAACGTGCTGGAACTGGACTGTTGCACGTTCCGCTTCGACAAACTTCCGAAGTAACCTCCGAAAAAACCCTGCAGAATCCGCTTGCGTGTGGTGGCTATAATATGCATAGTTGTGCAGATGTTCTTACATCAAGCCCATCGTCTTGATGGCGAGGCCTCGCGCCTCGCGTCACGGCGTTTCCAGTCCGCAGCAGAAGAGTCCTGCTGACGCAAGGCTGACTGGCGCCCTGTCCAAACCAAAACGACACGAAACCTTCTCAAGCGTATGAAAGCGACCCAAGCCAAAGCTTCCCCCTCCGCTGCCAAGAAAGGCAAAGCCCGCTACATCATGATTGGCGGCTTCCTGGGCGCGGGCAAAACCACCGCGGTCGGCCAGCTCGCAAAACGCCTGGCCGACCAAGGTCTGCGCGTGGGCCTCATCACGAACGACCAGGGGCGTAACCTGGTGGATACGGCCATGCTGCGGTCGCAGGGATTCGCGACCGAGGAAATCCCCGGCGGCTGCTTTTGCTGCCGGTTCAATTCGTTGGTGGATGCTGCCACCCGACTGACCAAGCAAAACCGCCCCGACGTTTTCATCGCCGAGCCGGTCGGCAGTTGCACGGACCTGGTGGCGACCGTCACCTATCCGCTGCGGCGGCTTTACGGCGAGAACTTCGCCGTCGCCCCGGTGAGCGTGCTGGTGGACCCGATTCGCGCCTTGCGCGTGTTCGGGCTGGAGAAGGGCGGCAGTTTCTCGGAGAAGGTGCTTTACATCTACAACAAGCAGATTGAGGAAGCGGATCTGGTCATTATCAGCAAGTCCGACCTGCTGGACGAGGCGCGGCTGGAGTCGCTGCGGAAAGCCATCGCGGCGAAGTTCCCCCGCAAGGAAATCATGGCCGCCTCGCCGCGGCAGGGCATGAATCTGGACGCGTGGTTCGCCCGTATTACCAGCGAGGAACAAGCCGGGGGGAAGGCGATGGACGTGGATTACGAAGTTTACGCCGAGGGCGAGGCACTGCTCGGCTGGCTCAACTGCACGGTGCAGCTTTCGGCGAAGAGAGCGTTCGACTCGGACAAGTTTCTCCAGCAACTCGCCGGCGCGGTGCAGAAGCGATTGCAGGCCCAGCAGGCGGAAGTCGCGCACCTGAAGATGACCTTGAGTCCCGAGGCCGGCCTGTGGGGCGAAATCGCGGTGGTGAACCTGGTGCGCAACGACTTTGTGCCAGAGCTTTCGCTGGAATTGGACGGCCCGGTGAAAAACGGGCAGTTAATCATCAACCTCCGCGCCGAAGCCGCTCCCGACGTTCTCGGCACGGTGATCCGGGACGCACTGGCGGCGGCGGCCAAGGCGTTTCCGACGTTGAAGTCGGCACTGGACCATTTGGAACACTTCCGGCCTGGCAAACCGAGTCCGACTCACCGTTTCAAGACCGCGCAGTGAGCGAGGGACAACGATGAAAGGGATTCCAAAGTGGTTCACGGGAGAGTTTTTCGGAACCTTCCTGCTGGTGTTTTTCGGCTGCGGCAGCGTGTGCGCGGCAGTCTTGACTGGCGCCCAGGTTGGCGTGTTCCAAGTGGCCATCGTGTGGGGACTCGGCATCGCCACCGCCATTTACCTCACCGGAGCATTGAGTGGTGCGCATCTGAATCCCGCCGTGACGGTGAGTGCGGCGGTGTGGTCGGACTTCCCGAAGAAGAATGTGGCGCCCTACATCATCGCGCAGATGCTGGGCGCGTTTGCGGGCGCGGCGGTGCTCTACTTCATCTTCGGCGAGTCGCTCGGCGCGTTTGAAAAGGCGAACAACATCGTCCGGGGCCAGGCTGGCAGCGAAGCCAGCGCGATGGTGTTCGGCGAATACTTCCCGAACCCGGGCGGGCATCCGCTGACACCGGAAGCTCGCCTGCGCATGTCACCGGCGGCGGCATTCGGCGCGGAAGTCATCGGCACGGCGGTCTTGCTGCTGGTCATCTTCTGCGCCACGGACGAACGGAACAAAGCGCGCCCGCAGATTCTGACCGCCGCCACCATCGGCCTGACCGTCACGCTGCTGATTTCTCTGCTCGGGCCGCTGACGATGGCCTGCTTCAACCCGGCGCGTGATTTGGCGCCGCGCCTCTTTTCCTCGCTGGCAGGCTGGGGCGGTGTGCCGTTCCAGGTGAACGAACTTGGATGGCTGACGGTTTACATCATCGCGCCGGTGCTGGGTGGCGTGTTGGGGGGCGGCATTTACCGGGCCTTCTTCAAGCCGGCTTACCGGGAATAGCGCCCTTCGCGCAAACGTTGATTCAAGCCGGCTAACCATTTCAACCGGAGGGAACCGTTTATGACGAAGCGTCACGCCACGGCCAGGAAAAAGCTCCTTGCTGGCCGAGATTATGGGAGTAAAACTCGACCCAGATTTTATGAAGCTGTTCTTAGCGTTTGCCTGCCTGGTCATCCTGTCTGGTTGCGCACCATCGGAGCCGATTGATATTTCGAAGCCGCCCGGCTATCAAAAGAAAAGGGTGGACGCTTGGGAACCGCGCGATTTCAACCGGCCGGACGGAATTGACAACAAGAGAAGGTGACGGATGGGATGGTGGGCGATGAGGGACTCGAACCCCCGACCTACTGCGTGTAAAGCAGACGCGCTAACCGCTGCGCCAATCGCCCCGCCGCCAGAAAACTAGCCCAGCCTTCCGTCTTTTGGCAACGTCGAACATTTTCTTGGCCAGCACCGGTTTCTTTTGCGAGACTACGAGTATGAACGGTCCCATATCGCCAGACCTGCGTCTGAGTGAGTTGCTTTCCGTCACTGGCATTGCTCTCAACCTCAAAGGGACCGTGCGGGACGAGATCCTGCGGGAACTGGTCCATCATATACCGGAGATCGCCGGTCGTCCGGAAGCTCAACTGGCTTTGCTGCAATTATTAAAAGAACGCGAGCAATTGCACAGCACCGGGATTGGCGATGGCATCGCGCTGCCTCATGCCCGCAATGCGCTCGGAGACGTTTTGCAGCGGCCCATCATCGTGTTCGGCCGGCACGCGCAGGGCATCGCCTACGGCTCGATCGACGGGAACCCGGTCCGGCTGTTCTTCCTCATGGCGGCGGTGAACCTCACCCAACATCTTCATCTCCTGGCGCGGCTCAGCCGGGTTTTGCGCGACAAGACGCTTCGGCAAGCTCTCTTGACCGCGGATCAACCCGAGCAAGTGCTCCAGCTCATTCGCGAAGCGGAAGCCAGGCTGTGAGCCCACTCCGGCTAAACCTCCCCTTCAAAACCTTGCTGGCGGAGAGCTTCGAACAAAACAACGGCCACGCAATTGGCCAGATTCAAGGAACGCGATTCCTCATTGAACATCGGGATGCGCAGCCAATGCTCCCGATGCTGGCGCAGGAAGCTTTTGGGCAGGCCGGCCGTTTCCCGGCCGAACACCAGGTAATCATCCGGACCATACTCCACTTCGGCGTAATGCCTGGGTCCGTTCGATTCGATAAACCAAAGCCGCGCGGCTGCCGGGACCTGTGCCTGAAAGGCGGCCCAACTGGGCCAGCGCTGCCAGTCCACCTGCTGCCAGTAGTCCATGCCCGCACGCTTGAGTTGCTTGTCCTCCAGCTTGAAGCCGAATGGCTCGATTAAATGGAGCCGCGTTTTGGTCGCCGCGCAGAGCCGGGCCACATTGCCCGTGTTCGGCGGGATTTCCGGCTCAACCAGCACGATGTTCATTGGCATTGTCGGCAGTTGCCGGGATAACGCTGCTCATTCTTCCCAGCGCGGCGAAGCCGCAGCCAAACCGCAGCACCAGGAAAACCGCAGAGGCGCGATGAGCGCGGAGGTTGCGAAAAGCGGCCTTCCCTCTGCGTCCATCGCGTCTCTGCGGTTGAACTCATGGTTGAAGAATTTTGCTCAAAATGCGTGATTCTCCGAGATAGCAATCTTGGTATCCTAGCGGCGACCTGTATCGCGAGCCTCCTCACCTTGGCTGCTGCGCTTTTTTCGGTAAAACACCTTCCATAAAACCAAACCCTGCGCCGGAGCCGTCATGCCCGCAACGCGCCGGTCGCGGCTGGCCAGAATCCGTTCCATCTCTGCCACGACGATTTTCCCCTGTCCGACCTGCACGAGCGTGCCCACCATGCCGCGGCACATTTTGTAAAGGAACCCGTCCCCCTCGATGGTAAACGTCAGGAGCGGGCCACTCCGCTTTACATGGCATCGGGTCAGCGTGCGGACCGTCGATTTCATCCGGTAATTTCGCGTGCCGGCAAAGGCGGCGAAATCGTGCCTGCCCAGTAAATGTTGCGCCGCGGCGCGCATGGCGTTGAGATCGAGGGGTGGCGGGACTAGCCAGGCCTGGTGGCGCAGCAATGGATTCAGAGCATGATGATTCCAGACAAAATAGCGATATTGCTTGCCGCACGCGTCGAAACGCGCGTGAAAAGCCGCCTGGCCTAGCGCCGCCGCCATGATGCGGATATCCGGCGGCAAACAGGCGTTCAGCGCCAAGGGGAGTTTTGCGACGGGCATTTTGAACTTTGCGTGGGGAATCTCCACGTGCGCAACCATGCCCAAGGCATGCACCCCGGTGTCCGTGCGGCTGGAACTGTGCAGCCGATAGGTTTCGCCGAAGATTTGGTGGAGAGCTTCTTCAATCCGTTGTTGCACGCCCAGACCGGTTTTCTGCACCTGCCAACCGGCATATTGAGTGCCGTCGTAGGCAATAGTCATCTTGATTTTGACTGTATTCACCTCGCAACAGGCGCTCGTCTGCATTACCGGTGGGGGATGCTGTCGAGATAGCTCTGCAGCAGAATGGCGGCGGCGGCCTGGTCCACTTTTCCCCTCCTTTGCTCCCGGCGCACCTCGGACTGGATCAGAAACCGGTTTGCCTGGACGGAGGTCAGGCGTTCGTCCCACGTCTTGATGGGGATGGCGATAGCCTCCTTCAGCACGGCGACAAACTCCTGGACCTTGAGTGCGGCCGGCCCGTAGCTGCCATCCATGTTTCGAGGCATGCCGACCAGGATCAGTTCCACCTGTTTCTCTTTGATGATCTCTTTCAAACGGCTTAGGAAATCTCTAAATGGCTCGGCGGGAATCATCTCCAGCGGGTGAGCCATCATCCCCAGTTCATCGCTGAGAGCGATGCCCATCCGCCTCGTTCCGTGATCAATGGCCAAAATGCGCATAACAGAAGCGTCTTTACAGCGTCCGCAGCACCTTGGCGGCTGCGGCGATCGTCCGCGAAATATCTTCCGGCGAATGAGCCGTCGAGATAAAACCGGCCTCGAATTGCGATGGGGCCACATAGACGCCTTCCTCAAGCAGGCCATGGAAATACCGCGCGAACCGGCCCCGGTCGCTCCGCATCGCATCGGCCACATTGTGCACCGGTTGGTTCGTGAAATAACCGCAGAACATTGATCCGAGACGACGGAATTGGACGGGCATATTGGCCGATTTTGCAGCATCCCGCATCCCTGCTTCCAGCGCGGCTCCCAGCGCATCCAATTCGGCGTAGGCATTGCCGCCCTTCAGTTCTTCCAAAGCAGCGATTCCCGCCGCCATGGCCAAAGGATTCCCGCTGAGCGTGCCGGCCTGGTACACCGGACCAAGTGGCGCCAGATAATCCATAATGTCCGATCTCCCACCAAACGCGCCGACCGGCAAACCGCCGCCAATGATTTTCCCGAAGCAACTCAAGTCTGGTCTGATGCCAAAGCGTTCCTGGGCGCCGCCAAACGCCAGGCGAAAGCCGGTCATGACCTCATCAAAAATCAGCAACGCTCCGTGGGCCGCCGTGATTTCACGCAAGAATTCCAAATAGCCGGGTTTGGGCAGGTAGAGGCCCGCGTTGCCGGGCACCGGTTCCAGAATGATCCCTGCCACTTGGCCTGGATTGGCCGCAAAGCCCGCCCGGACCGCCGCCTCATCGTTGAACGGCAAGACGACGGTGTGTTGCGTGAAAGCCTGCGGCACTCCCAGGCTGTCAGGATGGCCGAAAGTCAACGCGCCTGATCCGGCTTTGACCAAAAGCGAATCGACATGCCCGTGATAACACCCTTCAAATTTGATGATTTTGTCCCGCTTCGTAAAGCCGCGCGCCAGGCGGATGGCCGACATGGTGGCTTCGGTCCCCGAATTGCACATGCGGACCTTTTGTACGCTGGGGACGGCCGCGCAAATCAGCTTGGCCATCGTCACCTCCAATGGGTTCGGGATGCCGAAGCTGGTCCCCTGCTCTGCCGCCGCCTGCACCGCGCCGATGATTCTGGGATGCGCGTGGCCGAGAATAGCCGGTCCCCAAGTGCCGACGTAATCGATGTAATCGTTGCCATCCACATCAAAGACATGCGCGCCCTTGGCTTTGTTGACGAAAAAGGGCTGGCCGCCGACGGCGCGAAAGGCGCGCACCGGCGAGTTCACTCCCCCGGGAATCCACTTCAAGGCTTCGGCAAATAATTGCCCAGACTTTGCTCGTGTCATCACAGCCCGAACTTAACCGGACACAACAAAGAAACGCACGAAGTTTTTCCGCTGGCCGCCGACTAAAGTCCCGCCATTGATTGTCCGATAAGGAAGAAGTGCTCGTATCGTGATCTGGGAGCGGAATCTGGACGAGTCTGCCAAGAACGACGGGGTGCAGGGCGTCTGCCGGTCGGCGGGCGCCCTGCGAAACGGTCTGAGCCGAGAATAGGCAGTGCGAAGAATCCCTCCTGGCCTTCTCCCCCTGGGGAGGGGAGAAGGCGATGCTCCGGTTGGCACCACGCGGCTCACCGCAAAGTCAGGGACCCTGACGAGGCTGCTGCAATTCCCTCTCCCCGTTTGACACGGGGAGAGGGCGGCGCGCGTGACCGAACAAATCATGATTTCGATTGCGTTGAAGCTTGAAGCTATGCCCCAACAGGCAACCGTTCAGAATACATCGCCATCAACTCATTCGTTGCTTTTCCCGCCATGCTGACGTCAGCGCCAATGCAAACTCACCCGACGAGCCCGGCAGAGCTTCTGCCAGCCGCCTTGCGCTTGCACCAGGACGGGCAGTTGCGGGAAGCCGCCGCGATTTATGAGCAGATTCTGTCGTGCCACCCGACGCACCCAGACGCACTTCATTTGCTGGGTCTTGTCGCCTTCCAACTCGGAAGATTCCAGCAGGCCATCAATCTCATCAAGCGCGCGATTGCCGTCATCCCGTCTGTGGCCGGTTATCACTGCAATTGCGGCGAAGCCTGGCGCAGGCTCGGCAAGTTGGATGAGGCCATCCACTGCCATCGCGAGGCGCTGCGCCTGAACCCGGATTACCTGGAGGCCCACATCAACCTGGGCAGCGCCTTCAAACAAAACGGAAAGCTGGCTGAAGCCGCCGCCTGCTACCGTCGCGCTCTGCAAATCAACCCCAACCACTTTGGTCTTCATAACAACCTGGGCAACCTGCTCAAAGAAATGGGCCAGCTCGATCCCGCCGTGGTCAGTTACCAGGAAGCGTTGCGCCTCAAGCCCGATTTCGCGCCCACACACGTGAATCTCGGCCTGGCGTGGCAGGAGCAAAATCGACTCGAGGAAGCCATCGCCTCTTTTCGCCGCGCCCTCCCACTCGCTCCGCAGGACGCTGAAACACATTTCAAATTGGGCAACGCACTGCAAAAACAAGGGTGCGCGGCTGAAGCGATCCCTTGCTTTGCCAAGGCGATCGAGTTGCAGCCTAGCTATGCGGACGCCCGCATCAACCTGGCGCTGGCGCTACAGGAAGAAAATCAAATTGGCCCGGCCCTGCGCCATCTTTGGGAGGCGGTGCATGTTCAACCCGATTACCCGGACGCACACTGGAACCTGGCGCTGGCTCTCCTGCTCTCCGGGGACTTTCGGAATGGCTGGAACGAATATGAATGGCGCTGGCGGTATCCCCGCTTCAGCTCGCGTCCGCGCCAGTTTTCGCAGCCCAAATGGAACGGCGCCGTTCTCGCCGGACGCACCATTCTGCTGCATGCCGAACAGGGCCTGGGCGATACGATCCAATTCATTCGCTACGCGCCGCTGGTGGCAGAGCGTGGCGGGCGGGTGATTGTGGAATGCCAGCCGGGACTGGTCTCCCTGTTGAAATCCGCGCCGGGTGTCGAGCAGGTGGTGGCTCGAGGGCAGCCTTTGCCCCATTTCGACATCTACACGCCTCTGATGAGCCTGCCTCGCATTTTCGGCACGACGCTCGAGAGCATTCCAGCCGCTATCCCCTACTTAAGCGCGCCCGGTTCCAGGCGATTTCAATTGGGGAAACCGCCCCATGCCAAACTTAAAATGGGTCTGGTCTGGGCCGGCGGTTCCTTGCATCAAAAGGATCACTTGCGCTCGGCCAGCCTGGCGCACTTTGCCCCGCTGCTCGAAATCCAGGAAATAGCCTTCTACAGTCTTCAGATCGGGCCACGCGCGGCTGACCTCGCCTCGCTCCCGAACCGATTTGCCATCGCCGACTTGAGTCCCAGGCTGCATGATTTTGCCGACACCGCTGCCGCCATCAGCCAGCTTGACCTCGTGATTTCGGTTGATACAGCGGTGGCACACCTGGTGGGGGCATTGGGGCGGCCGATCTGGACGTTGCTGCCGTATGCGCCGGATTGGCGCTGGTTGCTCGAGCGTGGAGATACGCCGTGGTATCCGAGCATGCGCTTGTTTCGTCAGACGCTGCAAGGCGATTGGACTGGCGTCATCACTCGCGTCACCGGCGCATTACAGAGCCGTCCAGGCGTGCGTTCCGAGGGGCGCAATTTGATGTCACTCTCTCCCGGCGACCTGTCTGCGTGCCCCGCACAGGCAGAGGAACGAATCGGAAGAGAGTTGGAGAGAGTGGCCTGACAGAGAAGTTCGATCCGTTGCCGCCCTTGGCGATCCCTCAGAGTGTGGACGGAAAACCGATTTGGGGCATCATCCTCGTCGTCGATCTCGTCGTCGATCTCGTCCTCGATGTTGCCCTCAATCTCGAGGACGAGGAGGACGGCGAGAACGAGGACGAACAGACGGTCTGGAATTTCCGAACACGCTTTCAAACCACTCGGCTTCACCCACGCGCGGAGCCAAGACCTGCCGGCCCCGCGAAATTGAAGGCCAACATCTCCTCGGCCAACCAGCGCAGAATCCGTGCTTGACCTCAATGAAGCTTGTCCTACTTTTCCCGGCATGACACCGAACAAGAACCATTTCTCCGTCAACCGCGTGGCGTCGAAAAGCCAAATTCCTATCCGTTCGTATGTTGACTTTGTTCCTGATCTGGGCGGCCCTGTTTTGCGGTGTTGGACTTGTGCTGATGCTGCTCTTGTCGCATCCGTTGGAGCTGCGTCCTCGCCGCTGGCTTAAAATCAGCCTGAGCCTGCCGGTGTTGATTTACGCTGCCTATCAGTTGGCCTATCGTCCGCAAAGCGAGGGGGCCGCGATCGGCAATGTGCTTCAGTACGTCTCTTGTGCAGGCGTCGGGCTTGCCCTCTGGGGCATGAACATCGCTTGGCTGGGTGCTCAACTCGTCAACCAGTTCCTGTTCGGCAGCGGGCGGGGAGGCGGCGGCTTCCGGCCCGATTTTCGGGAGGCCAAAATGTTCATCAAAGAAAACGACCTGGAGGCGGCGATCAAATCCCTGGAGAGGGAACTGGCCAAAGAACCGGCGAACTACGAAGGGCGCATGTTGCTGGCCTCGATCTATCACGAGCTGAAGCAACCGCAAAAGGGCCTGGAACAAATCAATTTCATCTTGGCCAACGCCGACGCCACACCGGGCCAGATCGAGGCGGCGCACGCGGCGCAGCACCAGTTGCGGGTGCTGCAACTGCAACTGGACGCCGAGCGGCAAGGGCGTTAGCCCGTATTCAAGCCTTGACGCCTGCAACGAGTCGTCGTAGAGAAGGCTCATGATTCACCTTGGATTGCACACCGACAATTGGAGGCCCCTGAGCCTTGGATTCGAAGCCGCCTGCGAGAAAATCGCCGCGACCGGACTTAAACACATCGAGTTCTGCTCCATTCATGGACAGAACTTCATCGCCGCCCTGGGCTACGATCCGGGGGTGTCCCTGGAGTCAAACCCGCGCGCCATCCGCCGTTTCCTCGACAAATTGGGGCTGCGCGTCTCCCAGATTGACGGCTCCTATCCCATGATGGGACCCAACGGCTCCGCGTTTGGCGTGCAGTACGTTACCCAAACCATCCGCTTTGCCGCCGAACTCGGCTGCCCGATGGTCGATACCGTCGATGGCGCATTCGAGACACCCGGCTTGACACGCAAGGAAGTCTTCCGCGTCACCTGCGACAATTACCGGCAGTGCCTCTCCTGGGCCGGGGATTACAAGATCATCATCAACGTCGAGCCGCACGGCCCCTATACCAACGATATCGACTTCATGCAGCGGCTCTTCAAGCATTTCGACTCCGAATGGCTGCGGATGAACTTCGACACCGGCAACACTTTCATCGCCGGCCATGATCCGCTGGAGTACCTGAAGGCGCTGCGCCCCTATTGCTCGCACTGCCACATCAAGGACGTGAGCGCGGAACTGGCGGCGGCGGCGCGCGGCGAGGAAACCGGCATCGGCAGTTCCGTCGTGCCCGTGGGCGGCGGCGTGAACGCGGAAAACATCAAACGCTGCCTCGAATTCCTCCAGCAAACCAAGTGGGACGGCGTCGTCTCGCTCGAATGCCACGGCTCGGACGAAAACACCGCCGCCAGCGTGAAATGGATGCGCGATGCAGTGAAGGCGAAAAGGTAACGGATCTTGGGGTCACATCTCAACATTCAACATTTGCGTCCTTGGAACCGCAATGAATTGCGCAGACTGCCCAGGTGTAAATCCCATTTGTTGATTGTTGATTCTGCATAGAACGGGTAGGTTTTTCAGCAGGGGGTTTTGGCTGGCGGCG
>CAYIIH010000045.1:12261-31240 GCA_964363225.1 uncultured Verrucomicrobiota bacterium | reverse complement strand
CTTCGGGTCACTCTTCCTCCGGTTTCTTGCTGGCGGCGATGACTTTCTGTTCGAGCTCGCGCGGCATTTCTTCGTAGTGATTGAAGCGCTCGATATGGATGCCACGTCCGGCGGTCAAGGAACGCAGCGTCGTCGAGTAGTGGTAAAGCTCCATTTGCGGGACTTGGGCTTTGACGATCTGATAGCCGGTATCCGAATCGATGCCGAGAATCTTTCCTCTGCGACTGGAAAGATCTCCCATGACGTTGCCCATGTATTCCTCGGGAATTTTGATTTCGACGTCATAAATCGGCTCCAACAGGCAGGGCCTGGCATTCATGAAAGCCTCCTTGAAGGCCTCCTTGCCAGCGATCTGGAAGGCAATATCCTTCGAATCAACAGGATGCATTTTGCCGTCGTAAAAATCGACTTTCAAATCCACCACCTTGTAACCGGCCAAAACGCCCTCCCTGCAAGCGGAATTGACCCCTTTCTCCACCGAAGGGACGAACACCCGGTCCACGTTTTGGCCCGAAAGCGACTGGGAGAACTCGACCTCGCTGCCGCGGGGCTTTGGTTCGATGCGCATCCAGACTTCGGCGAACTGACCGGCGCCGCCCGTCTGCTTTTTGTGACGATACTTGGATTCGGCCCGGCCTTTGATGGTCTCGCGAAAGGGAATCTTGGGAGCGATCAGGTCAAACTCGACTTTGTAGCGGCTTTTGAGCCGTTCGGAAATCACCTGCAAATGCAGTTCGCCCTGGCCGGAAATGACGGTTTGGTGCAATTCCGAATCGACATGATAAACAAATGTCGGGTCTTCCTCGTGCAGTTTGGCCAGTCCAACGGCAATTTTATCTTCTTCGCCTTTGGATTTGAGCCTAAGAGCGGCATGGATATTCGGTTCCGGATACACGACTTTCGGCAGGGAGACAATCCGTTTGGGATCGCAAAGTGTGTTGCCGGTATGCGTATCCTTCAGTTTGACCACAGCGCCGATATCACCCGCAGTCAAGGTATTGGAACTGGTGCGGGTCTTGCCGTTCATGATGAATATCTGCCCGATTCTTTCGGTGATCTTCTTGTCGCTGTTGTACATGTCCATGCCAATGCGGATGGAACCGGAATAGAGCCGGAAATAGGAGAGGTCACCGGCCTGGGGTTCGCTGATGGTCTTGAAAACGTACAGCACCGGCTCTGGATCGGTCAGGCTGATCTCAACTTCATTGTCATTATTATCCAACGCTTTGACCTTTTGGCGGTCCACCGGCGAGGACCCATACTTGGCAATAAAGTCCATCAACCGCGCGACGCCGACATTGGACTCGGCGGCCGTGCAAAACAACGGAATGACCGACTGATTCTGGACGGCCTTGTGGATTCCGCTGCGCATCTCTTCTTCGGACAAGCCTCCTTGCTCGAAGAATTTCTCAAGGAGCGAGTCATCCGATTCGGCAATGTATTCGATCAATTGCTTGTGCAGCGTGCTGACTTCCTCCTCCCATTCCTTGCCCGCAGGCACTTCCTGGTACTGGCCCGTTCCATCTGTCTGGTAGGTCACCATTTCGCTGCGCAATACGTCGAGGACCTGGTTAAAACCCGGCCCCGGATTCGCTGGCACCGCCAAAGGAAACACCTTCTCTCCAAACCGGCTGCGGATTTGCTTCAGCACCTGGTCAAAGTTGGCGTGCTCCTTGTCCATCGCGTTGATGACAAACATCTTGGGAATCCCATAACGGGTAGCATAATTCCAAACCTGTTCCGTGCCAATGACTACACCATGATTGGCATGAACGACGATCAGAGCGAAATCCCCCACGCGAAGGGCCCCCAAACCTTCACTGATAAAATCCAGATACCCGGGAGTATCGAGAATATTGAATTTCTTCCCCTGCCATTCGGTGTGCAGCAGCGACGCATGAATGGAAATCTGGCGTTTGTGCTCGCTTTCATGGTAATCGGAGACGGTGGTTCCATTGGTGATACTGCCCAGCCGATTGATGGCACCGCTCGCCGCCAGCATGGCCTCACCGAGCATCGTTTTGCCGGAAGAGGCATGACCCACAATGGCAAAGTTCCTTATTTCACCGGGTTGATATGATTTCATCTTTTAGTTCCTAATCTTAACATCGTCAGTTCTCTAAAAACGAGCGTTGTTGAATCATTAAACGGCGGCTGCCCCTTCTCCAAGAAAAAATCGCAAAATCAAACACTCGCCAGTACCAATTCATGAAAGACTTTAGGCTTGGAGGAATTCTGGCTTTCGAACACGGACTTCGGACTTGCCTTGGTGGGATTCGTGTCGCCCAGTTACTCCAGCAGGTTCGGCATGCCCTCGCCATCGGGGTCGGCGTCGGGGGCACAGTTGGTAAGTCGAAGGAACAAAATCCACCTTGGCATAAGATTGCGGAACAACCAGTCAAAGTAGGAATCGCTGAATCCGCGCCACGAGCCGCCTCTCTTGCTTGCGGACAAGCTCGTGCTCCCAGATGCGCAGCACGCGCCAGCCGTTCGCGCGCAGCCTGCGCGTCACCAGCCGGTCGCGCATCTTGTTGGCTGCCAGTTTCTTCCGCCAGAACACGCGGTTCGTCGCCGGCTTGGTGGCGTGGAGCGGACACCCGTGCCAGAAACAGCCGTCCACGAAAACGGCCACCTTGAACTTGGGAAAGACGAAGTCGGGACGAACACGCAGAGCGCTGAACACTCCTTTGCCGCTTTGGTGAGAGGTCCGGGGTTTGGCGCCATTCCGCAATCCGCAATCCGCAATCCGCACTTCCACGTGCCTTCGCCAGCCCGTGATGCGCTCCCGGCAGAAGAACCGAATCCGCGCCAGCTCCGTCTCCTTGTTCCCCCGCCCGCGAATGCGCGACATCACTTCCGACCGCTTGGCTTTGGTGAAGACGTCAGACATTGAGCCGTCAGCCAACCGGCTTGCGGAAGCGGTCGAATTCCTTTGGCAACAGCGCTAGGAGTTCATCACAGCTCATTCCGTAAAGGTAGAAGGTCAGGTCGAGTTGGTTGAACAGGGTTGCTAGTCTTCGCGCTGCTCCTTTCACCTTGGAACTGGCACCTCGCTTAAACGAACCCGTGGCCGGGTCGTAATACAGGCGGGTCGCCACGTCGGCGACAGCGTGGTTCGTCACAAGTTCCTTCCGTGATGCAAGCTGTTCCGCGATGTCGCCGGGCTCCCAGAGAGGGTTGCACAACATCGCAATGGCGCGCTCCGGCTGGGTACGATGCGCCCGCACAATCAGAAACGGTCCGACCAACAGATGTCGGTAGAACCGCTGATGGTTATCGAGCAGAGGTATCAACCGCGCCTCGTCTTTTGGGTTACGCCTGCCGTTTCCATCCGCTGGACAGACCTCATCGAAGTAGAAAAGCGTGAGCCATGTCCACAACCCTTGGTCCCGCTCGGGTAGTTGAACCTTGGCCGCGTCGATCAACTCGTTCAGAAAGCACCCTGCCTCCAAACGATTCGTAAACTTGCGCGTAGGCACGTCCACTTCTCCCGGCAGCAGTTCGATCAGTGCCGGGTCTTGCAGCAGTTCCAGTGGCGGCGGCAACGTCGGTTCCAAGGCCAAGCGGGCGCGATACGTCGAGAATGCCGACACGCCGTCGGTGTTGAAGCGCTGTAGCTTCATCGCCGGCCCTCCTCGTCGCAGGTTCGGTCCCATGTGGAACGCGGTTCAAGGCGTCGGCAAAACGCGCCCACCGCTTCTTCAATCCAGATCTCCCGCTCCTGCTCCTGGTCCGGTGGCGGAACCGTCCCGAGCCCGCCTAGGTTCTTTGCGAACCGAACCCAGTCTGCCCGCCAACCGCCTTCCTCGTCGTCCTCCGCCCAGTCCTCGAAGGCTCGCGTCAACATCCGCCGCAAGACTTCCGGATAGACCAGCGCGATGAAATACGGAGAACGCGCCATCTCCTTCCAACTCGGCTTTGCGTCCTTGTTCACCAAAAGGCGCGGCGGGTCGCTCTCGAAATCCAGCTTCCAAAGCTGCTGGTCAAGCGCGTCAGGCACCGACTCCAGCAAATGCCGCCGCCTGTCGTCCCCCTCGCCCCCCTTGACGAACGGAATTCCGTCCGCCTCGCCGACCAGTTTGTGATGCTCCAGTCCGGGCGGTTGCACCACGCGCACACGGAAGAGCACCCCGTCGGGCACGTCGAACTCCAGCAGCCGGCGGTCGGCGGGCGCGCGCATCGCGGACACGGTGCCCCACGCCCATTGCATCCACAGGTTTTGCCGGTGCGCCTCCACCCAGACCTCGGCGTTGCGAGAACGAAACTCAACTTTGTCTGAAAACATTCTTCCGATGCCACGCCAACAACTCGGAGTCAGGAAGAAACCGTTCAGGTAGTCGAATGTCCGTGTTGTCGTAGTCAAGAAGGAGCCGTTTCGTCACCGGCTCAATCGGCGCGACCTTCAACGAAGGTGAAACTTCAACCTTCAGCTTAGGCGTGAGCGTGATGAAGCCCCTGTCAAAAGCGGAGTCGTGAAGCGCGTTGAGGCAAAGCCCGTTTCTCGGATTGACGCGGTTTGCTTTGTCCTTCGCCCACGGGACGATGTGGCTGGCAATCAGCAAATCGGGCACGGCCAGTCCGGTGACGCAGCAACGGCTTCCGTAAGCGGCAAGCACTGCCGCGCGAAAGAAACTTTGATTGACTCGCTGCCGCACGACTCGCTCGCGCTCTAAGCCTTCGCGCGGCAACTCATCCTCCGGGATTTGCGCTTCTGCTTCGACTGGCTTTCCGGCGAGGGCGGCGCGGCGTTGTTCGCTCTCGAAAGCCAATCGCTCCCAATCTTTGTGGAACTCCTCCCAAACCGCTCGGTCTGCCGCACTCGCGCCGCTTAAGCCGCTGATGCCTCGCGCCTGCTGCACCGGGTCAAGCGACGCGAAATTGCAGAGCTTCATCGCCACGCTGCTGGGAGTGCGCCCAAGTTTCTCCGCCAAAGCGATGATGACGGGGTTGCGGTGGTGAAGCTGTCCGAACGGCAGCTTGCAGTAGAGGTTCATCGCCACGATGAGTTCGTCGCGTGTCCAGCTTCTGCCCTTTGCCATGCGGTTCATTGTGCCAGGCTCTTTCACTTTTGCCGAGTCCGGTCTTCAATCCCTTCGCACAACTTCTCCGTGGTAGTTTGCAGCGCCTTGGCGATGCGCGCCAAGCAGAGCACGGAGGCGCTGCGTTCTCCGCGTTCTATTGCCGAGAGATGCGTGGCGCTAATTCGTGCGTTCGCCGAGAGAGCAGCTTGAGTCAGGTTCGCCGCGTTCCGTTGGCGGCGAATGTTTTGCCCGAGGCGACGCAGGAGTTTGTCTGTTTGCATTTTCATTTCAAGTTGTCGGCTTCGTCAGCTTCTTCGCACTCTGTTTCCAAGTCGAGCTTCACGACAACCGAACCAACCGTCCGGCTGGTAATCTTGCCCGCCGATGGAATGAGTCCGCACGACTGCCGAACCCATCAGCACGCGAGCCGGATGGTCGGCGCGCACCGTCAGGCCGAGCATGGCGCGGAGCCGGCTGGCGGTGGGGAAGACCTGCTTGCCGATGCCCCAGCGGCCGAGGTTCTCGCCCGTCTTGGCCGACTGGCCCTCCGCGCGGAAGAAGCTGAAGAATGCGTTCTGCTGTGCTGGCTCCAAGCGGCACTCGTTGACATCGCCGGTCAGTCCTCGTGTCCCAAAGTCCTCAAGGACGATGTATCCTGTTTCCTCGGCGAACAGCGGGCTGAGGCTGGGCCGTCCAAGCCCGCGCTCAAAGTTTTGGCGGGCGGAGGCAAAGTGCCCAGCCAGGAATCGCCGCGCTTCCTCCGGCGCATTGGCGACAAAACGAATCCTCACCGTAACCTGCCGCACGCCGCCCGTATCGCGCTGGGCGGCGTCGAGCGAGTTCTGGATGGCCTCGCGCACGAGGGCTTCGCTCAGATTCTCCAGGCTTTCCGCCGTGAAGAAGGCGTCGTTGGCCGAGTCCCTCATGCGGTCGCAGGGACGACGGGGGTTGAAATGCCACTGTGGGTTCATGCGGGTTGCTCCTTGATTGGCTTTCGGCCCGCTTCCTCGCGCGTCGTCGGCGGTTCCAGCCCGGCCCGTTGCGCCGCCACACAGTAAAACTCATCGTCGGGCAGTTCACCGCGCTCGTAACGTCGCCAGGCTTCGCGTCCGATGAGTTCGAGCGCGACGGGCCAGCCGCTGCGAGTGTGGCGGCGGTCAAGCTGCCGCTCGAAGCCGGGCAGGCCAAGCTGCTCGGTGGGGATTTCCTCAATGTCATCGCCGTGGTCCAGCGCGTTGTCGGGATGCAGGCCGGGGAAGAGGAAGAGCAGCGCGTGCCAGCCCTGGAGGAATTCCTCCCTGGGCAACGCACGCAAGGCGCGGCGGTCGAGCCGGGCGAGGCGCTCCAGTTCGCGCGCGGCGGTGTGGCGGCTTGTAGGAGCCGACGTGAGGAGGCTCTGATTTTCATTCCGCATTCCGCACTCCGCGTTCCGCATTTCGGTTTGAGCCTCCTCACGTCGGCTCCTACAGGTGTTCGTCAGGAATTCCTTCACCGCCAATCCGACGGCTTCGGCCACGAGCGGCGGCACAGCGTTGCCGATGAGCCGGTAGGCCCGCGTGCGCAATTCGGGAAAGCGAAACCAGTCGGGAAAGGTCTGCACCCGCGCCGCTTCGCGCGGGGTGAGCGAGCGGTTCTGCGTGGGGTGGATGAACATCAGCCCGTCCTTGCTCAAGTGGGCGACGATGGTGGAGCATGGTCCATAGCGGCTCTGCCGGGTGTAGCGGTCCTTAAAATTCTCCTTGTCGTAAGGGAACTCGAACACGACGCCACGCCGCATGGCCACCGCAGAGCTTTCCCCTTCGCGCAGAAGGGCAAAGTCGCGCAGATCGCGGTCACTGTGCGGGCGGGCGCAGTGCGCCGTGAGTTTGACCGCCCGTTCAATTTCCAGCACGTCGAAAAGGAAGCGCCGTCCGAAAGTCTGGATGTGCGCTTGGCGCCGTTCCAAATCGTACTCGCATTCGTTCTCGCCTTGTCCTGTTTCCAGCGGCGGGAGGTCTCCAATGGCTTCCCAGAGCGTAGGCTGAGCATCCTGGCCGGCCAATGAAGATGGCGTCCAGCCACCACTGACTGCTCGCCGGGCATGGAGGCCCGGGTCACTGGCAGGCTGGCGCCCTGTCTCACATCGAGCGCGCGGCGCGGGCTTCAATTCGCCAGGGAAGTAGTGCGGGATGTCGAGCCGGGTGCCGATGAAGAGCTGGCGTTGGCGTTTCTGGGGCACGCCCAGCTCGTAGGCGTTTTCGACCTGGCCATGCACACGGTAGCCGAGCGCACGGGCCTCTTTCTGCACGCGGGTGAGATACTCGCCGCCCGCCGCCACGCGGATGCCCAGCACATTTTCCATCACGAATACTTTGGGCTGGAAATGCTCCACGTAGCGCAGCAATTCCCGGTAGAGGTGCCGCCGGTGGTCGTGAACCATCCGAGGGCCGCTGTTGGAGCCGTCCCGTTGGCGGACCTTGCTGAAGCCCTGGCAGGGCGGGCCGCCGACAATCACATCCACACGCTGGGCGCCGAGCAGCGCTTCGAGGTCTTGAGGATGGAAACGGGTCAGGTCTTTTTCGAGGACGTGAGCGACTTCGGGGAGATTGGTCCGGTAGGCGGAAACCGCGTGCGGGTCGGAATCGATCGCCGCCAGGCAGCGAAAACCCGCCCGCGCCATGCCCAGGCTGAACCCGCCGCACCCACAGAACAGGTCGAGATAGGTGAGTTCTGGCTGCGCGGCTTGACTGGGCTGCGAGCCTGCGTTCTCCGCCATACGGTAAGCCGGGGCCTCTTCGCGCAAAGCGCCAGAGGCATCTGGCCGGTGCCGGCTCATGCGTCCACCCCTTTGCAGAGGTCGCCGACGCTGACGCTGAGTGCGCGGGCGATGCGGAGGACTGTCTTGATCCCGGGATTGCGGACGCCGCGCTCAATGCCACTGACGAAGGTGCGGTCGAGGTCAGCTTTCTCGGCCAGTTTATCCTGGGAGAAGCCGCGTTCGTTCCGGATACGGGCGACATTGCGTCCGAAGGCGGCCAGGGTTCTGTCCCGGTTTGGCATAGGGTGCATCATGCGCCCAAGGATGCCGTTTAGTCTGTGGCCTATCGGCTACAATGTTTTGACTGGAACATGGCTGAATCAAGAGGCAGGCGCCGCAGGTGTACCCGTGTCCAAATCCTGCGGGCCTTGGCGGAACCCGTTCCTCCCAAGGCCGAATTCAGCGGCAATGCATCCTTTTAAATCCCTGTGTGCGGTGCCGGCACACGCAGGCGCGTCCATCCGTGGTCGAAATCTTGGCCGTCCAATCTGTACGAACCTCGCGCGCCGCGAGGATTTCGCCTGTGTCAGCCCGGCAGGGCGAAAGACCATAGCCCACCGATTCATCGGTGGGGCGGGCGAAAAGAGGGAACCAGTCCCGTCAGGGACGAAAGAAATGACAATCGACTTGCCCGGCGTTCTGCCGTCCCTGACGGGACTCGTTCTGCCACCGCTGGTTCTCCCAGTGTTGAAACACCGGGCTATTCTCTTTCGCCCTGCCGGGCTGATTGGGTTGCAGCTTTGCCACATTGTGCTCCTTGAGTTCTCTTGCGGCGATTCACAGTTTCGCGGTCAACCACTGAATCTTGATTTCCTTCTCCACCGCCTTGAACTCCGGGTCGCCGGTGACAAGCTCGGCTTTCAGCTTCTTCGCCAGCGCGGCGGCGAAGGCGTCGGCGAGGCTGAAGCTGAGGCGCGATTTGAAGTCCGCCGCCAAGTCGGCGAGTTCGCGGTCCGCCGGATGGAACTCGATGGGCAGGGTAGGCAGGTCGCGGGCGACTTCCGCCCAGCGCTCTGCGCCGTCCTTGCGGATGACCATGTATTCCACCTCGGCATAGTTCACCTCGGTCATGTGGAGGGGGACGTCGCACGCGCCGGCTTTTTCGAGCAGGGCGGCGACCTTGTCGTCGCCTGCCTCCCCGCGCAGAAAGGCGAGCAGGGCGAAGCTATCGAGAACCGGTGCCGCGGGCATACTTGCGCTCCTCCAGTTCCTTTTCCGCGCGTTTGTGTTCCGCCCACCATTCAGACATGGGCGGCTCGCCCGGCTTGCGCTTGAGGATCCCGCGCAGGCGGTTGATGGCGTGCTTGGTCACCGGCTTGAGCAAGATGCCCTCGTCGGTGGCGGTGACGATGGCGCGCGTGCCGTCCTCAATGTTGAACAGCTTGCGCAACCGCAAAGGAATGACCACCTGGCCCTTGGTGGTAAACCAGACGGTATCGGCTTGAGTTGTCGTATTCACGAAATAAAGTATGATCGGGAGCAAAAGTCTGTCAATGAATGTTTTGTAGGAATTCGTGCCATGGATGGATTATAGCCAACGTGGCCACTTGTGCCTCCCTCGCAGATTTGGATGGATTTTGAAGGCGATTTCCTAAAGTCGAGGAGGGAGCCTTCCACCTGAATCCGGCAATTCAAACCGCGAAATACGCCAAATACACAAAAGGGAAGGGAGTTAAGCTAACCAGGTCGTTCACCCGCTGGGTGAATCGGTCCTCTTCTCCAACCCGTTCTGCTTTCGCGTGTTTCGCGTATTCCGCGGTTCCGACTGCTTTTTCCAGGTTCCAAGTCATGGTTCCGTAAGTCGTTGGCATCCAAGGCTGGGATGCTCCGGGTTCCTTGGCCCAACTCCCCAACCGCAGACGGTTGCTCTCCTTACGTCGGCAACTGGGGAAAACAAGCTCAGTCCAGTCCATACACGGGCCAGTTCGGCGGTGGTTTGGTGAAAGCGGCGCTCAGATTGGGGTCAAAAAGTTCCTATTGATCGCCCTGAATCTTGTCGAGCACCCAGTAGCAGTCCCGGTCGCCAGTGTGACCGGGTGATGATGTGCAAGATGGCTGGGAGCGGCAGGCGCGCCCGGTCGCTGAACAGTTCAACGGCTTTTTCCGGATTGTTTTTCTCGATCTCAATCGACTCGCGCTGTCAGCATCAAATCCGGGCCGAGTTTCCGCCAGGCCACTTCGCGAAGCGTGATGATGTCCTCCAGCTTTTTCAAGCCTTCCCCAGCCACGGCCAGGCGCGCGGCGCGCCCTCCCAAAATCTTCGGCGCGTAAAAGAAGACGATGCGCTGGGCCAGGCCCTGGGTCAGAAAGGAAGCGTTCACTTCGCCGCCTCCTTCCACCAGCAGGCTGGTCACGCTTTCGGCGCCCAGTCTTTCCAGGAGCCACCGCAGATCGATGCGGCCTCGAACGGCCGGTGCCGGCAATAGGTTGACCTCCTTGGCCAAGGCCGCAACGCGGCGGGCAGGAGCAGATTGGGACACGACGATCGTGGTGAGGGCTTTTCGCTCGTCTGTCACCACTTTGGCGTGCAACGGCGTGCGGGCGCCGGCATCGAGGATGATGCGGCGCAATCGTTGCGGTTTTGTCTTGTGGCGCGCAGATGCGGGCAAACGAAGTGTAAGACTGGGATCATCGGCCAGGACAGTGTTGATGCCGACCAAGACCGCATCCGCGCCCAGGCGCAATCGCATTCCCCAAGCGCGAGCCGGCACACTGGTGATCCATTTCGATTCACCGCCGGCGGTGGCGATTTTGCCGTCCAGGGTCATGGCAGCCTTGACGGTCACAAACGGTGTACGCTGAACGATCCAATGATTAAAGGCCTCGTTCAAACGAAGGCATTCCTCCACCAACAGGCCGTGACGCACCCGAAGGCCTTCTTTCTCCAAAAGGCCAAAACCTCGCCCGGCATGACACGGGTTTGGATCGGTGGCGCCAGCGACGACTCGTCGGAGGCCGGCGGCCAGAATGGCTTGAGTGCAAGGTGGTGTCCGGCCCTGCGTTGAACAAGGCTCAAGGGTGACGTAGAGGGTGGCATCCGCGACGCGGGCGCCTTTGGCTTGGGCGTCGCGGATGGCTTCGATCTCGGCGTGGGGCTGACCCGCCCGGTGATGCCAGCCATGCCCGATGATTTGGCCATCCTTGACGAGCACGGCGCCGACCAGGGGGTTGGGCGAAGTCTCGCCAAAACCTCGTTTGGCCAAGCGCAAAGCCAAGCGCATGAAGTGAACGTCGTCGGGAGTGAATGGGTTCGGTTTCACAACTGGAGCGGCAGTAGGCGATGGCGATGGGACAACAGGATTCTTCGCACCGCGCCCGGGCAGCCTGTCATCCACGGCGCTCAATCAAGCAAGAATCTCTGTCATGCGACCTCGGCCTCTTCCTCGTCGCTCTCCGTAATCACCGGGGCAATTCCCTGGAGTTTGTCGGCTTCTGCCAGGTTGATCAGCTTGACACCTTGCGTGTTGCGGCCGATTTCGCGGATGTCTTTCACGGCGGTGCGGACCATTTGTCCGCCGACGGTTATGAGCATGATTTCGTCGCTCTCCTTGACCGAAAGAGCTCCGACCACCCGGCCGGTTCTGTCAGTCGTCTTCATGGTAATGACGCCCTTGCCGCCGCGGGATTGGAGGCGGTACTCGCCAAAGCCGGTCCGTTTCCCAATGCCGTTCTCACCGGCAACGAGCAAGGTGGCATCCTGAACGACGATGGCCAGAGCCACCACCGCATCACCCTTGTCCAGGCTGATGCCCCGGACCCCGGCGGCGGGACGGCCCACGGTGCGAACATCTTCTTCGGAGAAGCGGATGCTTTGGCCTTCGCGCGTGATAAGAACGACTTCGTTGCGGCCATTGGTCAGTTTGACGTCGATCAACGTGTCGCCGGGCTCGATGGTGATGGCAATGATGCCGCCCTTGCGCACATTGGCATAGTCTTCGAGAGCCGTCTTCTTCACCGTCCCCTGCTGGGTGGCGAAAAAGATAGAATCGGGCTGCTGCCAGGTCAGGTCTTCCTTGTTGGGACCCGCCTTGGCCACCACGCGGATGAGGGCGGCGATCTTTTCCTCGGATTTCAGTTCCAGCAGATTGGCAATGCTCCGGCCCTTGGAAGCGCGCCCCATGTCCGGAATTTCATGGACGCGCTCGACATAGACGCGCCCGGTGTTCGTGAAAAACATGAGGTAATCATGGGTGCTGGCGGTAAAAAGGTGCTCGATGAAATCCGCCGGCTCGTTCTCGGACAGGCCTTCGCGGGTGGTCATGCCAATGACTCCTTTGCCGCCGCGCCGTTGGGCGCGATAGGAACTGACGTTGGTCCGTTTGATCAGGGCATTGTGGGTGATGGTGATGATCACGCCTTCATTGGCAATAAGGTCTTCAATCGCGATCTCGCCTTCATCGGGCACGAGATCGGTCAGCCGCGGATTGGCATGCTTCTCCTGAATCGCTCTCAGTTCATTCTTGATGATGGACATGACGCGGGTCTCTTTGGACAGGATGTCCATCAGGTCCTCAATCCGTCCCAGCACACTGGCATATTCCGCTTTGACCTTGTCGCGCTCCAAGCCAGTCAACTGGTAGAGCCGCAGATCGAGAATGGCGTTCGTTTGCGCTTCGCTGAAAGTATAGAGTCCATTGGTGAGCCGGGCTTCGCTGCGAATGAGGAGGCCGAACTTTTCCACCACTGCCCGCGTGAAATCGAAGCCGAGCAATTTGATTTTGGCTTCCTCGCGGTTGGACGAGGACCGGATAATGCGGATAAACTCGTCGAGGTTGGCCAGGGCAATGAGATAGCCTTCCAGGAGTTCGGCCCGCTCCTCGGCTTTGCGCAAATCAAAGCGGGTGCGGCGGAGCACGACCTCGCGCCGATGCTCGATGTAACAGTTGATCAGCGCCGTGAGGTTGAGAATCTTGGGCCGGCCACGGTCGATGGCCAGGATGTTGACGGCGAAACTGCTTTCAAGCTGGGTGTGCTTGTAGAGATTGTTAATGACCACCTTGGGAATGGCATCCCGCTTGAGCTCGATGACCACGCGGGTGTTCTCGTCCGATTCGTCGCGAATGGCCGTAATGTCGGGAATGATCTTTTCATTGACCAGCTCGGCGATGCGCTCCACCAAGACAGCGCGATTCACGTTGTAGGGTATTTCCGTGACTACGATTTGCTCGCGTCCACCCTTCAACTGCTCGACGCCGGCTTTGCCCCGCACTTTGAGGCTGCCGCGGCCGGTTTCGAAGTATTGCCTGATCGGGTCAGTTCCGCAGAGCGTGCTGCCGGTGGGAAAGTCCGGGCCTTTGATGAACTTCATCAACTCTTTAATGCTGATGTCCGGATGATCAATCTGCGCGCATATACCGTCGATGATTTCGCCCAGGTTATGCGGAGGGATATTGGTCGCCATGCCGACGGCAATGCCGGTGCCGCCGTTCACCAGCAAATTGGGAAAGGCCGCCGGAAAAACCACCGGCTCCGTCCGTGTCTCGTCGTAGTTCGGGACGAAATCGACGGTGTCCTTGTCCATGTCGTCCATGAGGGCAGCCCCGAGGTGGGTCATGCGGGCTTCGGTGTAGCGCATGGCGGCGGGCGGATCGCCCTCGACCGAGCCGAAGTTGCCCTGTCCGTCCACCAGCCTCTCGCGCATGGACCAGGGCTGGGCCATGTGTACGAGCGTCGGATAAATCACGGCCTCGCCATGCGGATGATAATTGCCGCTGGTGTCGCCGCAAATCTTGGCGCATTTGCGATGCTGCCGGTTGGGAAAAAGCGAGAGATCGTGCATCGCGTAAAGAATCCGCCGCTGCGAGGGCTTGAGGCCATCCCGCACATCCGGCAAGGCGCGGGAAATGATGACCGACATGGCATAATCGAGGAAGGAGTTTTTGATCTCATCCGCGACGTTGACCTTCTCGATCTTCTCTCCGGCCGCAAAGAGCGGCAAACTGGTCACCGGCAATTCGTTTGGATCTTTTTCTTCAGCCATACAGGAACGATCTTCACGCAACAGGGCGGCGTAACCGGCGAGTTGCCGCCGCCGCCTCAGCGATCATGACCACTTCGTTCTAAACATCCAGGTTGCGCACATTGAGCGCGTTATCCTCAATAAACTGCCGGCGCGGCTCGACTTCGTCGCCCATCAATTTGGTGAACATTTCCTCGGCTTCGACCGCGTCGGTCAGGTCCACCCGCAGCAATTTCCGGTTGGCGGGGTTCATGGTGGTTTCAAACAGTTCCTTGGCGTTCATTTCGCCAAGGCCCTTGAATCGCTTGATGATCAAGCCGCGTTTGCCGGCTTCCTTCACGCCGGTCAGGATTTCCGCAATGGAAAAGAGCGGCTTGACGGTGGCGCGGTCCCCTTCCCCTTCGAGCAATTCAAAAAGGGGCTTGTCTTGCGCCGAGTAGTGTTCGACGTTCAGGCCTTTTCTGGCCAGTTTGACGAGCAATTCCTCCACGGCTTTGCTTTCGTGCAGTTCCACGTGCCGGGCCCGGCGGATATTGCCGCTCTTGGCCTTTTCCACGACGGCGGAGTCGGTTTCGTCCTCGCCAAATAGTCGCAGGTCCGGATTGGCGCTGCCGAAGTTGCCCAGTTCTTCCTCGGCATGAAAATAGTGGACCGTCTCGTCATTGCCATCGCGGACCTTGACGAGGTGACGCGGCAAATCGTGCGTTTTGGGGTGGCGGTGCTCCAGGTACTCCCCAAAGTCGCCGCCGTGACGCCGGAGCGCGTGGGCGTATTTATCCAAGGAAACAAGCAGCTCCAGGATTTCAGCCAACTGCTTTTCGGTCAGTTCCTTTTCGTCGGCCAGATTGCGCAACCGGACGTCGTCGCTGCCCAGTTGAATGAGAATTCGATTCATCTGCACGTCATCATCGACATATTCGACGCGTTTCTTGCGGGTGATCTGGTAGAGAGGAGGCTGGGCAATATAAACAAATCCGCGCTTCACCAACTGCGGCATTTGCCGGTAAAAAAAAGTCAGCAGGAGGGTCCGGATATGAGAGCCATCCACGTCCGCATCGGTCATGATGACGATCTTGTGGTAGCGCAGTTTTTGGATGTCGAAGGCGCCTTCCCCTTCCCCATCGCCAATGCCGGTGCCAATGGCGGTGATCATGGTGCGGATTTCATTATTCTGCAACACCTTGTCGAGGCGGGCTTTCTCCACGTTGATGAGCTTGCCGCGGATGGGGAGAATGGCCTGGAACTTCCGGTCGCGCCCTTGTTTGGCGGAGCCGCCGGCGGAATCACCCTCGACGATGTACAGCTCGGTATTGGCCGGATCGCGGTCGGAGCAATCGGCCAATTTCCCCGGCAGCCCGCCGCCGGTGAGCGCGCTTTTGCGCACGGTTTCGCGGGCTTTGCGGGCGGCTTCCCGGGCCCGGGCCGCCATGAGCGCTTTATCGAGGATTCTCTTGGCCACGGAAGGATTGGCGTCGAAATAGTTCATCAATCCGTCGTAAACGATGGAGGCGACGATGCCGTCGATCTCGGTGTTGACGAGTTTGACCTTGGTTTGCGACTCGAAGCGCGGATTGGGCAGCTTCACACTTAGCACACAGACCAGACCTTCGCGGACGTCATCCCCGGAGAGGCTCGGGTCCTTTTCCTTCAACAGATTGTTGGCTTTGGCGTACTGGTTGATGGCGCGGGTCAAAGCGGAGCGGAATCCGGTCAGATGCGTGCCCCCGTCCGGATTCGGAATGGAGTTGGCAAAACAAAGAATCTGATCGTTGTAACTATCGTTGTACTGCAGGACGCAATCGACGAAGACTTCGTCTTTTACGCGGCTCACAAAGACAGGTTTGGGATGAATGACCTGCTTGTTCTTGCCGAGTTGTTTGACGAACTCTTCGATGCCCTCTTTGTAGAAAAACCGTTCCGTCTTGTTCTCGATCCGTTCATCGGTCAGCAGGATTTCCACACCTGGATTGAGGAAAGCCAGTTCCCGGAGACGATTGGCCAGCAGCTCAAACTTGAACTCAGTCGTAATGGTAAAGATCGTCGCGTCAGGCTTGAATGTGATCAGCGTTCCCGTGTGCTTGGATTTGCCAATGATTTCCAGTTTATGGGTGGTGAGGCCCCGCGTGAACTCCATGAAATACACTTTTCCGTCGCGCGAGACCTCGACTTTGAACCAATCTGAAAGCGCGTTGACACATTTGGCGCCGACTCCATGCAGGCCCCCGGAATACTTGTAAGCGCCCTGCCCGAATTTGCCGCCGGCATGCAGATTGGTCAGAACCAGTTCGACCGCCGGCATCTGGAATTTGGGATGCGTATCGACCGGAATACCCCGGCCATCATCGCGGATGGAGCAAGACCCATCGATATGGATGTTAACCTCGATGCGATTGCAGAAACCCGCCAGATGCTCATCAATGGAATTGTCCAGCACCTCAAAGACGCAGTGGTGCAACCCTCGCTCGTCAGGGTCGCCGATGTACATGCCAGGCCGTTTCCGCACCGCTTCCAACCCCTCGAGTTTATCTATCTTCGAGGCATCATATTTCTCGCTGGAAAGGCCGCCGACCGATGCACTTTCGACCATCAAACTTGTCGCATTTTCTGGTTGATTATCGCTCATCTAAAGGCTGTTCGTGACACGATTAAACAATAGAAAAAAGCTGGAGCCAAGACAACCATAATCTGCGGCAAAAAGCGGTGCGAAAACACAATTAGTGGTGGAGAGATCCCCCCGCGTACCAAACAGGTTGCGGTCCGGCCCAAAAGCGATTCCATTGCCAAACCTCTCTTTCGATCGGTTGCGGGAACGGCAGAAGCAAAAACCTCAAGGGGTCACGTTGGTGAGCGCGACAAACCAAGCCGTATCATCCTTGCTGGGACCGGCCAGAATCAGCGACTTGCCCGATTTAAGAGGCTCCTTCTTCTTCACGACCAAGTCGCCTTCACCGAACAGTTTGACCTCAACAACGGAACTGCCAAGGTTTTGCACCTCGATGACGCATTTCGCGCTCATTCGAGCCTTCTTGGAAACGCCTTCGAGGACGGCAAAACTCTGATGGTTGACTTCGAAATAATTCTTCCACTTGAACACCCCTTTCAATTTCTCTTTCAGGACTGGGTCTAACTCCTTGAGCTTCGGATCGTCGGGCTTGGGACCGTCGGTTCCCCACACTAATTTTGCCTCCAGCTTTATTTCGCCGGCGCACGCCGTGGCCTGGGCGAAACCGGCCACCAACACCAGCAGACAGCAAAGTAAGAATTGAGCCAAGTGAGGTATCTGAATGTCTCTCATTTACGTCTGCTTTAAGACAAAAAGTCAGCGGTCGCCATCCCTATATACTCCGCCCGTATCCACCCACACCACCGTGATTCCGACTTCTTGAGCATGGAACGAGATGGCGCTCGTTTCGGCCAGGGGCGTTTCGATCTCCTGAAGCGAAGCCAGGGAACCAGGCCAAAATGAATTCATCTTGCCCGCCGAGAAAAGCAAGGCCACGAGCACCGCCGCGCCTGCGAGAGGAGCCAGCCAGCGTAACCACCAGGACGTGCCGAGGCCACCCGAAGGCTCGACCGCCTCAGCCTGGGTGAGCCTGTTGATCTCTCTTTCAATCCGCGACCAATAGAATTCGCGGGTCTCAGGCACTTTGAATTCCACTTCATTGCCGGCCAACAGCTCTTTGACCGTCTTCAATCCTTCGTAAAGAGCGCAGGCCTCCTGGTCCTGGGCCAGTAGGGCCGCAACCTGCCGCGCTTCCTCGGAACTCAATTCGTTGTCCAAGTAAGCCTGCAATTTCAATTGTGCTTCGACGTTCATTATTCTTATCTGAATTCTTCCCGTTTCAGGCCCGCCAGCAGCGCGGCCAGCTTGCGGCGGGCGTAAAAAAGCCGGGACATGACGGTGCCGATGGAGCACCCCATTTTCTTGGCAATCGCTTTGTATTCCAGTTCTTCAAATTCATGGAGCACCAGCACCGTCCGGTGCTCATACGACAGTTGAGCCATGGCTCGATCAATTCTCTGGCGCAGTTCCGCACGTTCCAGCCGCTCGGTTGGGTTGGGAGTGATGATGGGCATTTGCCGCTCCACACCCCCCAGTTCTTCTTCCAACTGCTCAATCGATTCTGCGCGCACGCGCTTTTGCCGGCGCAGTTGGTCGAGGCAGAGATTGATAATAATCCGCGTCATCCAGGTGACAAAGCTGGCTTCGCCCTGGAATTGCTTCAACCGTTGCCAACCCTTGATCCAGGCTTCCTGAGAAAGATCAACCGCTTCACCTTCATTCCGCAACATGCTGAAGGCCCGGGCATATATTTTGTCCCGATGCCGCGCCACCAATTCTTCAAAGGCTGCCATATTGCCCCGCTGCGCCGCTTTGACCAAGACTTGGTCGGTGGCGGTTGGGTAATTGATGCGCGCCGCTGTTCTCATAGACGGTAAGCCGTCCAAATGTATTCAGCCGGACTCACAGTTTGCCTTTGCTGCTCGGCAATAGGCCCGCAATGCGCGGGTCCCGCTGGCAAGCGGCATCGACCGCCTTGGCAAAGGCCTTGAAGAGGGCCTCCACCACGTGATGCGGCTCCTCTCCATAGAGCAGTTCCAGATGCAGCGTGGCACGAGCTTCGTTGGCAAAACCCTGAAAAAACTCCCGCGCCAAGCCAAACCGAAAGGCCGATGACATATCCTGCTCCCGCTCCCTGCGGCTTACTTTCTTATAGGCCATTTGGTCGAGACCTCGCCAGATCAGGAAGGGCCGGCCGCTAAAGTCAATGACGCATCTGGCCAGGCATTCATCCATCGGCACATGCGCCTCCGCCGTCAACGGGTCTCGCGGGTCGAATCCCGTCCCATACCGTCGCAGCCCTTTCTTATCTCCCAGCGCCTTGTAAAAGGCTTGGCCCAAAGCGATTCCGCAATCTTCCACCGTGTGGTGCGCGTCGATTTCCAGGTCCCCTTTGCATTGCAGATACAAGTCCGCAATGGAATGCTTGGCAAACAACGTCAGCATGTGATCGAGAAACGGAATCCCCGTCTTGATCAGCGATTGGCCCGTCCCATCGATCTTCAACTTGACCACAATCTGTGTTTCTTTGGTGACGCGCCTGACTTGAGCGTGCCGAATCTTCATAGTGCGGCTTATTAAACATGATTCGTTAGGAAAACCAAAAGGAAATCATGACCAACCCTCCCAATGAACCGTAC
>CAYIIH010000045.1:0-12251 GCA_964363225.1 uncultured Verrucomicrobiota bacterium | reverse complement strand
ACTTCGGGGGGCCTATATTACTAGGGGGGGTTTTTAAAACTTCATGGGTATGAAAACCAAAACGCAATCCAGCCCAACCCCCCCCAATAACCGGACCCCCCTCATCCCGTCCTTTTCCCCCAACGGAGGAGAAGGTGCCCGAAAGGGAAGTGGAGGAAGATTCCGACCGGTTCATGGCCCCAACGAATGATGAAAAATCGTGGAATGCCGTCCCCGTCGGAATCCGGCGAAAAGTCGGAAACATGCCAGCCATCGAAGCTGGCAGAAAACTCTCAGAATTTGCGCAACCGGAAGAAACGCTGTGGCCCGCTCATCGGAAAGGTGGCCGGGTTCGCACTCCCGCTGGGAGCGTCCGTCCAGGCAGAGGCCGGGAGACCATCGCCTTGCTGAACCACAAATCCCAAGCCAGGAGAACTCCACCGGATGGTCACATTCCCGTCCGCTGATTCAATGAACAAGGAAGGAATGTCCGGCGGCTGCACATCGGGGACATCGCGATCAATACCGCCCACCAGCGTGTAGCCGCCACCGCTCGCGACGCGGGCGTCAATCTCGACCAGCGCGCCGCTCAAGGTGTAAGCACCGGCTGCGCTGCTCCCGCCTCCGCCGTCGAAACTGCCCCACTCCAGGGTATAGGTTTGAGCGGAGGCGAGTTGAACGGAGAATGCAAAGAGGAGGACCGGCAGGAGCCCGACCGCCCCTCGCCGTGCCCGCCCAGCGGCTTTGGAGACCAAACTCCGCCGGACTGCTGGCGATGGAACGAACGCGCTCATCTGGTTCCCTCGAGGTTGTTGGAGGCCACTTTAATTTTCCCGTCTTTCCAGAACTGCTGTTCGATCGCAACACCGTGCTGCAATCGAGCCTCTGCTTTAAGAAAACCGCTGGGATAATAAGCGCGCGAAAGACCTTCCGGAGCGTTTTCTTTCATGGAGACTTCCTCCGCCAACTGTCCATTCTCATGCCAGCGGCGGTACAGGCCGTGGAGTCTCCCCGCCACAATCAAGGCCTCCGACATCCTGTCCCCGTTTTCATGCCATTTGGTGCGAACTCCGTCCGAAACGCCCGCCCGGAAATGTTCCCTCACCTGGATTTGCCCGTTCGTGTACCAACCCTCGGACAGCCCTTGCAACAGCCCGTTGGACAACTGGGAGCGCGACTTGAGCAGGCTGTTGTGAAAGCGCTCGATCATTGCGCCGGTGAAAAGATTGGTCCGGCCCGTTTGAATCAGCCGGCCCTCCCGCAACTCCAGCTCTGACCGCAGGACTTCAAGCGGCGGCTCCACTTTGCGGAAGCAGCACCTCAGCCCACAGAATCCCGCCACGAGGACGAGGATCACCCCTGTTGGCAGCGAGGCAGAAGCCAAGAGGCGGCACGCCCGGTTTTTGAAAAGCGAGATGACAGGAACTGCTCTCATCGTCTGAATCCTCTATTGCACCACCAGCTTGTAGAAGCGCATGGAACGCCCACCCGGAGCAGCGGCGGGCTTCGCCCGGATCAAGCGCACGTCGTCCGCTTGGTAGGTTGAGAGCACTCGCGCCCCCGCGCCCTCGCCAGACATCGTGAAGCTGATCGGCGTCCAGGAACTGAAATCGTCCGAAGCCAGGATGCCGTAGCTCCGGCCGCGGATGGCGGTGAACTCCAGGATCGGCTCGCCGCCCGGGTTCGGCACCGCCTTGAGGGAGAATCCGTCCTCGCTGTCAAACGCGTAGGTGCCGGCCAGGTACTCGTTGAAGTTGCTGAGGCCGTCGCCGTCGAAGTCGTCTCCAGGGCGGATGTCACCCAGGCCCTTCTTCCCGCCGGACTCACTGATCAAAGCGCGCTCCCAGGCGTCCGGCAATCCGTCTCCATCGGCATCTTCACCCAAGGTGAGATCCAACCGGGTGCTTGCCCCGGGCTGACCCATTTTCGAGTAATCGCCACGCATTTCGATGGGCAGATAGACGGTTTTGCCCATCCGCACCTTGATCTTGAAGGGCACGGTGGGGCGGAGCGCAGTGGGCTTGTAGAGGTCATCGGTGATTCCCGCGTCCATCGGCACCGGGAGGCGATAGTTGACACCCGGTTCGCTGGCGCCGATCAATGCCTTGACCTGAACCCCTGAGCCCGTTTCGAGGATGACTTCCGCGCCGGAGGCCTGGAGCGGGTTGCCGGTTCCGTCCCGCACCTGGCCATAGAAAAGATGATGCGGCGCGGGCGGATACGCCTGCACGGAAAGCCCCATCCCAATGGCCAGGGCGACAGCCCAACCCACGGGCAACCGGTTGTTTGTCTGAAATGATTTCATAGGCAGTGAGATGGTCTGTGAATTCTAGTGGCCCGCGTAAGAGTAGGTCACGAAGTGCAATCTGACATCGGTGACCGTCTGAATGAGCCGATCCAAGCCTTCCTTGGGATCATTGAGCAACTCGCGGCCGGGAATGACGAGCTTCCATTTGCTGTTCCAGACGGAGCGCCCGATCAACCGCCGGTTGGTGTATTGAGACGGCTCCAGTTGTCCGCCTCCGCCGGAGGTGATTTCACCGAACAGCCTGCCCGACGAAACCGGGCGGAAGGACTGATGCTTGCGGATGCTGAAGAGACCTTCCATCAAGGACTCACTGGACTGCCACAGTTTCTTGCTCGAAAAGCCCGACCCGCCGATGTTGAACGGCAGCGGGATGGTGACATCCTGGACAGCCCAGGTCCGCACCTCGCTGGCGTCGCCCAGCGGCGGACTGCGCATGGAATCGACGCCCACCGGGA
Source organism: uncultured Verrucomicrobiota bacterium (assembly GCA_964363225.1). Classification (GTDB taxonomy): domain Bacteria; phylum Verrucomicrobiota; class Verrucomicrobiia; order Limisphaerales; family CAYIIH01; genus CAYIIH01. The sequence continues at coordinate 9,509 of CAYIIH010000045.1, read as the reverse complement.
TCAGATAGACATCGGGCGTGGCCGACAGCGCCTTGGAATCAAGGAAGGGCACCGAAGGATCGCTGGGAGAAGTCCCCCCGGCAAAATCGACGGCCGTACTATTGGCGGAGGGATCCTCCATGCCGCGGTAGCCCTCGAGGGCGACACCGACGGCAAAGATTTTTGTGGCGAAGGAACTCTGGCTGAAGTCGTGATCCCCGCCCGCCAGCGCGCGGCCAAACAAGTTCAAGCCCTCCGTGATCGTGGTGCTGAATTCCAGGACGATTCCGGGCACGGGCAAGCCCTTGTCCGCGCCAATTTGCAGGCAATAACGCCGCACGTCTTCATCGGCCAGCACATCATCCCGGCGGGCGACATGCAGGATGTCCTGCCATTTTTGAATGCCTTCGGTTCCCGGCAGGATGCGGTAGTTCTCGGTCCGGAGCGAGACGGTGGTTCCGTAGGCATCGGGATTATTGAAGCCCAACCGGCCCTTAAGCACGTCCCAGTCGGCCTTCATCTCGGCCAGGGCGCTGGAGAGGCCGGGATCGCCGGTGTTGCTGCCGGCGAATTGCGGTTCGCCGTCGCGCACGACCCCGAGGGCGCGCGAGCTGATGATCCTTTGCACGAACTCCTGGCCCGCCTTGGTATGGAGCAGGCCCGTTTCGTAATCGTAGGCGTTGGCCGCCAGCAGGGCGTAACGCGCGGCGAGGTCGAACAAGCTCTTGTAACGTTCGAGCTTTTCGTTCCTGAAGACCCGGAAGGCCGCGTCGCGCGTCCTGAATCCTTGGATGATCGCGGCGGCGCGTTGGCGGAAGACCTCGCGCTCTGCCTGAATCCGGTCGCCCTCTGCGACTAGCGAACGGTAGTTGCGTCGCGCATCATCCAGTTCCTGCAGCCGCGAGTTGATGGGGAAGACCGTGGCTTGGAGACTCGACAGATTGTTGCCAATTTCAATCACCTCGCTTCTTACCTCCTGATCCCACTCGATAGACTGGATTCCCAATTCCGTGCCGCGGAGAGCAGAATCGGTCGCCAACTGAAGGCTCTTGGCTATAATCGAACTCGACAGGGCCAGCCCGTCTAATATTCCACCCCCGACCGATCTCAAAGCGACCATGCTTAATTGTAGTGGCTTACTGGATGCACTGGTCCCGTTTGCAGTTCCAACAACGAACATGAGATCGGCCACAGCGAGGTCTGTCCAGGTCTCCAGTTGGTATTTACCCAGAGCGACAGTCTCGTGAATTAACTCGTCCGTCATTTGCACCGCATCGATCAAGTCCTGGGCGACCACCATACCCGCCTGCAAACCCACAATATCTTTATGCTTATCCACGCGGTACTTGAACATCTGGATGGACTTGTCCACCACCCACTTGGCCCAGTCGGCGTCAATAAAGGCGCTGGCTGTCTGATTCCGGGCTTGAATGATCTGGGAAACCGCTTGCTGAATCTGCCCAGGGCTGGGCCGCTTACTCTGCCATTCCGGCGGCTTGCCGAAGAAACCATGCGGCCCGAGCACGTACTCCACGTACTGCGCGCCACTCTTGTAGTCTGGCGACACGGCCGGAATGATGGAGTTCCAGTTGTCAAACAGCTTCTCCAAGTAAAGCAAATCATGCCCTTCGGAGGTCGGGAACAATTGGGAATCAACTTTGTAAACGACGGTTTTGGCCGGGTCGAATGCCTTGTTATAGGCCAATTCCGCCAGATCCACATACATGTAGTGCAGATATGTAGTGCAGATAATCCGGTCCGGTATAGCCTGCTGCGTAAGTCCGGCCCGGTCCGACATCGTCCGGGTAGGGTGTGCCGTAAAGCTCGATCAACTTGTTCACGTAGGCCAATTCCTGTTCGGCGACCTGGGACTGGGAATCGGCCAACGAATCGGATTCGGAGCGCATCAGCCGGGTGACGTCTTTGGCGTCGTCGAAGGCGGCCAAGGCATTCTTGAGCGCGGCCAAGGCCCGCTGGTACACCTGCTCGAAGTGAGTAACCGGTTCGCCCCCCACCACGATACTGGGGTTGATGTCAAAGGCGATGCTGTCCTGCGGCAGTCCCAAGGGCGACAGGTGCGCCTCCGCGTTGTCCGAGGCCGTCTGCAAATCGTCCGCCAGGGCAGCCACTTCCTTGAGTTCGGGAACGGTGGAGCGGTCCACCTTCTGGATGCCCTCATGGTCCGGATCCGGATCCTGGTCGGGGAGGATCGCGTTGCCCATCACCCAGTTCAGATAAGCGCCCTGCCCGGTTCGGGCGGCCCAATTGTCCATTCCCCAAGGCCGTGCCGTCGGCAGTTTCCGGCGGGTATTGCTTCGCCCGTCGGCAAAGTGTTTCCAGCCGGAGGCGGCGCTGGCTTGATAATCCTTCCGCCAGCTCAGATCGAACACCTGACGCCCGGCGCGGGCCACGGACGCAGCCGCGGCGGCGAACTTCCGCTCATCCAGATAATCCACCTGGACGGGCTTGCCAAGAACGTTGACCGCTTCGGTGCGGGGCACCCAATCGAAGTCGTTGTCCATCAGGAGCGAGTAATAGCCCTTGAGCGCCGTGAGGTAATGGCCGTAGGCATCGCCATGGCCCTGGGGGAACATCCGCCGCGCATCGTCGGCATCCACGACGCCATTGACGCCCTGGTCCTGGTTCTCGAGGATGTTGTAGTTGAGGGCATAGATGACCTCCCCGGAATCAATCCCGCGGGTGTAGTTCCAAACCAGCCGATTATAGACGGGCCGTGTCTCGACGCCCGGTTGCAGGAAATCATCGCGTCCGCGCAGCAAGGCCAGCTCCTCCTCCAGGAGCGAGGGCACCTGGCCTTTGAAAGAGAAGAGCGCGGTGGCGATGTCGCCGTAGGTCTTGTCCTTGGTGCCGATGCCGATGGTGGGGTTGGCGGCATCGGCCCAGGCCTCGTTGACCACCATCATATAGAGGTCGTTCAAGTAACCGGCCGCCAGCAGGAGGGCGTCGTTGGCCGGACCGTAATTGATGCCGGCGTCAATGCTCAACATGCGTCCGCGGCGGAGCACGGTCTCGTAGATCTCAATCAGCCCGTAATCATTGATGGAATCCAGATTGAGCGCCACGTCTCCCTCCCAACGCGGCCCCGCCTGGGTGACCAGGCTGACATCGGTGTTGACCCGGTTCTGGAACAGGTCCGTCACTCGTTGGTTGAAAGGATTGATGCCTTTGAGCACCCGCTTGATCCAGCCCTCGGCCAGTTGCGGCTCGCTCCAATCCGACCAGACGGTTGGTGCCGCGCCGCCCGGTCCCTTGGGCCCGTAGCGCATGATCAAGTAATTGTCCGTCAAACTCCGAACATCGGCCGTCCCTCCCAGAACCGCCCGCACGCCGTCCAGGAATTTCTCTGCTTCCAACGGGAGCCAGTCCTGGCCCGTCAGAACCCGGTCCACCGCTTCGAAGGCTTCCACTTTGAGATCGAACGTCTGTCGCGTTCCAGGGTCCGCCGCGGAGAAGAGTTCCACGGCGATCCAATGGCGGAGGGACGCGCCGGAAATCCCGCCACCCAAGAGCACATCCTTGTCAATCCGATAGGCTCGGGACAACGGCTCGAACCCTTGTGGAGCCGAGCGTGGCGGAGTGTCTCCCGCGCCCTGGTTGGCCGTCACCACCAGGATGCCGTTGACATAGACTTTCGCCCCCAGGAACGGATCGAGATTCAGGCTCAGCCAGAGCTGGGAGTACCGGGCGTTGGGCGGAGTGTCGAATTCGCGGAAGATGATGCTTTGGGGACTTCCCGGTTGCACCACTTCGCCCTCGCTGACCGCCTCCACCGATTGCCGGACATCCGCCGTGACTCTGGCCTCTGCGGTGAGATGAATGCTGCGAGGCATATCCGTGCTTGCGGGCAGGCGCACGTGTTTCCAGGCGCTGTTGTCCGGGAGCAGCAGGCGGCGGGTATTCTCATTCACGGCCGGCTCCTGGCCATCGATGGCGGCGGCGATCTTCCAGTCGAAGGCGTAATCCTGAACCTGGCCGGCCAGATCCACCACTTGCTGCATCGTCAGCAACTCGCTCAACGGGTTGGAGGACTCGATGACCTTCACCTCGCCCGCAAAATAGCGGTCCACCACTTTGACAACCAGCACGCTGGTGGGTTCCTCCGGGGGAGTGAAGGCCAGGCCATTGCCGGCGATCAGCGACACATACCCAATACCTCCGCCTACCGCCGTCAACGCGTAGGAATCCACCGCCACATCGTCGTTCATCACCTCCGGCAGCTCCCCCGGTCCGATCGTCACCGTCTGGTCGGTCTGAACGATGTAGGTGCCAGGCTTGGCCGGAGATTCCACGAACAGTTCCATCTTTGTTTCGAGTCCCGCGATGGCCTCGTCCCATTTGGCCTCTCTGAGATCTCCCGCCAGACATAGGTCGGCGAGATTTAGCAGGTCCTTCTGCCCCAGCACATTGAGCAGGAGATAATCCTCGCCGAGCGGCGCATCGACGAATTTTCCCTTGAGCACCAAGGCGCCGGACCTTCCCCGATTCGGATCGAAAAAGAACCGCTCGACCAGGTGGGGTGGGAGATTCGGGAAAAAGGTCTTTCCCCGGTACTGTTGGGTTTTGATGGAATCTGGAATCCCGCCAAGTGCCGGCGGGGGCACGTCGTTCGCCTGATCCAGCGCCTCTTCGTCGTTGCGCGGCCAGAGGAAGAATTCCTTTTCGCGGGTCGGATCGTGCAGCCGGACGGTCCGACTCGCCCGATCAATAAGCAACCTCGAGGAGCCATCCCGATGCAGGTGGGACTGCTCGTAAACGATTTCCAGACTCGTTTGTCCGCGGACGGAAGGCAGGCCGCGCTTGGGTAACGTCAGCGTTTCGGCCCGCAGCATCACCGGAGCATTCACCGGCCAACTTGGACGATAGACGATCGGCAGTGGATTGCCATCACCAACCCGGTCGCCATTCGCGTCGCCGGCAATGTCGGCCCCCTCGAATTGACCGTCCGGGAGAATCACGCGCAAATACGGAGTGATGGTACCCACCGGCGGCTGATTCTCGAGCGGTCGGCTGGGAAAAAAGAAGCCCGGAAGCGTCTTGTAATAGAACTTCATCGTCATCGAGGAAACGTCGGTGGCATCGTGCGGACCGCGGTACACCCACACGTTGCCCTTTCGATCCTGCAAGGTGAATCGGGCGTAGTCCACCGCCGTGTTGCCCGGCGAAAAGGAATCCTGGAGCGCTTCAGCGGTGAGCAACTCCTGATTCAAGCTCCGGAAGGGTTCGCCGGTCTCCCGGGCCACGAGCGGCCGCTCCAGCAGCGGCATCGGCATGGGCGCCTGGAGGATCGTGCCCGCCTCGACGGTGTAATTGAAAACAATGCCGGCCGCGGGCTTTTCCCGCAGCACCTTGAAGGCGATCATGGCCGGACGCCGGTCCGCTTCGGTGTACTCCAGGAGGACGCAGGGTTCCGAGGTGTAACTGTCATCCGCCGAGATCACATTGAGGTCATCCCGCAAGGCGTAAGCCTGCCCGCCGATCATGAGCGCATGTTCCTCGTTGGGATTGTAGCCATGCTGAGTGCGGTCGTTTTGATAGTAGATGCTGCCTTTAGCCTCGAGGCTGACCAAGCCGCCGCTGCCATCGTTGCTGGCCAGGACGATCTCGCGCGGATTCGCCGGCCACGCGATGGTGTAGCGGCCCAGCACCGAGGGCCACAGGATGGTGCCATAGCCCGCCAGGTGCTCGAACCGGTTCTTGCGGAACCACCAGACCTCGAGCTGATTCCGGTTCGGAATCGCATTCACGGGAATGATGGCGCCCCGCTGCGCCTCAGTGAAACCACTGGCAAATGGGTCAATGTAGGCCCCAGGGTGGTAGGAGGTGCCAACGGCGGTGCGCAGATGACCCGCCCAATAGTCTTCGTCTGCCGTCGCCCCCAACTCGCCATTCGGCGGTGGGATTCGCCGGCCGACCCGCACCGTCAGGTTAATCACCCGGGGGGCGGCAAATGTATCCTCGGTGGGAAACTCCAGCCTCTTGGTCTGGCCGTTCCAGGCGGAGAGCCGCGTGGCGGTGCTCCCGTCGGGCCAGACACCACTCTTGAGATTTTCGTCGAGCCAGGAAAAAATCCTCTCGAAAGCCACGGTGTTCCCTGCCGTGAACCGGATCAACGTGCGGTGCGCCGGGACGGCTGGCGTCAGGAAGGTGTAGAACCTCAAATCCGGCGTGAGGAACTCCCGGGGCTGATCGAGGTCTTCATAAATAAAGGGCGCGTTTTGCGTGGGCAGGGTGACGGCCGTTTCCTCCGCCTCGCTTTGCGTCGCGACCAGCGGCCGGACGTAATGGCTGTATTTAGCGACGTCGTCGGGCCAGATCAGGTTGTAACGCACGGTCAACTTCGGCCAGAGCAAGCCCATTTCCCCCCGCTCCAGCCAATGAACCAATTGATCGTTCGGATTGCGTGTCTCGCGCACCGCGTAGAAAGTGGCCCGTTCGCTGCCTTTGACCACCTGACGGTACACAAACGCCGTGCCCACACCGCTGGTCTGGATGATTTCTTCCGGGAACAGTTCCGAATCGTCCTCGCCATCGGCGTAGGCCGTCAGCCGCTCGCCCAGTTCGACGGTGACGTCTTCCAGGCTCGGCTCGCGGATGATATCAACGATCTCATAGCCGAGCGAGACGCGCTCACTGGGCCCCCGCGCGTCCCCTAACAGTTCCATGAACACCCGGCCTTCCCGATTGTAGGCGTGGATCATTCCCTGCAGTCCGTCATACCAGAGTGTCCGCTTTTCTTGCAGACCTTCGGCCGGATCGTTCGGGTCAGCCGGTGGCTGGATCATCGGAGTTTCACCCGTGGAAACGTACTCCGTGTCCACGTACTCGGGGACGCCATTATTATAGACCACTTGGATGGCACCGACCAAACCGTTGGGTACCCGAATCGGCTTACCCACACGGCTAAAACTGCTTTCGGTCCAGTAAATCTTTCGCGGCGGTTTGACGGCCCCACCGGAGACGACGTAACGGACGGCGTTCAGCCGGTAGTACCGTCCGGATTCGAGCAAATATTTATTCGTGGTGGTGCTGTAATCCGAGGGTGGGCTGGTGCCGGCCAGTGGAACCCGCTTGCGCCAAGTGACCTGGATGGCGCCAGGGTTGACCGCGGCTTGGCACGCCGCTTGCTTGAGAACGGAATGCCAAGGACTTTGCTGGTTCAGAATTACTCCACTTTCACCCGATAGAAATAAGGCCCGGAATTCGTGGCCGTAGCGTCCCAATAGACGTTTTCGGGCGCCGTCGCCAGAATGTGTTGCGACAAAGTCGCGAAGCCCCCATTTCCTGCCTCCAAGTCGGAAGAACGCTGAATCGAATACAAATGATTCGGCGTCGAGCCCCAGGCAACCTGCACTCCATTCGCCCCAGCCACACTGATCGACGCAATCCGCAAGTACGAACGACGATCGTTTGGGTCGGTTCCGGTGCGATACTCCGCCAGGTTGCTCAAACCGTCGCTATCGTTGTCTGGCGCAGCATCCGCTGGGTTGTGCGGATCCAGGCCATGCGCCTGCTCCCATCCATCCGGCATCCCGTCGTCGTCCGCGTCCAGCCACAGGTTCACGGCAAACGCCGTCGTGTTATTACTCATATTGACATCGCCGGTCACGCGCGTCTCATCGGCAAACAGCCGGTAAATCGTTTCGCCTTCCGGTTGAGTGCCGGGCGGAAGATCGAGCGCCACTTGCGCCAATCTTCCCGGCTCCAGCATCGGCACGTCCACCGTGGCCAACGGAGTCGCCGTATCGCCGTTTCGCCGTATCGCCAACACGCTGTTTGTTGCCGTCGGTGCGCCGAGATTCTGCACCTGGGCAATCACCCGCACTGCCCCATTCGCCTCCGCCGACTGGCTGACCAGCGACACCGCCAAATCCGTGCCGCCGATGCTCAACGCCTGTATGTTGTTCCCCTCGTTAAACTCCGTGAGCGCGCCCGCCGGGTCTGCCACGGCATACAGCACATGATTCGTCGCCGGCTCAGGGACCACCCAAAGCACGTTGACCGTGTTTGTCGCCGCGCCCTCCAACCAGCCGGCCACCGTGATGTTAGTGATGAGCACGCCACCGCTGGCGGGTTTGCCGTCGTAGAAGGCCACCACCGCATTGCTCACCGCCACGTCGCCGGAGTTCCGCAGCGTGGCCGCCAAATTGACCGCCGCACCGGGCAGGTAATTCTCCGCCTCCACCGTGAAGTCCCCCGCCGCCAGCGTCACGTCCTTGATCAGGCGCCGCTTGGTTACGCACAAATCCACCCGGCCCGGCTGCGGCACGTTGGTAATTGTCACCGACCCGCCACCTTCCAGCGTCACCGTCTTGTTGACGTAGATGATCTCCACTTTGTTGTAAGCAACAGTCAGGTTGCCCACGGCATCCCACACCGGCGCAAACGACCGTTCCAGCGGCGGGTCATTGAACAGTTGCGCGTCCTTGCTCCACGTCGTCGAAGCCGGGTCCAGCACACGGTAATGCGCATCCGACCCGGCTTGGCTCATCTCCTGCCAGAGCAACGCCAGATTGCCCGCCGGGCCAATCGTCATCGCGTAATCCGCAAAGCCCGCTGTTTGCGAGTCGGCGCGGACCAGGGTGGAATTCGTCGAGAAATCCCGGCTCAACACCAAGTTCGTCCCGCTCTGCCAGACCAGATAACTATGCCCGTCCGGTCCGACCGACACCCGCGCATTGCGATTCCCATCCGTGTTGGCGGTGAATTGCGTGGCCGCGCTCCAGACACCATTACTCCACGCGCAGTAAAACACCTGCTGGTCGGCCGCGTTCGTCAGCACCCCATCGAGGTCGCGGGTCCACGCATAGACCGCGCGGTTGCTGACGCCCGACAGCGATTGCGAAAGCCGATAGGGCAAGTCGGACAGCAATGCCAAGGGCGCGCTCCAAGTTTGACTGGCAGCGCTCCACTTGGCCCACATCACCCGGTCATTCTCCTCCCCGCCAACTGGCCCGGTCCCCATCAACTGGTTGGCGTAATTTCGGGTCCACACCGCCAGCACGCTGCCATCGGCCAGCGGCCCGCTCACCAGCGGCGCGTGATCAAGATAGCCGTTCGCGGTCAACGCCACCGGCGCGGTCCACGCCCCGCTCCCCCGATTCCACCGCGCCCACACGATCTCCATCTGCGCCGCCATCGCCGTTAAGTTTGTCTGGTTGAAGTTCGCGTCCGCCACCCGTTCCCACACCGCGATGGCGTCACCGTTGCCATCGTAGGTCACCTGTGGCGAAAACTCAGCTTGCGTGTTCGCGTGAATCGTGGCTGGCACGCTCCAGTTCGTCCCGTCGAACCGCGTCCACTTGATGTCCGTGAACTGAAGCGCGTTCGACGCCCCGTTGTCCGTGACGTAGAGCAGCATCAATTCCTGGCCACGGCCCGCCAGCGCTGGTTGCGAATTCGGAAACACGTTCTGAAGCACAGGCAAATCGGCTTGCGACGGTGCCGCCGTTGCGGGTGCAAGCGCCTTTGGAGCGCGGACATTCTTGTCCGCTTCCCCCGCCGAGCGGACA
>CAYIIH010000044.1:28247-31269 GCA_964363225.1 uncultured Verrucomicrobiota bacterium | reverse complement strand
GGCCTCGAAGTATTACTATGGGGGCTCCGTTGACCTGCAAATCGATGACGTGCTGGTGGATGAAGCGCCCCGGGACGTGACCATTCAGGTTTCCGGTGGAACCGATCCCAGACATCAGGCGCTGGTTTCCTGGCAAGCTTCAAGCGCATCCGATTTTGCTGCGTATGCAATCTATCGTTCCACCAGCGCCAGCGTGGACAGCGGCGACACCCTGGTAGCCACCATCACGAATCGAAACACGCTTTCCTTTGAGGACCCAGGATTGGATATCTGCGGTCAGAATTACTATTTTCGGCTGCTGGTTTGGGATACGCAAGGATTGCACAACTGGGGTGTAGGCGACTTCCAATATAAGACGTCGTGGGGAAACATGATCATCAGTTTTCCATTTGTTGACGGCCTGGAAAGTGGGGATGCCAACTGGGCGGGGGATCGGCCCTGGGGGATTACGACCGAGCAGGCCCATAGCGGGGGGCGTTCTTGGACGGACAGCCCGGAGACCAGTTACGCTAACAACCTGAACCGGTCGGCTATCTTGCGTGTGAATTCGCAGGTGGCGTCTCGTCCGTATTTAAGTTTTTGGCAGCGGTATGCCTTGGAGCAAGGCAAGGATTTTGGGTTTGTGGAGGTTTCCAAGGACGACGGGAACAATTGGACCCAACTGTTTGCCGTGACCGGATCGGGGGGCACCAACTGGTATAACGCACGGATTGATCTCTCGCCGTATGCCGGGGATTTGGTGTTGGTCCGGTTTCGGATCGTGACCGACGCTCAGAACCGGTATGATGGCTGGTACATCGACGATGTGGAGGTCAAGAACAACGGGGCAGCGGCGGCCTATCCCCTGACTGACAATCTGGATTCCGACGCTGCCGAGACGAACTGGCTGGCCTCGGCCTGGAAGCAGGTTGGGGGCAGCTCGCAAAGCGCTGGGGGCAAGAGTTGGCGTTTTCAGATGGGGGACTTGGGCCGGGGCTACCATGACGAGTCTTTGACCTTGGCTGGAACGGTGGATTTGCGCGCGGCGGCCAATCCGCAATTGTCTTTTTGGTGGAAAGCCGGGGCCGACAACAGTCCGAACCATGGTCTGTACGTGGAGGCATCTGTCGATGGAGGCAAAAGTTGGACTGCGCTCGGAAGCGCACTGGGTGCTCAAAACTCCAACTGGAGCCGCGTACAAAGAGATTTGAGCAGCTTGGTGGGATTAAGCCAAGTGGCCATCCGATTCCGGGCCTCGAAGTATTACTATGGGGGCTCCGTTGACCTGCAAATCGATGACGTGCTGATTTCGAACAACGCCGCGCACGAAATCCGGCTCATTCAAAATCCGAGGGGAAACCCCAATCCAGTCGTTCCGGGGGGCATTGCCCAATGTGCTGTGCTCGCTAACGACACTTGGGGCTATCCTTTGATTTACAATTGGCAGTGCAGCGGAGGAAGGTTTCAAGACAGCAACACCACGAGTTCAACGAATGCTAGTCCCGTATGGATAGCTCCAGATCCTGCCACCAGTGAGTACACCATCACTGTTACGCTTACCTCCAGCAATGATGCTGGCGTCACGAATCAAGCGAATTACATCCAGTTGGTAGCTACAGCAAGCAGTCGAGTTGCTACGCCAACGTTCGCGCCAGCTTCTGGGGCAACGGTTCCGGTGACCGTGACCATTTCGAACACGACGTCAGGCGCCACCATTCGCTACACCACCGATGGCACCGATCCGACGGCGTCATCCACGGTTTATTCAAGTCCGTTATCGCTGACCGCCGCGACCACGTTGAAAGCCCGCGCTTTCAAATCAGGAATGTTGGATAGCGATATTGCCACCGCGAATTACCCGGCCTCGACGGGCACTGACTATCACACGGCGGATTATCGCGCGACGTTCTGGGTGATCGATGGAACCGAGGCAAATCGCGTTTTGTCTTATTGGCGGGCCGGGTCTTATCATGCGGAAGTGGCCGGCCTGGACGGATACGCGCCTGGGACCGGCAGTACGGCTGGAACTCGCCACAAGGCAGATTATCGCGATGCCCCGTGGTTAATCGACGGAACAGAGGCGAACCGCGTTTTATCATATTGGCGAGCAGGTGGTTATCACGCGGACACGAGCGGTTTGGATGGCTATGCTCCAGGAAGCGGCGGTGGCACATTAAGCGCGAAAAGCGTTACTGTTGCGGCGCAGCCCAAGCTGGCCGTTAAACAGGAATCCGCGGCTACGTATCGTCAAGGTGGTTCGCTATCAGTTGCCAACAGCGTTGCCTACACCGAAAAACCTTTAGGATTGCTCTGGCGACCACTCTTGCCGGCAGGCTGGCAAGTCACGGCGGTCACTGGTGACGGCGACCCAGAAGTGAACCATGGAGAAATCCTTTGGACCGGTGCAATTCCGCCCAGCCCGATTCACATGACTTACATGGTAGAAGTGCCGCCCGATGAGACAGGCCAGAAAGAGATTCACGGCCAGGTGGAATGCCAGTGGGTTGGCCATTCCAATCCCATGAGCCACCAGGCGGGGCCTGATCCTATGATGATGGGCGCTGAAGGCAGCGGTTTTTGCCAGATTAGCGCGGTCGAAACCTTGCCGGACGGAAAGGTGCAACTGAGCTTGCGCGCGGAAGCCGGGAAGGAATATGAGATTCAAGCCTCCAGCGATTTTGTTAATTGGAATCCTTTGGCCACCGCTGCCGCGACTGACGGCACGATTCAAATTCTCGATGAGAAAGCCGTCAGTCAAGGGAATCGCTTCTATCGAGCCCGCTTGTTGCCTTAATTCTCCTAAGTCCTTAACAGAGGCTTGATTATGCAATTGCTTGACATCAAGGCCGGCTTGGCTGGGTCGGCCCTACTGTGTTTTTTGACAGGAGGTTTTGCCTTGGGCCAGCCAACTATAAATCATGAAACGTCGCCCGTTTACACATCGGGAAGCGCTTTCACGGTCACCAACAGCTTCGCCTATTCAGGGCAGTTGTTGTCGTTGCTCATGCGACCGCAGTTGCCCGGTGGCTGGACGGTAACGGCG
>CAYIIH010000044.1:26388-28147 GCA_964363225.1 uncultured Verrucomicrobiota bacterium | reverse complement strand
GGATGGTTTACACCGTGCAGGTTCCGAGCGGCGCTACCGGAGCAAAGGAGCTACGCGGGCAAGTCGAATATCAGTTGATTGGGATGGCCAATCCGGCCAGTGCCTACGCTGATCCGAATCCATTGGTCGTGAATAGCGAACCTCAGATCAACAAGCCACCGACAGTGGCGATCACAAGTCCGGCTGCGGGTGTGCGGTTTACTGCGCCAGCGACGGTGACGATTACGGCAGAGGCGACGGACAGTGACGGGCAGGTGGCGAAGGTGGAGTTTTATGAAGGCGCGACGAAGCTGGGTGAGGACACGACTGTCCCCTACAGTTTTGTGTGGTCGAATGTTGGGGCAGGAGACTATTGGCTGACGGCCAACGCGACCGACAATCAGGGTGCGGCGGCGACTTCGGCAGCGGTGGACATCAAGGTGGAGGGCGGTGGAGGGCCAACGGCAACGCAGTCGAGTGCAGCGAACTACACGCCGGGAGCGACATTGACGGTGACCAACAGTTTTGGCTACACGGGGACGTTGTTGTCGTTGCTCATGCGACCGCAGTTGCCCGGTGGCTGGACGGTAACGGCGGTGCAGGGGAATGGGAATCCGGAGTTTCTGTTTGGAGAGATTCTGTGGACTGGGGCATTGCCGCCCAGCCCAATCAGGATGGTTTACACCGTGCAGGTTCCGAGCGGCGCTACCGGAGCAAAGGAGCTACGTGGACAAGTCGAATACCAGTTGGTTGGGATGGTCAATCCCGCCACTGGATTTGCCAGCCCAGACCCTCTGCAACTAAGCAGTGTGACAAATGAACCCACAATCACCCACCAGACGGCAGCGGCCTACGCACCAGGCAGCTCTTTAACGGTCACCAACAGTTTCACCTATTCCAACCAGTTGCTCTCGTTGCTTTGGCGGCCACGGTTGCCCAGTGGCTGGGTTTTGGTCTCAGCCTCTGGCGATGGAAATCCCGAAGTGAACTTCGGCGAAATCCTCTGGACAGGAACTTTGCCTCCGAGCCCTATCAAGATGGTTTACATCGTTCAAATTCCATCGAGTGAAACTGGAATGAAGCAGATTCGAGCCGAAGTCGAATATCAATCTTCAGGAATGGTTAATCCAGCAACTGCATTTGCTAGTCCTGACCCATTGCCATTGAGCGCTTTAGCCAGTGGGCCGATCATTAATCAGCATGCAGCGGCAACTTATACGCCGGGCAATAGTGTGACAGTCACCAACAGTTTCATCTTCACCAACAAGCTGCTTTCACTGCTCTGGCGGCCACGGTTGCCTAGTGGCTGGACGCTGGCATCGGCTTCAGGCAGTGGAAATCCAGAAGTGAATTTTGGGGAAATCCTTTGGACAGGAACTCTGCCTTCCAGTCCAATTAAAATGGTTTACACTGTCCAAGTTCCCGCTGGTGAGAGCGGGGATAAACAGGTTCGGGCCGAAGTCGAATACCAATTCCTGGGCATGGTCAATCCGGCAATCTTATCTGCCAATCCGGATCCATTGGGCCTTGCTTCGGATTCAGACGCGGACGGTTTGCCTGATGCTTGGGAACAGCTTTATTTTGGGAACCCGACGGCTGCCGTGCGCTCTGCCGATAGCGATCTTGATGGGCATTCCAATTGGCAGGAGTTTCTTGCTGGCACAGACCCAACGAACCCCAACGCCGTCCTAAAGGTCATCAGCGTGGAAAAGGGAGCAACCGGTGGCTATCTCGTGAGATGGTTGAGCGCAGACCGCAAGGTTTACACTTTGCAGAGGTC
>CAYIIH010000044.1:0-26288 GCA_964363225.1 uncultured Verrucomicrobiota bacterium | reverse complement strand
CAAGCCAGTCAGACCTCCCCTTCCGGCTTCGCTGGTAGAACTCACGATTGTTGGACCGCTTCGTGCCGGCAAAGCAGCCACAGTTTTTTCGCGGCAAAACACAGAAAATAAACAACTCCAAGCAGGGCCACGTCCGTGGGGCCGACCGGATAATCCAACCGGTAGGCGACGCAAAAACCCACGAATGCACTGCAGCCGCCAATGCCAGAAGCAATCAACGCAAATTGCCGCATGTTGCGGCCAAACAGATGAGCGATGAGCGGCGGCATGAGCAGAAATCCAAAAGCCACCAGTGGACCGACGCTTAACACCGCCATCGAAATAGTCAGGCCAATCAGCAAAAACAGCAGCGCGTCCCAAAAGATCACGTTCTTCTTGAGCGTGATGGCCATGTCACGGTCAAACGAGACCAGGAGGAATTCCTTCCGGAAGAAGAAGATGATCAAAACGACGGCGCCAAAGGTCGCTGCTGTTCCTGCCAAGTCTGCGTCGGAAACGGCGATGATTTCTCCCTTGAGCATGTCGAGCAACCCATGTTCGCCCAATGGATTTGTGACCAGCAAGAGAATGCTCCACGCGCCGGCCAACACATAAACCGTGCCCAAACGGCCTTCCACGGACCCGCTGCCGCGGCGCACCAGCAACGACAACAGCAGGATGGTGGGAATCGTGAAGAGCGTTGAGCCGATGAACGCCAGACTGTGCTCGCTCTCGTGGATGTGGGGAATGATTCCCCAGGCTTGGAGGGCAAAGGCGAAGGCGATCCCGCAGGAAGAAATCTGCGGCAGCGCCACGCCCATGAAAATGAGCCGGCGCAAAATGAGATAGACCCCGACCAAGGGGCAGACCAAACCCACCAACAGACTGATGTAAATCGAATTGCGGAGCAGAAAGTCGGGGCTGAAAATCTCGCGCAGCGTGTCCATATCAGCGAAACTCCAGGTCGAGCAATTCCTCGATTTTGTCGCGGCTCAGCAATTCGCTGACCGCCCCATGCAAGACTTTGCCCCCGTGGAGCCAGATGACGTCGGCGGCGTATTGCCGGACGGTCGTCAGATCGTGGCTGACCAGGAGGATGGTCTGACGCCGCTGCGCGTGAATGGTCTTCAGCACTCCCATGATGGCTTGGGTGGCATGGGCATCGATGCCGGCGGTCGGTTCGTCGAGCAACAGGAAATCCGGTCTCGTTGCCAGCGCGCGGGCCATCAGCACCCGCTGCTTTTGTCCTCCGGAAAGTTGCGAGAAGGGCTTGGCAGCGAGATCGGCCGCGCCGGTTTCAGCCAGGCATTGGCGCGCAAAGCCGTGTTCGCTCTTGTTGATGAATCGTCCCGGCCCGACCCGACCGCACGCCGCCATCAGCACCACCTCGAAACTGGAGAGCGGATAAATGGGGTCCAGCGATTCGCGCTGCGGCATGTAGCCCAACACCGGCGTCCGGCCATCGATGGGATTGAGCGCCATCCGCCCCTGCAACGACGGCAAAATGCCGAGAACGGTCTTGAGGAGGGTCGATTTGCCGGAGCCATTCGCGCCCAGCAATCCAGTAAAACTGCCGCGCCGGAGGCTGAGGCTGACATCCGGCAAAATGACACGGCGGCCGTAGCCGACCGCCACGTGGTCGAGGCTTAGCAGCAATTCATCGGTCACTTTGGTTCCTTCAGGGCTGCCACAATCTGCGCCACATTATAGTCAAACAGGCTGAAGTAGTCTTTAACTTTTTCATGGCCGCCCACTTTTTCGGGTAGAATGAGCAGCTTCGCTCCAATGGCTTGTGCGACAAACTCGGGCGACTTGCGCGGACGGAACGGCTCGACTATCACCAGTCTCACCCCCTCGGTCTTGAGCCGGGGAATGAGCGCATTGATGTAACTCGGCGACGGCTCAATGCCCGGCTTGGGCTCGATGGTTCCGGCCAGCACCAGGCCGAAGCGTTCGAGAAAATAGTCGAACGATTTGTGATACGTGGCCACCTTGGTTCCGCGATGCGGCTCCAGCAGCTTCGTCCACTCGACGGTCTTTTGGTCGAGCCGCTCGTGGAACTTCCGGAGATTGGCTTGAAATTCGGCCGCATTGGACGGCTCGAGCCGGCCGAACCTCTCCGCCAAAACCTTGGCCATGATCTTGCCGTTGGCCGGATCGGACCAAAAGTGCGGGTTGCCAAGCGGATGAACATCGCCCATGGACCGGTCCACCGGTCCGGTGGGGACTTCCAGCAGACGGAGGTGGGGGGACAGAATCACGTGCCCCGGCGCATCGGACAGAATCTTGCCGTTGCGCGCGCTGTTGACCAAGGTCGGCAACCAGCCGATTTCCAGTTCCGCGCCGCCTTCGATGAGCACGTCCGCCTGATTGAGCATGCGGATGAAGCTCGGGCGGGCATCGACAAAATGCGCGTCTTCGGTGCCTCTGGCAATGGAGGTGACTTTCACTTTGTCGCCGCCGATGGCCTCGGCAATCGCGCCAAAGTCAGTGATGGTCGCGACGACGTTCAACCGGGCCTGCGCCACGAACGGAGCGAAGGCGAGCAGGACGAGCAAATGTTTCCAGATGGTTTTCATAAACGTTACCTCGTGAAATGGTTTAGAACTTGTGCGCGGCGTGACTTCCGAGCAGGAACTCAAACTGGACCCAAACGGAATGGTCATTGCCGAGGCCGTTGCGGTGATCGTAGTTGTATTGCAGGCGTATCTTGGAGAACTCGCTCGGATAATAGGTCAGGTTGGGCGAAATGCGCCAGCGCGAGGCGCGGTCGGGGTCCGGGCTGGCGATGCCCTCATACAAACCCTTCTGTTCAGGAAACAGATACTCGCCGCGCAGCGCCGCCACCCAACCCTTTCTGATCCCGTAGGCGACCTGGGAGTAAAAGCCGTAATCGGTCAAGGCCTCACGGGGGAGCGCGTGAATGGCGCCGTCGCCAAAGACGTCCGCTTCGCCGGGGCCGATGGCGCCGTTGGCGTTCAAATCGTCACCGGCGTTGGTAAAATCTTCCGCCTGGTACTTGCGCAGCATCGCTTCGGTCTGCCAGTTGACAAAAGGAAAGCCCGAGTGTTGCCGGGGCGATTTCCATTTCCAGAACAGATCGACGCCGTAGATTTGCGTGTCGGCGCCGGTCCCGCTGCTGTTCGGACCGAAGGCGGCGGAAGTGCCCGTTACCAGCGTCTGCGCGTCGCTGAGGTTAAATGAAGCCGCATAGCGCGGCACGAAAAGCATATCGCCAAAATCCCTGACTCTCTCCTGGGTATGCGGACGCCCGAAGAACAGTCCGCCTTCGTGATCGTTGCGAAAGCTGAGGGCGGTTTCGCCCTGGCTGTTTTGCACCGTAAAAAACAGTTCGGAGTAGAAGGGAGTCGGGACGAGCCACGAAATCCGGCCGCCGGGATTGCGCAAGCCATCCCCGCCAAAGAATCGCCCATTGACCAGAGGCTGGTCCACAAAGTCCCACGTGTGGGGATGCGTCGGATTGAGCCGGCCGAACTCGGTGAAAAAGGTGCCGGCCTTGGCCTGCAAACCCAGAGGCAACGCCAACGTCTCCAGGTAGGCCTCCTCCATTTCGAGAATTGTTTCACCGCCCGCGTCAATCTGCAAAACCACGTTGCCCTGGCCGCGAAAATACGGGTCCACCTTCCCTTCGAACACGGTCTCCACATTCTGCACGGTGAACCCGCGTTGGATGGGGTCGTGGCCACCGAGTTCCAGACGCTCGATGTCGCCGGCGGTGGATGTGCCCGCGCTAAACAGGCCGTCGAACGAGAGGTTCAGATAGTTCCTCTGGCCGCCGAAAAGCGTGATCGGCGAGGTCGGCGACCAGGCTTTCTGCGGCTCCGGTGGAGCGGTGGCCACCGTAGCAGGAGGCGTTGTCGGAGCGGCAGGCGGCGATGGCGCCACTGGCGGTGCGGCCAGCGGCGCAGCGACCGGCGCAGCTTTTTGCCTCTGCTGCTCGGCGCTGAGTTCCGACAGCTTCTGGCGCACTTCCTCCAACTGTTTCTTCAACGCCTCGTTTTCCTCACGCTGGGCGCGGGTGATTTTATCGAAGTTCTGCTGCATCTGCTGCAACTGCTGATCGAATTTTTCGAGCTGATTTGCCTCCTGGGCCTGCACCGCCATCGCGGCCAGGCAGAGGGCGGCAGACCAGCCTAAAAGTCTTGCCATTTTCATATCATTTCTTCAATGGGGCGGTCGCATTATGCGTCCGCAAGAGCTAATGACTCCCATCCGTCAGGAACCAAAGGAGGATTGAAGGTTGAGCGCCGAAGGCCGGGAGCCGATTAGCCCGCCTCTAACCAACAACCGTGATGGAAGAAATGACCGAGGGCGGAGCGCGACTGGGAGACAGTCGGTAATCGAAGGTGGGAAGAAATCGAACGTCGGTGCAGCAAGCCGGTCCGAGGCCAACCAGCGGCGGAACCGGAACGACAACTGTTGCGAAACCGGCCAGCACCGGGTGGTCCTTGATCTGAGTGATGAGACAATGATGATCAACGCTTTGAGCGTCTTGATGCAGCAGGTGGTGAAGTTGCGGAGAAGCTGCGAGCGCGAATGTGGCCAGCCATAAAACCAACATCGCACCGGTGACGGCGAACAGGCCGACTCCATGCAACCGCTTTGATGCTGTCCATATCTGCACGCGGAGATTATTGAACACACACAGAAACTAATGCAAGGTCGATCTTGTCATGGATCTTGCCATGGCGGTGGCGGCACATTTCGTGCTAAATTGCAAAGAATGAGAATCAATGTTGTTCTGCGACGCTGTAAGCATCGCTTGATGAGGGGAAGCATGGCCGGCTTGCTGCTGGCCGCCAGTGTTATCCAGGGCGGTGACTGGCCTCAATACCGCGGCCCCAATCACGACGGAACCTCCTCCGAACGCATCCTTAAAGAATGGCCGGTGGGCGGGCCCCGTCGGCTCTGGAAAAAGTCGCTCCCCGATGGCTTCGGTTCCTTCGCGGTCAGCCAAGGCAAGGCCTACACCTCGGTCAAGCGCCGGATTGGTGGGGAGCCGCAGGAAGTCTTCGTAGCCTTGAACGCGGACACGGGCGAGGAGCTTTGGGCGACACCTGTAGGAGTGTCCGCACGCGAAGGTATCCCGGGCGAGGGTGACGGGCCGCGCTCGACGCCAGCGGTGGACGGCGCCTACGTTTACGTGCTCAACGCCTACGTGTCGCTCTCTTGCCTGAACGCCAACAACGGCAGCGTGGTTTGGCAGCGCGACTTGATCGCGGAATACGGTGGGCGCGGCCCTGACTTTGAAGCTGCGGCCTCGCCGCTGATCGAGGGGGACTTGGTTTTCGTTAATGGCCCCGCGGGTGGAACGGGGGAGAAGTTGTTGGCCATCCATAAGCGCACCGGCCATCTGGTCTGGGAAGGGCCGAGCGCGAAACTGACCCACTCGACGCCCGTGGCCACTACCCTCCTCGGGGTCCGTCAGATCTTGTTCTTCACGGCAGGCGGCATGGTGTCAGTGCTTCCCGAAACGGGCAAAGAACTCTGGCGTCATCCGTTCACGGTCAGCGTTCCCACTGCCATCTCACCCGTGATTGGCGGAGACATCGTTTACCATTCGGCTGCCTACGGCACGGGGGCGAGGGCCGTCAAGATCGCCAAATCTGGGGACACCTTCCGGGCAACAGAGATTTGGCGCAAACGCGGCGAACTCCAAAGTTTTTGGAGCACGCCGGTTTACCACAACGGCTATCTCTATGGTTTGTTTGGCCAGGACTACGGTGTTTCGGCCCCATTGAAGTGTGTGGAACTGGCCACCGGCACGGAGAGGTGGTCCCAGCCGGGATTCGGTGCTGGCCAAGCCCTGCTGGTGGACGGGAAGCTTCTCGTTTTGAGTGCGGATGGAAAGCTCGTTTTGGTGGAGGCAAATCCCACCGCCTACACGGAACTGGCGCGCTATCAGGCGCTGACCTTCAAGTGCTGGAACGCGCCCGCCATCAGCAACGGGCGCATCTAAGCGCGCAGCATCAAGGAAGGTGTTTGCCTGGATGTCAGCGTGAAACCACCGCCCCCTTTGTGGCTCATTTCTCCGAGGCCCGAGCCCGACGGCGGGTTTCAGTTCAGGCTGACTTCCAGCGACGGCTCAACGATTGCTCCGGAGCGGCTGGGGCGGATTGAGGTCCTGACTTCACCGACCCTTGCCGTCGGCCTGACCAACTGGACGAAGCTCACGAACCCGGTGGTTTCGGGCGACGCCACGGTGCAACTTCCGCCGCCGGCGGGCAGCGCGCCGCAGCGCTATTTCATCGTGCTCGAACCGGAGTAGGAGGTCCATGCGCTCGGATTCTTCCTTTTCCCAAAGTGGTGGAGGCACGGGACGCCGATTCAAGGCTTCCCGGCGTCGGTTGCGGTCCGGGCTAGCGTTGCCCTCCGACTGTCGCGGTGCGGATTCGGATTCAGAGCGGACTGTGTCAGTGGGCCTGTGCCCTCAATGGGCTTTCACGCTGATTGAGCTCTTGGTGGCCATCGCTATCATCGCCATCCTGGCGGCGTTGCTGCTGCCCGCGCTGGCCGGCGCCAAGGAGCGAAGCCGCCGAGCCGCCTGCAAGAACAGTATCCGGCAGTTCGTTCTAGCCACTCACATTTACGCCGGTGACTTCGCTGACAAACTGCCCAGCGGCGAGTCAGACGAAGCGGGCGACGAGAATATTCCTGTGATTTCGGCCAATACTCGTGCGCAGTTGCTCCGCTATGGCGGGCACTACAAGATCCTCGATTGTCCCAGCCTGGGCGGGAAGTTCAATCGGGAGTATGGCTGGAAGGTAGGGGAGGATTGGCCGGGGTTCCGCCACGGCTACATCATCGGCTACAACTACTTGGGCGGTCACACTCAAACCCCGTGGCCCGCGCTGCCGGATGAAACCTCAATCTGGGTTTCGCCCCAGAATCTGAGCGAAAACCCGTCTTTGGCGTTAGTCACCGACCTCAATGACTGGTCGCCCGCCGAGCGCAAGACCTTCGCGCCCCATGGCAAGTCCGGACCGGTGTGCCGGAGTCAGGATTTCGCCAATGAACAGGCTGCGGGCTTGGCCTCAGCGGCTATTGGGGCCGAGGGAGGCAATGTGGGCTTGGTGGACGGCTCGGTCGCTTGGAAGCCGATCAAGCAGATGAAAGTTTACTCCGGCTCGCTGAAGTGGGCTGAGGCCGGCTGCCACGCTGCATGGTGACCGCGTCCACAGCGCATCGTGAATACGAGGTCGTATCACCGTCGAATGGCGGACACCAACTGAATACACACGTATGAAAACACCAGTCGCACTCAGTCTTGTAGCTGTTAGTCTCTTGTCAGCGGCCGGTGTTGTCGGTGGAGCAGACGCGCCGGATCACGCGGCTACCAGAACAGGTCCAGCCCCGCTTCCCGAAGGCTCTGGCCTCGCGGCGAAGTATCCGGGCGACGTCGGCCTGGCGAAGGACCCGCAGGTCGTCTTCGTCGAGGACTTCGAGGAAGCCACGCTTGACGCGACCAAGAAACGCTGGGACGAGGTGAAGAGCGCCGCCATCATGTCGCTGTCGGAGGACACGCCGCCCGGCAGCGGAGGCAAGCAGTCGCTGCTCATGACTCACGTGGGCGGCAAGGGGGACGGCGGGCATCTGTTCCGGCGCCTGCCGCCCGGCTATGACCGGCTGTTCGTGCGCTTCTACGTGAAGTTCGACCCGCGGTGCGCGCCGATTGGCCACTTCTTCCATGTCGGCGGCCATCACCCGCCCACGCCGTATGCGCAAGGCGGCGCCGGAGTGAGACCGCGCGGCGACGGGTGGTTCGGCAACGGCGTCGAGCCTTCTGGGAAAGCCTGGACCTGGGACTATTACACCTACTGGTGCGAAATGCGGGGCAGTCCGCCGCGCGGACAAACCTGGGGCAACAGCTTCGTCTGCGACCCCAGCCTCAAGGTCGCGCGCGGCAAATGGATTTGCGCGGAAGTGACGATGAAAATGAACGAGGTGGAGGACAGCAACGGCGAGATGGCACTCTGGATCGACGGCAAACGGGTCAGCCACTTGGGCAAGGGCTTCCCCAAGGGCAGGTGGGAATATGACAAGTTCTTCCCCGGCGAAGGCGGCGGTGGCATTCGTTGGGACGACGCAAAGGGAGGGCCGGAGCGTTTTCAAGTTCCGCCGGGCGGTCAGCCTTTCGACGGTTTTCGCTGGCGCCGTGACGAGCGGCTCAAGCTCAACTACCTCTGGGTGCTGCTCTACATCACCCAGGCGCCGCCGGGCCACACGAGCAAGGTTTGGTTCGACCACGTCGTGGTGAGCACGGCGTATGTCGGACCGATCCAAAAATGAACGGCAAAGGGAGATCACAAGACCATGAACAAAGCGATCTGCGTCGGTCTGTTGCAGGCGGTGAGCGTACTCGGTTCAGTGTTCGGGCAAGCGCGCCAGATGCCCGCGAAGGAGTCCGTCCCTATCCCTGAGCTGCGACGGTGGGAAGACAACATGAAGAAATACGGGGTGAAACACGGTGCCGAGAGGGGATACGCTATCACTGCGGGTTATAGGAGTGAAGCCTACGTCTGGTACTACGACGGGCCGCGGGTCTTCTATCAGATCGCCGACTACACCGGCGACCCGAAATGGAATGAGGCGGCCGAGAACTGCCTGGAGACCTACCGGGGATACGTGTTCGCGCTGAAGGGCAGGGCGCCAGGATGGCGGGTCTTCCCGCACGGTCTTGACATGCACTTCAGGCGGACCGTCCACGAAAAATCGAAGGAGGCTGCGATTCTTCTCTCGAAAAATACTCCCTATGCGGCGGTCGGCGGGGGCGTCGGGGAGGAATCAAGTCGCGAGACGGCGTATTGTATCCACGCCTATCTGGTCGCCGAGGCCCTCGGGGAGCCAAGGCACTCCAAACTGGAGCAGGCGGTCGAGCACGCGTTGGGACACATTGACCAGTGGTTCGTCCAGAACGTATCCAAGAACTGGGCGCCGTTCATGTTCGGCCTGACCTGTGAGGCTCTCATCTCTTACCATGACCAGGTGAAGAAGGATGCTCGTATTCTCCCCGCCATTAAGATGGGGCTGGATGAGTGCTGGAAGCGGGCGTGGATCGGGAAGCAACAGGCCTTCTTCTACCGCGCGGATAACCCGACCGAGGCGGCGCCGGCTCTGAACCTTCTGGTCGCACCTGCCTTTGCCTGGGTGTACCTCCAGACTGGTGATATCCAGTACCGCGACCGGGGGGACCAGGTCTTCGCTGGTGGCGTCCGCAGGGCTGGGCTGGAGGGCGGCAAGCAGTTCAGCCAGAACTATCGCTGGAGCTTCGACTACGTGAAATGGCGTACTGAGGGAGAGCTTCGCCGCGTCGGAAATCGCTAACCAGTTGGCCGCACTTCCTTGTCATTCTGAACGGAACAACGCGGCGTAAGAATCTTGGAGATGCTTCGCTTGGGTCAGAATGACAAACCGGCTGGTTATTTCCGCCGAGCGGCGCGAGAGGCTGGGGCCGCGCTGGGGAGGCGGAGGACCCCAAGGCGGCGGACCTCCACGTCAACAAAAGAGTTGGATTGACGACATCGTGGTCAGTACGGCCTACATCGGACCCATCCAAAAACGAACGAACAAACCGAAAGATTCACAATGAGAAATCCACACAGCATCGGTCTTCTGCTCGCCTTCGCCATGACGGGCGGCGCATTGGGCCAGTCTCGCCCTCCAGCCGGCGATTGGCCGCAATTCCGCGGTCCGGACGGATTGGCCACCAGCAAAAGTGCAAAGCTCCCGCTCACCTGGAGCGCCACCCAGAACGTCGCGTGGAAAACCCAGCTTCCGGGACCCGGCACCTCCAGTCCGATTGTCGTCGGTGACCGCGTTTTCCTGACGTGCTACACCGGCTACGGTCCGGCGGCGCCAGGAGCGACCAGCCAGAACGACCTCAAGCTGCATGTCCTTTGCCTGAACCACGCCGATGGTCGCATCCTCTGGGACAAGCCCATCGCGCCCGAGTTGCCGGAGCAGGAGCGCATCCGCGAAGACCACGGCTACGCTTCCAGCACGCCCGCGGCAGACAGCGAGCGCGTTTACGTTTTCTTCGGCAAGACAGGCGTGTTCGCCTTCAATCACGACGGGCGCGAACTGTGGCGCGCCAAGGTTGGCTCCCGGATTAACGGCTGGGGCTCGGCCGCTTCGCCCGTCCTCCACCGCGACCTGGTCCTCGTCAACGCCAGTGTCGAAAGCGAGTCGCTGGTCGCGCTGAACAAGCTGACGGGCCAAGAAACCTGGCGGGCCGGAGGCATCAAGGAGGCGTGGAACACGCCGTTGCTGGTCGAGGTCGCGGGAGGAAAGCGCGAGTTGGTGATTCCGATCTTCGGCAAGGTGCTGGCCTTCGACCCCGACAGTGGCCAATCCCTCTGGAATTGTGACACCGGCATCGGCTGGTATATGTGTCCCAGCCCGGTCGCTCACGAAGGCGTCGTCTATTCGATCGGCGGCCGGACCGGCGGCGGCTTGGCCGTGCGGGCCGGCGGCCGGGGCGACGTGACGGCCAGCCACGGCTTGTGGCGCCTCAGCAAGGGCTCCAATGTTTCCTCGCCCATCTATCACGACGGTCACCTCTACTTCGCCCACGAGAACTTGGGCGTGGTCAATTGCGGGGAAGCCAAGACCGGGAAGATCGTGTATGAGGAGCGTCTCGCGCCGTCACCCGGCCAAATCTACAGTTCGCCCGTGCTGGCCGACGGGAAACTCTACTACGTTTCGCGCCGCGGCGGCGTCTTTGTGCTGGCCGCCAAGCCGATCTTTGAGCTGCTGGCACGAAACGGCCTGGGCGACAGCAGTACCTTCAATGCCAGCCCGGCCATCGCTGGCGATCAACTGTTCCTGCGCTCGGATCGCTTTCTCTATTGCCTCGGCGAAAGGTAACACTGGGACGCAATTGACCGATCTCATGCAAGCCCTCCGACCCACCGCAATCCTGACGCCGATTTTGCAGGCCCTTTTTGACCCGCTGCGCGACATGGCGCTGGCCAAGGAGTTTTGGCTGGCCGG
Source organism: uncultured Verrucomicrobiota bacterium (assembly GCA_964363225.1). Lineage (GTDB taxonomy): Bacteria > Verrucomicrobiota > Verrucomicrobiia > Limisphaerales > CAYIIH01 > CAYIIH01. The sequence goes on along the minus strand of CAYIIH010000044.1, from coordinate 15,296 downwards.
GATATTCAACATCCATGCGGATGAAATGTCCGCCCTTGTTCGTCCTTGAAATCCGCCGAGCCCAGGAGAATACTGCCCGGCATGAAAACACAGTCCCGCATCTCTCGTCGCTACTTCCTCAAAACCACCGCGCTCGCAGCCGCCGCAGTGCCGATAAACGTCAATGAAGCGGCGGACCAGCGGCAAAGCGGAGATATAGCAACCGGGCTTGTGAGCCATTGGCCCATGGATGAGGGAACCGGCAAAGTGGCCCAGGATACGATCAGCGCCAACCACGGCGTCTTCGAAAGAGGCGAACCTGAATGGGCGGAAGGAAGGACCGGCAAAGGCGCGCTCAGCTTCTCTGAATCGTGCTATCTCAATTGCGGCCAGCACGAGAGCCTGAATATGACCAAGGCCATGACCTTTGCCGCATGGATCAAGAAGTCCAAGGACGGCAGAAAATCACGAATTGCGTCCAAGCATGGTTTTATCGACGAGAAAAACGCCGGCTGGCTGGTGCTGTGCGGCGGCCAGGGAAAGGTCAATATCGAGTGGCGAATATCGATCACCGGTGAAGACTGGCACGGCGGTTTCACCGCCCCCAATTCCTTTCCCTATGACGAATGGAATCATCTTGCCGTGACCTATGACGGTGCGGTCAGGTCATGCGCGCGTATATCAACGGGGTCGAGGACACCGGCGGAGACTTTCCGTGCAAAGAAAGCGGCCCGATTCATATTTCAAGTGCCGAAACCCTGCTCGGGCAAGACCGGGCTCATGGCCAGGTCTTTGGCGGCCCCAAGACGTGGTCGTTTACTGGGTCGATGGATGACGCGCGGCTTTACAACCGGGCCCTGAACGCTGAGGACGTCAAAACCTTGGTCGCGTCCCCAAGGTGAAGAGGACGTAGAAGATGATCCCTGCAATGCAGGTGGTTTTACTTTTCACAGGAGCAGCCACACTGACCGGCGGCGGCCAGTTCTGTGGCATGACGCGGCCGTGCTCAAGCGCGTTGAATGAACCGCGCAGCGTCAAAAAGCAATTTCCTATCAGTTACGCTTCCAGTCAGGACAAATGAATTTCCAGCGACACCAAAGACAGGCGGACCCCTTGGTGTTTTGATTTGAGAAAACACACCGCGACAAGCCATGTTCAGACTCGCAACAATTCGCCGTCAACTCCCGCTTGTCAGTTTCTTGGCCCTGAGCGTTGCCGTCGTCGGCATTCAAGGGTTCGCGGCTTCTCCGCCCAATGTTGTCCTCATTCTCGCCGACGACCTCGGCTGGGGCGACCTCGGTTGCTACGGCGCGAAGGACATCCGGACGCCGCACTTGGACCGCTTGGCGCGTGAGGGAGTCCGATTCACCCAGTTCTACGCCAATGGACCGGAGTGCTCGCCCACCCGTGCGGCGTTGCTCACGGGCCGTTATCACCAACGCGTCGGCGGTCTGGAGTGCGCCATCGGCATCAGCGGCGTGGGCCGTTACGACGATGCGATCCGTCTCGCCGCCACGCATGACTTGGGTTTGCCAGCCTCGGAAGCGACTCTCCCGCGCCTGCTTCAGGACGCAGGATACGCCACGGCTTTGTCAGGCAAATGGCACCTTGGCTACGAGGACAAGTTCTCCCCTCTCCGCCACGGTTTCGATCCCGCATTCTACTGCCTCGGCGGCGGGATGGACTACTTTCATCACCGCGAGGATCCCCCCACCCGCTCTCCGGTGCTCCGGCTCAACGGCGCTGCGGTTAGGCGGCGTGGTTACGCCACCGATTTGTTTGCCGATGAGGCCGTGAGATGGATTCAGACAAACACCGCCCGTGCGGGTGCGAAGCCGTTTTTCCTCTACCTGCCTTTCACCGCCCCGCATTCGCCCTATCAAGCGCCCGACGAGGAGCAGTCCGCGCCACTGCCAGCGGATTCCCCGCGTTGGCAGCAGGGGAAAGCTCCACCCCAGGTGTATGCGGCGATGATCGAGCGCATGGATGAAGCGATAGGACGCGTGCTGAAAGCGTTGGAAGGCACAGGGCAGGCCACAAACACGCTCGTGATTTTCGCCAGCGACAACGGCGGCACGGCCAGCGCCCGCTCGTGCGGCTTGCGCGACATTAAAAGCAGCACATTCGAAGGCGGGATCCGCGTGCCGTGTATCGCGCGCTGGTCTGGTGTGCTGCCTGCGGGTGTGGAGTATCTGCATCCGGCAGCCACGTTCGACCTCACCGTCTCGATAGCGCACGCCGCCGGGGTGAAAGCGCCCGCCGGCCAGCCCTTCGATGGCATTGACATTTTACGCTCTGCGCTGCGAGGGGAAGCACCGCCGGCAAGGACGCTCTTCTGGCGAGGGCGTCGTGGCCAGCGCACCTGGCACGCTGTGCGCGAGGGCGCTCTCAAACTCGTCGCGCGCGCGGACGGCGCGCGCCGCGAGGAATACTTGTTCGACCTCGCACTTGACCCCGGCGAACAAACCAACCTGCTTTCTGAGCGTCCCGCAGACGCCACGCGCCTCCGCACCGCGCTTGCCCTGTGGGAGGTGGACGTAAAACCGGGACGCTAATTCTCAGTTAGGCATCACGACGCGCATCTCCAATATGAACGACCCAGTGACCGAACTCGCCATATTCAAGACTATCCCCACTGTCTCCGAGCAGAGCTTCCGGGAGGCTGTGTTGGCCTCCGACCGTTTTCTTCGGTCTGGTCCCGGCTTTGTTTCCCGGCGCCTTTCTCACAGTCGGGAGACGGGCGAGTGGATTGATGTGGTGCTGGGGTGTGACTTGGCCACTGCTCAGGCTGCGGCGCAGAATTTCATGGCGGCACCCGACGCTCAAGCATTTAGGCGCTGCATTGACCCGGCCTCTGTGCAGATGCGCCACGGCAGCCCATTTCACTCCGCGTAGCTTATGTCTCGCCCCCAGCCATGAACCGCGCAGCGTCAAAAAAGCGATTTCCTATCAGTTTAATGGGGCGCCAGGGAAATGCCGTCCTCTTTATGAAAACACCAACTCTCACCCTCGTCGCTCTCGCCTTCGCTGTGAGCACGCTGTCCGCGTTCGCCGCGGAGTCGGCGAAAACTCCGGTCACCGTCACAAACCAGCCGTTGGAGTTCATTGATACGAGCTTCGAGAACGCCTCGCCGGTCTGGTATGAATTCGCGCCGGACGGAACGGTCCTGGTTCATCTGCTCTACGACCACGAGCGTTCCTCCCCGAACCGTGCCGCCGGGCATATTCACTTTCAGCTTCACGCGCAGCCCGGCTCCAAGCTGACGCTCGAATTCAGGAATCTCGACAACGTGTGGAACGGTGTCAGCGGTTCGGTTGCGCGCGAGTTGAAGGCCGTCGTCATCTCGGAGGACGGGCGCGCATGGAAGTCCGTTTCTTTGGAGAGCCTGCCGGAGAACCGCGTTCGACTGCACGTGGAGATGCCCGGCCCGCGGCTCTACGTCGCCCGCGTCGAGCCTTACCGCCTGTCCGACCTCGACCAGTTCCTGGCCGGGATCCGCACGAATCGGCTCGTGCAGGTCACCGCCATCGGCAGGACCGTTCAGGGGCGCGAACTGGAGATTATCCGCGTGGGCAATCCTCAGGCGCCGTTCCGTGTGTTCCTCCGCGCCCGGGCGCACGCCTGGGAGCCCGGCGGCAATTGGGTGGTGGAAGGACTCGTCCACCGGCTGCTCAAGGGCGACGCGGACGCCGGGAAATTCTTGGAGCGTTACTGTGTTTACGTGTTGCCGATGGCGAACAAGGACGGCGTGGCCCTCGGCCGCACGCGATTCAACTTCCAGGGCAAGGACCTGAACCGCAACTGGGACAAGCCGGCAGACCCGCAGCTTGCCCCGGAGAATTTCGCGCTGGAGAAGTGGCTGGAACGTAGGGTGAAGGCGGGGCAGGCGCCGCATCTCGCGCTGGAGTTGCACAACGACGGCGGCGGCAAATTGCACATCAGCCGCCCGCCCGTGCCGGAACTGACGCGCCATCTGGAGCGGATGGCCACCTTGGAGGAATTGCTCCGCAAGCACACCTGGTTCACGGAGGGGAGCACTAAGGAGTCGTTCCGCAATTCCGGGACGCTGGGCGACGGGTGGCTGGAGCGCTACCACATCGATGCCGTCGTGCATGAATTCAACTGCAACTGGATTGCCGGCCTGAAGGATTATCCCTCCGCCCGGCACTGGCAGACCTACGGGGAGAAGCTGGCCACCGTGTTCTACGAATACTTCGATTTGGTGAAACCGTGAAGACGAGCGCCAAGGCATCGGCCCGAGGGGAACCCAAGCAAGGTGGCTCTGGCGGCGCGCTTGCGGGCGGAGACGACGATGACGGTGGGATGGATCGCGGAGCGCTTGGGGATGGGAACTCGCGGCCATCTGAACCACCTGCTGTATGGGCGGAGGAAATCTGGCGGGAAGCAGCCCAAGAACTGACCCGTTACGCAGAAAGAAAGCAATCGCCAGAAGTCCAGGATTCGGGCGCGCATCGAACACATCTTTGGCTACATGAGCCAATCGATGAAAGGATTCTACCTGCGCTACATTGGGCGGCGGCGCAACGCTGCGGCCATTGGCTTGATCAACCTGATCTGCAACCTGGCCCGTTACGAATCCCGATTCCGAATCGGGACTACCACGGACCGCCGCCTGAAAAGTGATGATTAAAACCAGCCACGACCGAAAACCCATCCACCACGGAAAACCAAACTTCAAGAAAACCCAACAAAAGGAACGGCCATGAATCCAGCCACGCCGAAAACCGAACTGCCACCATCAACCCGACTCCGAAAAGCAGTTTTCGGAGGTGCCCATAAACCGCTCGTCGCCATGAAACGCTGGTTCCCGCTGATCACCGCTTCCTTCGTGACGCTTGCACTCGCGCCCGCTGCGGAACCGGCCCGCAAGACGACTGTCGCCATCATCGGCGAGGAGTTTCACCTCAACGGCAAACCGACCTACGAGGGCCGGACCTGGAACGGGAAGAAGATTCAGGGCCTGCTGATGAACTCGCGCATGGTCCAGGGCATCTTCGACGACTTAAACCCGGACACCGTCGCGCGCTGGGATTATCCCGACACGAAGAAGTGGGACGCCGAACGGAACACGCGCGAGTTCCTCGCCGCCATGCCGGAGTGGCGGCGGCACGGGCTGCTGGCCGTCACGCTGAACTTTCAGGGCGGCAACCCGCAGGGATATGTGGAAGGCCAGCCCTGGCACAATTCGGCCATCACGCCGGAGGGCGAACTCCGGCCCGACTACATGGCGCGGCTGGAGCGCATCCTCAATCGCGCGGACGAGCTGGGCATGGTCGCCATCCTGGGCATTTTCTACTTTGGACAGGACCAGCGCCTGAAGGACGAAGCCGCGGTGTTGCGCGGTCTGGACAACGCCATCGACTGGGTGCTCGACCGCGACTACCGCAACGTGCTCATCGAGGTCAACAACGAATGCGACGTGCGTTATGATCACGCGATCCTGAAGCCCAACCGGGTGCATGAGTTGATCGAGCGGGTGAAGGCGCGCCAGCGCCACGGGCGGCGGTTGCTGGTGAGCACCAGTTACGGCGGCAAATCGCTGCCGCGCGAGAACGTGGTGCGCAGCGCCGACTTCCTGCTCCTGCACGGCAACTCGATATCCAACCCCGATGGCATCGCCGCGTTAGTACGCCAGACGCGGCACGTGCCGGGCTATCGGCCCATGCCCATCCTGTTCAACGAGGACGACCATTTCGACTTCGACCAGCCGCGCAACAACCTGCTCGCCGCGCTGGGCGAGTACGCCTCGTGGGGCTATTTCGACTACCGCATGCGCGGTGAAGGCTTCGACGACGGCTATCAAAGCGTCCCGGTGAACTGGAGCCTGTCGAGCGATCGCAAGCGGGCGTTCTTCGCCAAGCTTGCCGAGATCACGGGATGTGCTGCCGATGCGATGGCTTTCCCCGGCAAGGACTGGGAAGAGGCGACCCCGTCGTCGCAGGGCGTGGATCCGGAGAAACTCCGCGCGGCGATTGAGTATCTGGAGAAACAATCCGGCGCCGAGGGCGTCAAGCGGTTGGTCATCGTGCGCCACGGCCGGATGATCTTCCGCGGGCCGGAGGCGGACCGGCAGCAGCCGGTCGCGTCCGTCACCAAGGCGTTCACGTCCACCGCACACGGTCTGTTGATCGAAGACGGCAAATGCACGCTGGACACGCTCGCCAAGGATTTTAACCCGGCCCTCGCCCAACATTACTCCACGGTGACGTTGCGCCATTTCGCCACGATGACCTCCGGCTTCGACGGCGTCGGTGGCACCGATGACTGCGATGCCGAGAAGAAACGGTGCGACGCGAACGCCCTGGTCGATCCGCTGCCGCCGGTCTTCGCGCCCGGAACGAAATACATGTACTGGGACGAGGCCACCCAACAATACGGATACACCTTGACGCAGATCGCCGGCGAGTCGCTCGACGACTACCTGCGACGGCGGATTGTCGACCCCATCGGCATGACCCGGTTCGCCTGGCGGCCGGACGCCACCGGCAAGGTCCTGAACTGGACGGGCGGCATTGAGGGCTCGGCCAGCGACTTGGCGCGGTTCGGGCACCTGTTCCTGAACCGGGGCAACTGGAACGGCAAGCAGCTCATCAGCGCAGCGTGGGTTCGCGACGCGACCGCGGTGCAAGTGCCCGCTTCGCTTCCGTCTGGCCGGCCGAGCAGCGACCGGCAGGGGTCTGGAATCTACGGCTACCATTGGTGGCCCAACGGGATCAAGCCGGATGGCCAGCGTCACTGGCCCGACGCGCCGCTGGGAACATTCGCGCGCAGCGGCTTCAAGAACAATATCCTTTTTGTGATCCCCGAGTGGGACACCGTGATCGTCCGGCTCAGTCCGGACAGGCAGGAGAGAAAGATCAGGGCGGACGAATACAACCTGTTTCTCAAAAAGCTCGGCGAAGCGATTCTCCGTCCCGTCGAAAGCGGGAACAAGGGGACGGGCCGTACCGGCGCTTTCGAGGCGAAGCCCCTTCCGGATCGTTCCGGTCGATTGAGCCTCAGCCCGAATCGAAGGTATCTGGTGGACCAGCACGGGCAGCCCTTCTTCTATCTGGCGGATACAGGGTGGGAACTGTTCCACCGCCTCACCCGCGAAGAAGCCGAGCAATACCTCGACAATCGCGCTGCCAAAGGATTCACCGTCATCATGGTGATGGGATTGACGGAAAATGGAGGATTGGACATTCCTACCCGTTACGGACATCTTCCGCTAACGGACAACGATCCCACGCGACCGAACGAGGCCTATTTCAAGCACGTGGACGACATCATCGACCGGGCTGCGGACCGCGGCCTTTGCGTGGCATTGCTCCCGACGTGGGGGGACAAAGTGCGCAAGGCATGGGGCAAGGGGCCGGAGATCTTCAACGTGACCAACGCCCGCGTTTACGGTGAGTTTCTGGGGAAACGATACAAGGACAAGCCGGTCATCTGGATCCTGGGGGGCGACCGCAGCCCAGTCGGATATGAGGCTATTTGGCGATCCCTGGCGCAGGGACTGGCGGCCGGCGATCAAGGCGCCCACCTCATGAGCTACCACGGCGCCGATGGGCAGGAGCGCCGCGGCAGCTCGCCCTTCTTTCACAGCGAGGCGTGGCTGGGTTTCAACCTGACCTACTCGGGGCACGCCTGGTCAGCGCCTTCCTACAAACAGATCGCGCGCGACCGTGCGCTGATTCCGGCAAAGCCCACGCTGGATGGCGAACCGGTCTATGAGAACCACCCCTACCATGCGGATGGGACGCCGTTTTTCCAGAAGCGGAACGCCTGGGACGGAACCACGCGCGGCGATGCCCATCAGGTGCGGCAGGCGGCCTATTGGGCGATGCTGGCAGGCGCGACCGGGCACACCTATGGCTGCCACGACGTCTGGCAGTTCTTTGAACAGGGCCGAACGCCGATCACGCATGGCAACACCGACTGGCGCAAGGCCATGGACTTTGACGGCGCCGGTCAGATGGGGATCATGCGCCGCTTGTTCGAGGCCCGCCCGTGGTACCGGATGGCGCCTGACCAATCCGTCATCGCAGCCGGCCAGGGCCGGGCAGAAGATCACATTCAAGCGGCGCGAGCCGACGACGGCAGTTTTCTGCTCGCGTATTTGCCGTTGGGCCATCCGGTCACCATTAACATGGACAAGGTTTCGGGTAGTACGGTGAAGGCGCACTGGTTCAACCCCCGCGAGGGAACCTGGACTTTTATCGGGGAATATCCCTCTACGGCAACGCGCGAATTTATCCCGCCTTCCAGCGGGCTGACTTCCGATTGGGTTCTGGTGTTGGATGACGCAGCGAAGGAATCTCCGGTGACCGATGTGAAAAGATAAACGACGAGATGAGGTGAAACATGAAGCACAAATCAGGTCGATGGAACCGCCGAGTCGGGTGGAGGCTCGTGGAAAGGAGCGATGAACCATGAGGAGATTTGCCATGACTCGACGGGACTTCCTGGACCGCTGCGCCGCGGTTTCGGCGACGGCCATGTTTTCCCCTGGGGCACGAGGGGCCCTGGCCGAAGAAAAGCTCAAGGGGGACTGGAGCGCAATGACCGAGGATCCGGTGCGCAAGATGTTCCCGGGGCCGCCGGATCTGGACAGTATCCTTGCCCTGTTTCCCCGCACCACGGGCGAGCCCGCCTTCGATCCCGCCTTGATCACCCGGAAGGTCAAGGATCTCCGGACAAACCCTCCCATCCAAACGGGGCATCCTTTCCTGGACCTGTCCGTGCGGACGGGCCTGGCGCACATCGACGCCACGTTCCAAGGCGATCACCCCAAATATGGCGTGCAAGAGTATGGGGAGAAAATCCACGCTGGGTTCCCGCCCACGATCATCGCTGCCGTGGACGCCTTGTCGGCCTGGGGGATGCACGTCCGGGCCGCCCGGTTGTTCCGCTACTGGCTGGCCCATTTCGTGCGGGACGACGGGACCATCAACTACTACGGGCCGTCGCTCAGCGAGTACGGGCAACTCCTGCACACGGCTGCCTTGCTGGAGGAGCGCACCGGGACTGCGGGCTGGTGGCAGGAGGGGTTTCAGGCCCTGGATCGGATGGCCGCATACCTGTTGGAACTCCGTGCCGCGGCGGTCCGGGAGGATGGCTTGATCAGCGGCGTGCCGGAGGCGGACACCCGGAAGGAAACCGGCAAGTATTTCCACAACAACGCGTGGGTGGCGAAGGGACTGGAGCGTTGGGCGGAGTTGTGCCGGCGCCAGAACGGCTCGCCGAGCACGCCGATCACGAGCGTGCGCAAGGTGGCTGCGGATTTGGCGCGAGACACCCTCCGGGCCATCCGGAAGACGTGGCCCGCCGATCCCTCCGACTGGTGGTTGCCGCCCCGGGTCGGGCCGCTCGATCCGCAAAAGCCTTCGCGGCTGAACGGGGCCGGGGCCTCGGAGCTCACGGCCTACACCAATTACCGATACTGGCCGGAACTCCTCTCCAGCGGATTGTTGCCCAAGGAACTGGCGAATCGGATCGTCGAGGCGCGCCTTTCGGCCGCAGGGCAGTTCTGCGGCATGACGCGATTCGGCGACGGGTTAGACGACTGGCCGTTGGCCGATTACCTAGCGGGCGTGTGGTCGCTGGGGCGCAAGAATGACTTTCTGCTCAGCCTTTACGGGCACGTCGCCTATCATCAGGCCGAAGGCCACCTGACCGCCTATGAGCAGGTCTCCTTCCCGCCGGGCAAGAAGCGGGCCGACTACTGCCTGCCCTGCCAGCTCGTCGCCGCCAGGGCCGCTCGCCTGATGGTGAAATAGCCAGGGACAAGAGCCAGCGCGACAGGCGGGCGGACGGCAAAGTACCCGACATGAACAAACGATGAAGCGATCAGCGATGAAACATGAGATGTTGCGGCAGGGGACAGCGGTCTTCGTGATGGCCGTCCTGCTGACAGCGGGTCAAGCCGTGGCGGGCAAAGCCACCGGGCTCCGCGTGCATCCCACCAATCCGCGGTACTTCACCGACGGTTCGGGAAAGGCGATCTACCTGACCGGTGCCCATACGTGGAACAACCTGGTGGACATGGGCCCCGACGACCCGCCGCGGCCGTTCGACTTCGACGCCTATCTCGACTTTCTCGAACAGCACGGTCATAACTTCATCCGCCTGTGGACTTGGGACTCGACCGCGTGGGATACGCGAGCCAATCGGGAGTTGGGCAAGGGGGTCGTGTGCCGCGTCGCCCCACTGCCGTGGGCGCGGACGGGGCCGGGGAAAGCGCTCGACGGCAAACCCAAGTTCGACCTGACGAAGTTCGATCCCGATTACTTCGAGCGGCTGCGTGCCCGCGTTGCCGCCGCCCAACGGCGCGGTATGTACGTCTCGGTCATGCTCTTTGAAGGTTGGGGGCTGCGGCACGGAAACCTCGGACGCCGCGACGCGCCCGATGGCTGGGCGTGGCGGGCTCACCCGTTCCACCCGGACAACAACGCCAATGGCATCAATGCCGAGGTGGTCGGCGACGGCAGCAGCGCGGCGGTGCATAGCCTGGCCAACCCGAAGGTCAGCGCGCTCCAGGCCGCCTACCTCCGAAAGGTGGTGGACACGGTGAACGACCTGGACAATGTCCTCTACGAGGTCATCAACGAAGGGGGCGAGAAGGACTGGGACTGGTGGGTGGCGAAGACCGTGCGCGACTACGAGCGGACCAAGCCCCAGCAGCATCCGGTCGGGATCACCGGGCACGGGGCCGAGCGTCTGGAAAGCATGTTGGCCAGCCCGGCCGAGTGGATTTCACCGGGCAGCCAGGACGGCTTTCGCGACGACCCGCCGGCGTGGGACGGCCAAAAGGTGAGCCTGCTGGACACCGACCACATTTGGGGGATCGGCGGCAGTTCCGCCTGGGCCTGGAAGAGCTTTGTGCGCGGCCACAATCCGATCTTCATGGACCCGCATAGTTTCCTGGACCCCGCCGACACCCGTGTCCTGGGAAAAGGCACGCCAGAACAATGGACCGGCTTGCGTCGCAGTCTGGGCCACACCCGCCGACTCGCCGAGCGCGTGGACTTGGCAGCAATGACGCCACACGACGAACTGTCCTCGACGAAATACTGCTTGGCCGCCCCAGGGGTGGCGTATGTCGTCTATCTGCCGGCGGGCGGCGAAGCGACCGTGGACCTGGCCGGCGCGTCAGGTTCAATCCAGGTGGAGTGGATTCACCCGGTGGAAGGGACAACGCACCAGGCCGGTGAGGTCACGGGCGGCGGCTCGCACACCTTCCAAGCCCAGTCGCCGGGCGCGGTCGTGCTGTTCCTTTCCCGGCAACGACCGGAGTCTCGCCGAGGCTCTGACTCCCGGCCACTCCGCATCCAGGATGCCAGCGCGGCCATCGTTGAGGCGACGGTCACTGGGCCGGCGTTTCATGCGCCGGAACTCTTCCAGGGGTTCGAGGACTACTACAACCCCCGGCTCAAGCGACTGCGCGAGGAGTACCAGCTCGACAAGGTCGTCGAAGGCGAGACGAACGAGTTTCGTCGCATCCTGAAGTTGCGGCACTGGGTCCACAAGCCGCTGGCCCATTGACAACGATCAGAACTTCTCCGGCGACGCCTTCGCGATCCTGGAGAAGGCCAAGACCGGCTGCGGCTTCAACTGTTCCCACTCGATGGCCGTGCAGCAGGCGGTGCTGTCGGCGATGGGCTACGTGGCCCGCAATGTTCTCGTCGATCGCAACCACGAAGACCTCGGCCGCAGCCTGCATCACGGCGTCAACGAAGTCTGGTCCAACGACTACGCCAAGTGGGTGCTGCTCGACGCCAAGTACGACATCCACTTCGAGCGGGACGGTGTGCCGCTGTCCGCCTTGCAACTGCACGAAGCGGTGCGGGCCGACGGCGGCCGCGGCATCGTCATGGTTCGTGGCGTCGAGCGGCGCGAAGTCCCGATGGACGACTCGCGGCCCCCCGCGCGGCCCACCGAGGCCACGGTTCGCAGCTACTGGTGGGTCTGCTATCCGCAGCGTCAGAACCCGTTCACGCAGCCGCATTTTTCCGCACGAGAACGGCATGTGATCTTCGACAACGAGGCGTTTCGCAAGACGACCTGGCATCGTGGCAATGACAAGGTGCTCATCAAGCACTGGGCGTACGCCGCCGGGGCCTTCATCCCGACCGCTGACCGGCGCCACATCGAATGGACCCCTGGCGTGCCGGATCTGCGGGTCCGTAGCGTTTCGCCAGCGGAACTGGACATCGAGATCCGCAGCGCGACGCCGAACTTTGAAGCTTACGTCGTCCGGCTCAACGGCGGCTTGCCGCAGATCATCGCGGATGGCCGGGTTCGCTGGAAACTGGAAAAGGGCGGGAACACGCTGGAAGTGCGCAGCCGTAACCTCTTTGGCGTGTCCGGTCCGATGGTAACCGCCGCCGCGGCGTTCCAGCCGTAGTTTCACGAAGGTACACATTCCAGTGAGCGAAGGAGACGACAATGAGAAGCGAACTCAGTAGCGACTTTCGAGTCCTGACCATCACGCGGCTCGGGCTGGTGATATTCGGATTGCTCGGCGTGTCCTTGCTTGGCGACCGCCCCACAAATGGGCAGGACCGGGCCGCCGCAGGCGCCGCCGCGGACACTCTGCCCGAAGGCTCTGGCCTCGCGGCGAAGTATCCGGGCGGCGTCGGCCTGGCGAAGGACCCGCAGGTCGTTTTCGTCGAGGACTTCGAGGAAGCCACGCTTGACGCGACCAAGAAACGCTGGGACGAGGTGAAGAGCGCCGCCATCATGTCGCTGTCGGAGGACACGCCGCCCGGCAGCGGAGGCAAGCAGTCGCTGCTCATGACTCACGTGGGCGGCAAGGGGGACGGCGGGCATCTGTTCCGGCGCCTGCCGCCCGGCTATGACCGGCTGTTCGTGCGCTTCTACGTGAAGTTCGACCCGCGGTGCGCGCCGATTGGCCACTTCTTCCATGTCGGCGGCCATCACCCGCCCACGCCGTATGCGCAAGGCGGCGCCGGAGTGAGACCGCGCGGCGACGGGTGGTTCGGCAACGGCGTCGAGCCTTCTGGGAAAGCCTGGACCTGGGACTATTACACCTACTGGTGCGAGATGAGGGGCAGTCCGCCGAGCGGCCAAACCTGGGGCAACAGCTTCGTCCGCGACCCCAGCCTCAAGGTCGCGCGGGGCCAATGGATTTGCGCGGAAGTGATGATGAAAATGAACGACGTGGAGGACAGCAACGGCGAGATGGCACTCTGGATTGACGGCAAACGGGTCAGCCACTTGGGCAAGGGCTTCCCCAAGGGCAGATGGGAATATGACAAGTTCTTCCCCGGCGAAGGCGGCGGTGGCATTCGTTGGGCCGACGCAAAGGGAGGGCCGGAGCGTTTTCAAGTTCCGCCGGGCGGTCAGCCTTTCGACGGTTTTCGCTGGCGTCGTGACGAACGGCTCAAGCTCAACTACCTCTGGGTGCTGCTCTACATGACCGCCCCGCCGGACCACGTCAGCAAGGTCTGGTTCGACCATATCGTAGTCAGCACGGCTTACATCGGACCCATCCAAAAACCAACGAACAAACCGAAAGATCCACCATGAGAAATCCACACCGCATCGGTCTTCTGCTCGCCTTCGCCATGATGGGCGGCGCGCTGGGCCAGTCACACGCCCAAACCAATGATTGGCTTGAGTTCCGTGGCCCTGGCGGTCTGGGAGTCAGCTCTAGCCAAGGCCTGCCCGTCCGTTGGAGCGCGGGGCAGAACGTCGTTTGGAAAACGGAGTTGCCTGGGCCGGGAGCCTCCAGCCCGATCGTGCTGGGTGAGCGGGTTTTTGTGACGTGCTACAGCGGTTACGCCGTGCCCGGTGTACCGGGCGGCGACATGAGTTCCCTCAAACGGCACGTTCTCTGCCTGGGCCGCAGCGACGGCCAGATTGTTTGGCGGAAGGAGATCGAGACGGCGCTGCCGGAGCAAGCGACCGTGCGCGAGCATGGCTACGCCTCAAGCACGCCAACCGCTGACGCCGAGCGGCTCTACGTCTTCTTCGGCAAGTCCGGCGTGTTCGCCTTCACACACGAGGGCCGCCAGCTTTGGCGTGCGGAGGTTGGCTCACAGGTGCATGGCTGGGGTTCGGCCGCGTCGCCCGTTCTCTACCAGGAGTTGGTCATCATCAACGCCGGCGTGGAGAGTGAATCACTCGTGGCGTTGAACAAGCACACCGGCAAAGAAGTCTGGCGCGCCAGCGGCATCCGGGAATCGTGGAACACGCCGCTGTTGGTGGCGGTCGCCGGGGGCAAGACGGAGTTAATCGTGGCCATCCATGGCAAGGTGCTCGGGTTTGATCCAGCCTCGGGCGAGCAGTTGTGGTCCTGTGCGACTGACATTGGCTGGTATATGGCGCCGAGCTTGGTGACGCATGAGGGAATCGTGTTTTGCATCGGTGGGCGTTCTGGCGGCGCGCTGGCCGTCCGTGCCGGTGGGCGCGGTAACGTCACTCAATCCCATCGGTTATGGACCGGCCGCAAAGGTTCCAACGTCTCCTCGCCCATCGCGCACGCGGGGCGGCTTTACTGGATGCACGAGAATCTCGGCATCGCCTGCTGTGCGGATGCCAAGACCGGCCGCATCGTGTACGAAGAGCGTGTCGCTGGCGCTGGCCAAACCTACGCCTCGCCGGTGCTGGCGGATGGGAAACTGTATTACGTCTCGCGCCGAGGCGGCGTGTTCGTGCTCACGGCGAAACCCGAGTTTGCACAGTTGGCCCACAATGATCTCGGTGACCGGTCCACTTTCGACGCCAGCCCAGCGGTGGCCGGCAGCCGGCTGCTGCTCCGCTCGGACCGGTTTCTTTATTGCATTGGCGAGAAGAACCAGAAACCAAGGTTTTAAAAAAGTTCCATTGCCGATCAACCCGGAGGGGCCTGGCTTTGGCTCGCAGTCCCCGGATCTTGTTAGAATAAAAACCGAAGGCTAACGCAGGCAGTCTGCCAGGGATGCCCCCAGCGCAGACTCCTCCAATCCTACCTTCGCAAAGAACGGCAGTAGAACCGGTGGAATTTCCCCATAAAGCCTCACCTTGTTCCCCAGCAGCGCGATCACCTCGGGGATGTCCGTGTATCTCAGGATTCCGAGGTAGTGAGGCCCCTGTCTGTGCGAGGCCGGGGGTGATCCCAAAACCACCCTCTCGACTTTCCCATCCAGCAGTGCCGCGTACAAGCCGTTAACGCCGGCTTCGCTTCTGCCGGTGACGGTAATTCTCCCCGGATCGACTTCCGGCTGAGACCTGAGGAATTCCAGCGACCGGAGAACCTCGTACACCTGCATCGATTCTACAAGCCTTATGGTGCGGTCTGCAATAGCCA
>CAYIIH010000043.1:0-31325 GCA_964363225.1 uncultured Verrucomicrobiota bacterium | reverse complement strand
TAATAACCGATAGCCAATCCTAGGGTAACCCGGTTCACATCATAGTCAATAACTCCTGGAAGGTCACTCCTGAAAGACTCGAAATGGTAGCCCAAGTTAGCCTTTAACCAGAGCCGCAGATCATAGTTCAGGTTTAGGTAAGCTGTGTAGGAGTCATCCTTGCGCTCTGCAAAGGCTCCCACCTTTTCGTATTGGTACAGATCATAGGCTCCACCCAGAGTGGCTCGCAATTTTCCCGATGTTCCGACCCATTGCACAAGTGACAGGTTGATCATATCTGCCGTGTAGGATTGTTTCAGGAATTGCACAGAAACGTAACCGCGCCTGGAATAACTCAATGCGAGCGATGTCTTTTCCGAAAAGCGTTGTGTGACAGAGGCTTCCACCACCGGCAAGCTCGGCGCGGGCGTGCGGTCACTAAACTCGCGCATCTCATAGCCTGCTTTGACGCTGCCGCTCAACTTCTCGGTAAAGCTTCCGCTGACTCCCAGAAAGCCGCCGATAAACTCGGCGTGAGGCGGCTTGATCGTCACCGGGTCGTTTGGATCCGTCCCCGTCTGGCCATAATAAAGCTCGCCGAAGGCCGAAGTTTTTGGAAAAGCCTGATAAGAAAAGCCGCCGGTGCCGATCAGTGTGTTAGCGTCAGATAGGCCGATGCCTTCCTGATAATCGACAGCGTCATGGCTTCCTCGTAGATAGACGCCCGTCTTGGGGCTGACCGCGTAACGCAACGTGTAGGCGTCATTGAACATGGTTCTATCCACTTTCACGCCACCCAACGAGAAACCTCCGCCCAAGACGCTGGAAAGAAACGCGATTCCATCGTTCCCTTCCACGGTCAGGCGTTTGAATTCGTATTTATTGCGAAACGCCAGCCGATGCTGCTGGGCATTCTGTTCGCTGTTGTCCGCGTAGAAAACATTATCGAACATATAATCGGCCGAAAGGAAATTCCCTTCCAGCTTGCCGAGCTGAACGTTCAGGCCGGGGCTGATGGTGCTGACAATGTCGCCGACTTGATCGTCCGATTTGAAGAAAATGTTATCGTTGTAAGCCTCAGTCATCTCCAATTGCGGGCGCAAAATGACCGGGTCTCGGCTGAAAATCAATATGTCCGAGGCGTCCAGCGCTTGCAGTTGACCCGTGGTCGCGGTGGCAGCAGCCATGCTGGCGGCCAAGGCCAAACGATGGTGGGCGAGGAAAAAATGAAGCATGGATTCTCCTTTAACCTTCAGCCGTGCCAGACCGGGCGCGGGGAATGGATTGCCGTCCGCCTCTGCTGCTCGAAGATTCTCATTCCCCCAGCGACAGGAATCCAAGAACCGGCTGGAACGGCTTTTAACTTCGTTCCATCCGTGAAACGCGCGAGAATAAAATGACAAGGCAAGTTGCAGCGTGCCCGCGATTCAATATCCACAATCCACTAGTCTGTTTTCCTGGTTGCATTCAAGCTGCCAACACTTGCGGCAGCGATCATTAACTTCAACTCCTACAACCTGGCTGACGTTATCTGCTAATTGATTAAGGACTTCCAGATAATTCTGTCCAGAACCGATTTCTGTCCCCGGTTATTCAGATTGCTTATTGAACAGAAGCAATTGCAGGAAAATCACTTGCGTGAGTTGATGGAAGCCCAGAACAGATCCTTAACCAACTTGCGGGATGTCTTCAAAGCCTTTGACGAAGCCAAGGATAGCTATGAAGGTCCTATTCGGCCTAGCCTTTGGCCGCCAAGTCCTTCCGGGGAAATAAGATCGCCGGCTCGCCGATGCAATGGCCGGACGGCAATCGGCCCCAGCCGGCTTCCTTCATTTGGTCAGGAACGGAATCAAGGCCGAGTTGATGGTAAATCCTGGCGGCCGTCTCCGGCAAAAACGGCCAGAGCAACACGGCCAAAATCCGGCAGGTTTCAGCCAGGTTGTAGAGGACTTCATCCAAGCGCGCCGCTTGTGACGGGTCCTTGGCCAGTTTGAAGGGCGCTGTTTGGTCCACGTACTGATTGGCTCGGTTGACCATAGACCAGATCGTTTGCAGCGCGCCCTGGAGCTGGTATTGGCGGAGCTGAGCCAGGGTCGCTTCGACACCCGTGGTGATTTCGGAGGCGAGCTCAGCCGATGGCGGCGGAACCAAGCCGTTGCGATATCGCTTTAGCATGGAAAGCGAGCGATTGACCAGGTTCCCCAGGCCATTGGCGAGTTCAGCGTGATACCGCGCTTGAAAGCTGGCATCCGTCCAATTGCCGTCAGGTCCTAGATCAAGCTCCCTTGTGGCGTAATAACGAAAGGCATCGACGCCCCATTGGTCCATGACCGCGATGGGATCCACGACATTGCCGGTGGTTTTGCTCATTTTTTGGCCGTCTTTTTGCCACCAGCCATGCACCAAGATAAGGCGCGGCAAGGGAAGCCCCAAAGCTTTGAGCAGGATCGGCCAGTACACGGCATGGAATTTCAAAATGTCCTTGCCGATGACATGCACATCGGCCGGCCAGAGTCCCAGCGGAGGGTTGACGGTTGAGGGTTGCAGGTTGAGGGCATGGAGAACCACGGGATCGCCGAGAGCAGCCGGGACGGTGATATAGTTCAGGAGCGCATCAAACCAAACATAAGTGACGTAGGCCGGATCGAAGGGCAGGGGAATCCCCCAGTTCAACCGCGCGGCCGGCCGTGTCATGCAAAGATCTTCCAGGAGGTTGTTTTTCAAGAATCCCAGCACCTCGTTGCGCCGGTAATCCGGATAAATGAAGCCGGGGCTGGCCTCAATATGATGAATCAGCCATTCCTGGTGAATTTGCAGTTTGAAGTAATAGTTTTCCTCCACCAGTTCGATCACCTCGCCCCAAAATGGGTCGAAGGTGCCGTCCGGACGGCGGTCTCTCGCGGTCAGGAAAGTTTCTTCCTTGGTCGAATAAAAACCTTGGTAAGCCGCTTTGTAGAAATGGCCGTTGGCATGAAGCTTGGAAAGGATGGCTTGCACCATGGTTGTGTGGCGCGGCTCGGTGGTGCGGATGAAGTCGCTGTTGGACAGGTTGAGCCGGGCGGCGCACGCTTTCCATATTGCCGCCAATTCGTCGCAGTAGGCTTGGGGAGTCTTTCCTTCCGCTTGAGCAGCTTGTTGCACTTTTTGGCCATGTTCATCCAACCCGGTCAGGAAAAAGACCTCCTCCCCCATGCTCCGATGGGTCCGGGCGATCACGTCGGTGATCACTTTCTCATAGGCATGGCCCAAATGCGGCTGCCCATTCACATAGTCGATGGCCGTTGTCAGATAAAAGCGCTTGCTCATGCGGGGCAGAGTCTGGCTCATGGCGGTGGCGTTGGCAACATCGAGCAGGGATATCGTTCACGACACCTTCATGACCACTTCCTGTTATCTTCTTGACCGCTTCACGGTCGCGACATGGCAGCCTTCGTTGCCTTGTGACGCAGGTTGGTGCCGCGGTACATCACAATCAAATCGGTTGACAATGTAAGCAAGAACACCCATAAGCCAATGCAGACAACTAAGCGTCTGGGACATCAGGACCGATCACAATCGGGTATGGAAACCTTTAGGGTCAGTGGTCCGCGACTTTTCGTGGAAACTGGATGTGGCGACACTCAATCAGGATCGGGTGCCACCAAGGCGTGGGTTGTTATCTTCCGCAGGCCTTTCTCACGGCGATGCAACTGACCCGCGCCAGCCTTTCTCCCCATTTGCTGATCCTCGCCTTAAGCGTCGCCGTCACGCTTTCAGTTCGCACTGCCTTAGAGCCGCGCTATGCGGTGGAGCGGCGGCGCATTGAGGCGGAAGCACGCACGAAGCGCATCCGGGAAATGGCCGCACGATGGAATTCGCTTACCTATACGAACATCGCGACGCCCGAACTCTCCGCCGCGTTCTTGTCGAAACTTCAGTCGCAGAAACTTTCGCTGACGGCGGTGCAAAAGGAGCATCTGCGTAAGCGGGTGCCGGAGATTTTCAGCTATCTTCAGAATCCTACCGTCGAGGCTTACCTGCGTCTGAAGACAAAAGCTTTGCGCTACACGTTTGAGTTGAGCGCAGACGCGAAGCGCCTCGCTCGCCAGGCGGGTCTGAGTCCGACGGCTCTTGCTGTCTTGGACGCGGACACAGCGGTTCGGCAGCTCTGGAACAGACTGCTGATCACAAATGTTCATCGAGTCACATCCACCAGTGCGGTGACCGCGGTCTGTTTGCAGCCGATTCGAGCAGCGCTTGCCCATACGAATTCGCCCGGCTCCGTTTTTAACGGTCCCGTCCGTTTGGGCTTTACCGCGGCACGCCGGGCAGCCGATCCAGGTTTCCGGTACGGCGCATGCGACCTCAGCACGACCAATAACGCCAGCCCAGGGCCATTTCTCCTGCTGAGCTTTTTCGTTCGCTCCAACTCTTCGACCAACGCGGGACCAGTTTACCTGAGCCTCTTCTGGTCTGAGGTGCATCAAAACTGGGCGGCAAATCGGATGTTCACGGATGAGTTGCTCAACTTCAGCCCCTTCTTCTGATATGCCACAACGCTTGTCCAACGCTGTTCCCATTCTGCTCGGCGCGGTCTTCTTGTATGCGGGGATCGCCAAACTCTTGTATCCGGGCGTAGCGACCACTGCGCTTGAATCGCTGGAGGTGCCATACCCTTGGGCCAAAGCCCTCGTGGCCGCGACCACGATTCTGGAACTCTATCTGGGCACGATCCTTCTCTTGCGGCTCGACTTGAAGTTTGGGATGGCGCTCGCCACTGGCGTGATGCTCTTGTTCACCGCCTACCTTTGGTATCTCTCCACGATGGCGAATCCGCCATCGTGCGGCTGTCTGGGGGCAACCGGTGTGTTTAAGTCCAACAAGCACGAGGCCCTGTTTGGCGTGCTGCGGAATTGCCTCATTCTTTGGGCCTTGAAGTGGTCGTACGACCGGCACTTCCCTGGGACTCGACAGGGTCTTCGATCGAGCCACGCTGGAATACGGTCTGGCTTCACTTTGATCGAACTCTTGGTGGTGATCGCGGTCATCGCGATCCTCGCCAGCCTGTTGCTTCCAGCGCTGTCCCGCGCCAAAGAGAAGGCGCAGGCGATTCAGTGCATCAGCAACCAGCGCCAGATCAATCTCAGCTATCGAAACACACTGGTTAACGCTGCTGATGGGCGGCTGGACAACATTGAAGTTGGGCGATGGTTTTTTCGGGAATATGGCGTGCCGAAGCTCGGATGGCTCTGTCCCGCAGCGCGGCAAACTGTGTCCGGAATGGTTGGCTGGGGAGCCGCCTTTAAAGCATGGCGCGCTCAGAACTGGGACGCCAGAATGTTGAACCTCTGGCGGCCTGGTTTAGGGGATCCTCCCCCTCCTCAGTACGAAGGCGGGCGAATTGGCAGCTATGGCATCAATGGTTGGGTAATCGGCGGCTCAACATTTGATAATCCGCAATTGGGAACTCAAGCCGCCTATCCGAAGCTGCTGTTTCGGGCCGAAGCAGACGTGGTGCAACCCATCCGCAGTCCTTTCAGCGGGGATTGCGTGTTCTTCGACGCCTATCCGCGAGCGGACGAACGCCTGCCCTCCAGCCTGGACTTGAACGCAGGTTATTTTCCCGTCGGGGCTGCTCACACCGAAAGTGGCTTCGGAGAATTCCTGATTTCGCGCCATGGCAAGCGTCTGCGACCATTGCCAAAGGCTTGGCCCGCGAGCCAGCCGCTACCCGGCGGGATCAATGTATCTTTCTTCGATGGCCACACCGAGCCGGTGCCCTTGGAACGTCTCTGGCAACTATTCTGGCACAAAGATTATGAACCCCCGGCCAAGCGGCCTGGCTTGCCATGACACTTCAAGAATTTCGTGGTTGGAGGTTAGCAGCCTTGGACATCCTCCGAGTGGAGAGATGCCCTTCACAAGGGGTACGCCTTAAGCTGCGAATGCGAAAGGTAAACAATATGAATAAACTGAAAAGACTGTTCTCGCCGCGAGCCCTCGCGACGACCATTAGCACGGTCATGTTGCTGCACAGCGCAGTGACCGTGTTTGCAGACCAGGAGTTTTTTGTCAGCGCGTGGTGTTGGACCACGCTCACCCCCGATCTAATTCCCTGCACTGGAGGGAACTATTGCTCGAACTACTGCACAGAAGGTGGTTATTACTGGTGCTGCGGCGCAGGCATTGGCGGAGTATATTGCGGCTACCATTATCCTGGTGAAGGCTACGGCAGCGGCTCATGTTGGGAGCCCGAATAGTCTGCAATGTTCCTGGGGGCGCTTTCGCGCGCCCCTAGGACTTCGCCCAACAAACTGGCACCCACTTGTGAGGCTTCTCGTGCAAAGTAGGGGGCTCAAACAAAGCCTGCCTTGATCGAAACTGCGGAAAATTCCAATGCGCGAGCGCAACTCCATCTGTTTGGAGTTCCTGGCCTGATCGGCGGTGCTGCCACGAAGCTTGCGCATTTGATCCGGCTGCTGCACCACGATTTTACCATCACGGTCGTTCCGCTAGCTGCGGGTGTCCTTAAGGAAAGGGACTTCAAGAAGCAAATTGAGCCGTTCGGCGTGCGCGGTTGTTTGCTAAGAGACCTGCCCAAGCGTCTCGAAGGCGTTGGTCTAGCCGTATGCGAAAAAGACTTCTTCACATCGGGCACGGCGCGTGAAGCCAAAGCGCGCGGCCTCAAACTCGTTTGGTCCAACGAAATGATGTTCCCCTTCAAAGGCGAAGCGGAAGCGGTGAAGGAGGGTTTGATCGACCGCGTGCTGTTCGTCTCCGAGTTTCAGGCGAAGGCGTTTGCAGAGATGTATGGTGGCGTGCCGTCGTTCCTGACGGGCAATTATATTGATCCGGACGATTACGCCTGGCGCGAGCGCCAGAACCCGGTCTTCACTCTGGGCCGGCTCTCCCGCGCCGATCCCACGAAGTATCCACTGGATTTTCCGGTGTTCTACGAAGAGCTCGGTCTCAAGGAGGCGCGTTACCGCGTGATGGCCTGGACCCACGATGTGCAGAAGCAATACCGCTGGCACCGCTTCGGCCCCGAATGGGAATTGCTTCCCGAAAAGAAAGAACCGGCGCTCAAGTTTCTCTACAGTCTGGATGTGTTCGTCTATCCGCTGGGGCATCGGATCAAGGAATCCTGGGGCCGTGCGGTGGTGGAAGCGATGTTAACGGGCTGTGTGCCGGTAGTGCCCGCCGGGCATCAGTTCCACAAACTCATGGTGCACGGCGAGAACGGCTTCATCTGCCAGGAGTATCGCCAATGGAGAGAGACGGTGCGCGAGTTGTATGAGAATTATCCGTTGCGCCAGAAAATCAGCCGCCAATGCGCGGAGCATGCGCGGGAGCACCTCTGCAATCCGGAGCAGCATCGGCGCGTGTGGCTCGAGGCGCTGAGCTTTTGAGTCAAGCAAGTATGAACAAGCCCATCGCGTGGGAGAGCTGCCCGTCCTCGGCATTCCCAACATTTCGGACAGCACGGACGCCGTCCCTCCCGGAATGAAAGCGAAATACTGCTTCTGGTCCGTGGCGGACGGCCCATACGGCGCGATGATGGAGAATTGCGTTCGCACCGCGCGCGAGGCGGGAGTCTTCAAAGAATTCCACGTGCTGACGGATCGTCCGCTGGCCGGCTGCGAATGCTACGACGCTTTTCAATTCGAGAAAGCGAACGGACTTTTCAAACTGCACTATCTAAAAGTGGGCATGAGCCGCTTGAACTTCGATTACTTCGTCTGGCTCGATGCCGATACTGTCTTTCTTCGGAATCCCGTCGATGTTCTCGCGCCATTGGGCAGGTCGCCGCTGCACGTGCCGCTGGAAGTCAACCTGTCCGCGCTTAACGAGGATCGGGTGTGGAAGGACAGTTCACTCTTCCGACTGCGCGATCTGTTGCGTGAGCAAGGCGTCATGAGCCAGGCATATCTGTGCGGGAGCGCGTTCTGGATCGTTCACCATGACGCCATTGACACCGTCTATGAATTGGCTCTGGGCTTTTGGCGCAAAGCCAGAGAGAGTGGTTTGATCGCCGGCGTGTCTGCGGCCTTGGGCTACGCCATGCAAATCCTGTGCGCCAACCCCGAAGCTCACTTATTAGAAGCTCATCCTGAACTCTGGGCGAGTGATGATATGGGGCGATTAGACGAAACCTTTGTGAAGCGGAAGGGGGCAGCTTGGGCGTGGCAGCATCCGTTACGATCTGAGGCTATTGAGGTCCGGCCTGCCATGGTCCACTTGCCAAGGAGCAAGGAGTCACCGGCTCTCGCGATCTCAACAGTGTAATAGTCCAGAATCTCCACGGCCCGCGAAGATTCTGTGTTCACGGTGGGGGGAGACTCGAGTACTGGAATCCACTACGGCCAGTCACGGCTCGACGGAGTCTCGCCCCGCCACTTCGGTTGCGGCTGCGCCGCGCGGATTGTTTTTGCGGCTCAAATTCTTTTTCCAGGTCCAAAACCGCCCGCTCCTTCCTGGCTGTGCCGCGTCGATCAACGCTGCAAAACCATCAACGCCAGGGCGCCGCTGGCCGCGGCCAAGAGCCAGATGAAGAGCACCGCCGCGCTCCGGCTGCAGCCGCGCCGCACCAGCCGGTGCGAGAGATGGTTGTTATCGCCAACGTAAAAGGGCTGCCCCAGTTTCCAGCGCAGAACCACCACGCAGACCAAATCCCCGAGCGGCGCGGCCAGAATCAAGAGCGGACTGAGCACAGCCCAAACATTGGGAGTGGTTGAGGAATAAAAATGCGGGAGGATCGCCAGAACCGCCAGCACATAGCCCGCCAAATGGCTGCCCGCGTCGCCCAGAAAGGCCGAGGCCTTGGGAAAGTTAAAGGGCAGAAAGCCGAGCAAGGCTCCGCAGCTTTGGAACGCGATCAACGCGACCAGGTACTGGCCATGCACCGCGGCGCTCCAGGCAAAACACCAGGCGGCGATGACACCGAGGCCGGCGCAAAGGCCATTCATGTTGTCCATGAAATTCAAGGCATTGGTGACGGTCAAAATCCATAACACAGTGACAAGGTAGCTGAACAGCGTGCTCTCGACGAAAAGCGTGATGCGAATGCCGGAGGCGGCCACGAGGGTGGCGATGCAGAGTTGGCCGCCAAATTTGATGCCGGGGCTGAGTTCATGTTTGTCGTCCAGCCAACCGAGAATAACCATCCCTAAAGCACCAAGAAGAATGGCCAACAGACGCAGTCCGCGCCGGCTCAGACCGTAGCGCAACAGGTCCAGGGTGTTCAAATCCAGCCCGGCCAAGGACGCGCCGGCCGGAAAGGCGCCGTCCGGCACCACCCATTTGAGGGCGAAAAAAGTGAAACAGACCATCAAGATGCTCATCAGCAATGGAACAGCCAGGCCCGTCATTACGGCCAGTCCTCCAGCCAAAGGAACGGGCGTTTCATGGATTTTGCGATGTCCCGGATCGTCAACCAGCCCTCGGCGAGCGCACCAGGACCGCCACCAGGGCATCGTCAATCCGCTGGTCAAGCCCGCCGACACAAACGCCAGCACATAAATGTTGAATGGGAAACTCATAGTGGGAGCAGCTTGAGATAAAGCCGGCCAAGGTCATCCACCATTTTTTCGACTGGAAACCATTCCTTGACGAGCGCCTGGCCGCGCTGGCCGAGTCTTTGGCGCAGGACAGGATCGCGGGCCAGTCTGCCGACCCGGTCGATCAAACCGGGCCAATCGCCTGCCGGCAGCAGAAAGCCTGTTTCGTTCTCCAGGCACACTTCACCGGCTCCGTCGCAGTCATAAGCAATGACGGGGCGAACCGCCGCCAACGCTTGCGGCAGGGCGCGCGGCAATCCTTCGCGCAACGACAAATGAATGAGGATATCCATGATACCCACCAGAGGCGGCACCTCGTCGGGAGGGACCAACCCCGTAAAAATGAACTTGTCCTCGAGTCCCAGCGAGCGCGCTCTGTTTTCGAATCGCGCGCGCCAGGCGCCATCGCCCACGAGAAGGAATTTTATCCTGGGATGGCGCTGGACGATTTGGGGCGCTGCCGCAAAAAGGTCGTCATGGCCCTTGAGCTTGAACAGCCGCGAAATCTTACCCACTACCACGTCGTCGGGCGCAATGCCCCAGCGGGCGCGCAACGCCACATCATTGTGCGCGGACAGGAAAGGCTGGAGATCGAAGCCACTCAGAATGCGGGTGTATTGAGCCGGCCGTCCTATGCCCGCGGCCAGATATTGCCCGGTCATGGCGTTGGCGACGGTGACGAAGTGGGTGGTGAATCGGCCCGCGAAACGCTCCGCGGAACGGAACAGCAGGTTCGCACAGGGGCCTTGGAAGCGTCCGAAGGAAGGCCCATGAATTGTATGAACGATGATGGGAACGCCGGCTTGGCGGGCGGCGAGCCGGCCCAGAATGCCGGCTTTGCCGCTGTGCGTGTGGACGATCTGCGGGCGTTGCTGGCGAAACAACCGCAAGAGACGCCTCAGCGCCAGGAAATCTTTCCAGGGATGAACCGGGCGGACCAGCTCCGGGATGATGATCAACAGGCCGGGCTTTTGGGTGGCCCGATCCTCCAGTGA
Source organism: uncultured Verrucomicrobiota bacterium (assembly GCA_964363225.1). Lineage (GTDB taxonomy): Bacteria > Verrucomicrobiota > Verrucomicrobiia > Limisphaerales > CAYIIH01 > CAYIIH01. Next base: position 20,815 of record CAYIIH010000043.1, on the reverse strand, counting down.
GCCTTCCGGACCGGTGGTTGGCCCCGAGACCAGTTTAAGGTCGAAGCCGGGTTTTGCGGCCAATCCGAGGACGGAAGCGAGGGTGTTTTCCTGAGCCCCACCAACAATCAAGCGGGTAATGACGTGGGTGACCCGCATTGCATCTTAACGGGCGGCGGCTTTCAGCTCTTTTAACCGGTTCGTCACCAATTGTTTTTCTTCCTTCTGTTCGGGCGAGCCTTCCGCCGGGGCGTACTTCAGATAAAGCTCGTAGTTCTTCACGGCGGCCTGGGTCTCCTTGCGACGGTAAGCGATTTCCCCCAGACCGTAATAGACGGCGTGCGTCCTGGGCATATGCTTACGCAACGTCTCGTAGTCTTTCAGAGCCGCTGGCAAACGATTGTTTTGCAGGTTGGCGATGGCCCGGTTGCGCAGAGCGGCCAGATTCCCCGGCTCCAATTTCAGGACTTCATCCAGTGCCAGAAGCGCCTGGTCGTAGGCTTTGGTCTCCAGATAAGCGACTCCTCGGTACGTCAGCGCCTGCACGTTTTCAGGATCGGTTTTCAAGATGCGGTCCAATTCGGGCAAGGCCTTCGGGTATTCCTTGTTTTGAATGTGAACAAACACTTTGTAAAGCCGCGCCGTCACATTGTCAGGCTCCAATTTCAAAACCTGGTCCAGTTGGGCGAAAGCCGGACCATGATCTTTGGCCGTGATGTACACGTCCGCCTTCTGCAGCAAGACACGAGTCGCATTGGGTGCGACCTGCAACTGCTGGTCCAAGACCGCCAGCGCATTGCTGGTGCGGCCGGCCGCGCTGTACATCTCAAACAAGCTCTCCAGCAAAGCCAGGTCCTGGGGATGCTTGGCCTGGGCTGCGAGCAACACTTTTTCCGCCTGGTCAAAGTTGGTCTTGGCAAAGTAGGCGCCCGCTTCCAGGCGAATCAGTTCAATCTGATTGGTGACCGTCAGCGGTTTGGCCGAGAAGTGAGATTCAATATCCGTGATCGCCTGCAGAAGACGGTCCGGTAATTGGGCAAAGAGATAAACATTGGCCAGCGCCAGGCGGATTTGAAAATTGTCCGGGTCCAGCTTCTGCGCGCGGCCTAACAGGATCATAGCCTGGCGAAAAAGGCTTTGCTGGGCCAGCACTTGGCCGAGTCGAAAGGCAAAGTCGGGTTCATCAACCGGCCCGTTATCACGCAAGACCGTTTCCCAACTGCGGTACCTCCCGAATCTGTCTTCAAGGGATTTCGTCGCTTCCGCCACGCGCGGGCGGCCCTCGCGCAGACTCTTGTTAAAGGCCAGGTTGGCCAGCGCCAGCACATTGTTCGTGTTCAAGCTGCCGGCCAACTGAAAATACTGGCCGGCCTCTTCCAGGCGGCCATCCCGCTGCAGTTCGACGCCCCAAAAATTCGCCGCCCTTGAGTAATAATCCGCCACGTAATGAGCATCGTTATACTCCTCTTGCGACAAGCCCTGCAACCGGTCAAGTCCCGCCTTGTTCCGGGACCAGAAGGCTTGGTTCTCCTCGATTTCACTCGCCGCCAGGGCCGGGCGAAATATCGAATTGGTCGGATACGTCTTCAGCTCATAAACCAGGCCATGTGATTGCTGATAAACGCGTTCGAAGAAATAGCCGAAACTCGGCTGCAAATAATAAACCGTGTTCGTCCTGACCAGGTCGCTGACCAGTTGGAGAATGTGAAGTTGTTCGATTCTTTCGCCGACCTCTTCGCCGGCCAGCAAATCGGGCCATTGCTGCGGAAACCGCTTCAGCAGGCGTTCATGGTAAGCCGGGAACTCCAGCAAACGCGTATTGACGAACAGATGGTTTTCCGAGGCGCCGGCGCCGTCCAAATACGCTTCCAGCAACAGCAGCCCCACCGGGTCGTCGCTCAGGATCGTCGTGCCCTTGGCTGGCAGGTGTTGCGCGCAAAGCTGGCAGAACTGCTTCAGCATAGCGCCGTCATGGATCCGGACCTGAGACAGATTCCGGTAAACCAAGCCGGCGGGAACAGCAATCAACGCCACCGCAACGGCCCAGCGCAGGACCGAATTAACCAGGTTCCTGGCCGCCGAACGCCTTTGCCATGTTTTCCGCTCCGCCTCGCCGAAAATTAACAGCACGTAGCCGCAGTAGTAGCCGACGCTGAGGGCGCCCAGGTAATAAAACGGCAAGAAAGGCAATCCCAGGCCCAGCCTGCGCGGGCTGAATCCCTGGTCGAAGGCCACGTAGAGACAGAAAGTCAGAAACACGATATGAATGAGGCGAAACATGAAATTGGTCAACAGGGCGCCCGCCACACTGGTATCGCCGAAACTGGAGGGCCAGCGAATGCCCATGATGAAAACCGGCAGGACAGAGGTCAGAGACAACAGCAGGGCGCGGCTTCTCAAGGCGGGTATGTTGATCAGGAAAGCCTTTTGGGTGGCCAAATTCGACCGCAACACGTCCAGGAAGGTCAGTTGGGTGCCCTCACTAAAAATCCAGACCAGCGGCAGCAACAAATACAGCAAAAGCCCCAGAATTCCAAATCCGGCCATGCGCGCCAGAAAACGAAGCTCAAAGAAGTTGAACCCCTTGATCCAGACCAGGGCGATCAGGAACAGCGGGAAAAAGCCGATCAAGGCCCAGTTATTCGTCACCCCCAATCCGTAAATAAAAGCCAGACGCGTCAGCCAGCTCTCCCGGTGGTCCAGGCGAAACTCCAGCAGGCAGCGAATGAGATAGGCGAACAGGAGCAAATCGAGCGCTTCCCCCGTCGCCGCCGTGGCGTGTTCCCACATCGTTAATTGCAGCCCGCAAACCAGCGCGGCGAAGAGAGGCGGCAGCCAGGCAGCCCGGATGGTCAGCCGCGAGAATTCGCTGCGTTCCCGATGCCGTTGCTCGAGCGTGCGGTCATGAGGCAACAAAGCGACCGATCGCACCAACTGGGCCAGGGCCAGCGCCGCGCACAGCGCTGAAAACACGTTCAAGGCCACCGGCTCCCAGGCCGCCGGCAACCAGCGGATGGGGAACGTTAGAACGATGAAAAGCGGGCTTTGCACCGCCGGCGTCCAGTCCCAGCCGGTCACTTTGGCCACCAGCGGCAGGCTGGCCAGCGACACCCAGCGATTGAGCGTCAACAGATAAACGAGCAGCGCGGCGCCGGCGACCAGCCACGGCAGTTTCTGCTGCACCCAACCCCACGGAGAATCTTGCTTATCATGCATAATTTGAGGTCAGACCAGTTGAAACCATGCCAAGGCTCTTGGCAAGTTTAGTTTGGCGGCGTCGGACGCTCTGCTGCCTGGCCGGCCGCCACCGCTCCGGCCGGCACCCCCAGGCGCCTCAATCTCAAGTCAGCCACGCATTCGACATGCTGCGTCTGCGGAAACATATCCAGCGGCTGCACTCGCATCAGTTCATAGACTCCCTCGGCGCACAAGGCGTTCAAGTCGCGCGCCAGTGTCGCCGGATGGCAGGACACACAAACGATCTGGGCCGGACTCCACTCGCGCAATAACAGCAGACTTTCGCGCGGGCACCCCTTGCGGGGCGGGTCCAGGATGACCGCCGTCTTCTCCGGCGGAAATCGCCTCAACAACGACGGCAGCATTTCTTCGGCGCGTCCCACCAGAAATTCGCCGTTGCCGCAATGGCGGGCCAGGGCGTTGTGGCGGGCGGCCTCGACGGCTTGTTTGTCCAGCTCTACCCCCGCAAAGGAATCAACCAGGTCCGCCAGTTCCACGCTGAAGAAACCCACCCCGCAATAGAGGTCGAGGAGAAAGCGCGCGCCGCTTTCGCGCAGACAGTCCCGCACCGTTTTCACCAGGTGCGGCAGCAGAAAAAAGTTGTTCTGGAAAAAGGAATCACGCGGCACTTTCCAGCCTTCCGGCTGCACACGCAAAACGACTTTAAGACCTCCTTTGGGCGGCGGATGAGCGCGGACCCCTTGCATCTCCCGGTTCAAGGCCGGCTCGGCGATTTTGCATTCCTCAATATCCACGACCAGGCGATTTTCTGCCCGCAGGAAACCGATATTCAACCCTTGTTTGAATTTATCCCATTGGCTGCGAATCATGATCCGGTTCCGATAGCCATACGGCTGCGGGCAGGGAATGACGGGCTCGATCAGGGTCTGGGCAAAGCCGCCCACGCGCTGAAACAGGTCGGCGATCTGCTTCTGCTTCAGGCGCAACTGGGCGGCATACTCGACATGTTGATACTGGCATCCGCCGCAATCGCCAAAGTACCGGCACGGCGCCGCCACCCGCTCCGCAGCGGGCTGGAGGACTTTCCGCAATCGGGCTCGGGCGAAGCGCCTTTTCAACTCGGTGATTTCTACTTCGACTTCTTCGCCGACGATGACGAGGGGGATAAAGATGACAAAATCATCCACGCGCGCGACACCTTCACCGCCGAAAGCGATGTCGTGAATCGTCACGGAGAGTTGGCGGCCGACCGCCAGAGGCGGCGGACGTTCAATTATCTCAGTCATTCTTGTACAGTGATGACAGAGTGAACTCGGTCAATCAAGGAGCGAAGCAACGATGACCCTGAACTGGATTGCCAAGCCGCTCCCGATGAGGGCCTGGACCCGCCTGAGCAAACGTTTGTATGACCACTCCAAACAGGCAAGCGTGTGAAAGTTGAAGAAACCAGGCATTGGCATCTTTTCAGTCGCATCCAGCTCGATCCGGCTTGATTGGGCTTGATTCACCTTGATCAGCAGGATGCGTCTCCGGTTATTGAACCTCCTCCGGAACGACTCCAAACAAAACTTTTCGCGCCAGGTTGAGCTTCTCCTGGTCCGTCTTGAATCCCCGGCAAATGCGTTCCTGGATTTCGGGCTGGAGCGCCCATGCCCAGAGTTCCTCCTCCGTTTTCTCGTGCAGCCGTTGCTGCTCGAGCTGCACCTGTTCGCGCTCCAACCGCAAGCGCTCGGCGCTGTGGTCGCCCCGGCGCAGTTCCACCACGTCCGCGCACAGCTCGCGCAGCAAGCGCCAGCCTTCCGCCCCCTCGGTCTGGGCCACCTGCCGCGTCGCCACGGCGTAGCACGCCGCCAGCCACAGCGCCAGCGTCTCCGTGAGCGGCGGCTGCCCCTCCGGCTGCAGCTCGACCGCGTCTTCGCCCAGCCGCTGCGCCAGCTCGAGCGCCTCCTGTTGGGATACCCAGTCCCGGTAGCCACCCTGCTTCCAGTCCGTGAGATTCTGGGCGTTGATGGCTCGCCCCTCGAACCCGGCGGCCAGCACCGCCTGGACTTCCGGCAGCGCGTTGAGCCATTCGACCAGCCGGTGGCCCGCCTCGCCGTCATGCAAACGCTGGTTGAGTTGGTTGCGGAGAACGCGCGGCAGCCGGGCTATTTTTCCGATTCGTGTCATGGTCTTTGTTCTTGAGGGTTAGGGGTGCCGCCACTACGGCTTACAGTAATCCGATCGCCTGTTCGATTTTCTCCAGAGTTTTCTGAGTGATTCCCCTTGGACCCGCCTGCTGTCGATTGTCCGCTTCCTCTTTTGCCCTCCGCTCCCGGCCTTCTTCTTCAAACTTCTCACGATCCAGCCGCAGGCGCGCCGCGGCCTGGTCCAGCCGGCGCAACGTGGCCACGTCGCTGCAGAACTCCCGCAACCGCCGCCAATCGCCTTCGGGGTGGGCTGAGCTTTCTCGGAGTCGATGGCTCTCCGCCACGTAACGGCAGCCCAGCCACGCGGCCAAAAGTTCCGTGGCCGGCTCGACGCCGGCCGGGCACAACTCCGCCACCTCCTCCGCCAACTGCCGCATCGCCCTGGCTGTCTCCTGCCGTTTCAGCCAGTCGCGGTAGCCGCCCTCTTTCCAGGCGGCCAGGTCGGTTGCGGCAAGTGGCCGCACGCCGGAAGCCCCTTCCTCGTCCGTTCGTCCAGTGAGCCAGGCCAGCAGCGCGGCCTCCGCCTCGCCCGCCAGCAGCCGCTGGTTGAGTTCCAGGCGCACGCGGTGGGGGAGCAGGGCGATCATGTCATCGCAACTCACACGATGCGCTGGTAGGGATAGGACATCCGGATGTGGCGGTGGAAATACGAGCCGTGGCTCGCCGCGCTCATCAGGCCCGCATAAACGTGCCAGGGCACGCCGAAATACACATAAACCGAGCCGCTGCGGAAAGCGACCTTCAGAATCCCCGCCGCGTAGCCGACGGCGGCAAGGTTCGATGAATGCACAAACGTCATGCCGGCACTCTCTCACCGCAGGCAAGACGTTGGAACGGGATGAAACGCCGCAGTATTTTATTACGGGCGGACCGCTTCGTCTTTTATCGGCTAGGCCAGCGGACGGTCGCTTGCTGGCAGGAACGGGAAGAGTTGATGGAATCGCTGGCAGGCCTTTTCCGCCTCCCGGCGCCATCGCCGGTTGGGCGTGGCGTAGCGTTTCCAGGCCGCCGGGCAGCCCGCCTTCAGCTCCGCCAGCGTGAAACGGTGCAACAACCGCAGCACAGCCAATTGCTCGAGGCTGACACGCACACTGACCACCTTTCGCCCGCGGCCGTCGGGGGCGGGATGGCCGGCCGGCCGGTTCGCCTTCAGCCAGCGGTAAAAGCCGTCGCGAAGCTCTTCGTTCGTATAGGACCCCCACTCGATCCTCAGCACGCCGATCTCCGCCCCGCCGCTGAAGATAGATGGCACAACCTCCGGAAAGCGCCGCTTTCCCTTCTGGCAAAGCTCCACCTCCGATACGCCCGGATTCTTCTCCCGCACCGACTGTTGCCGCTCCGCCGTCGCCCGCCTCTGCGCCTGGCAGTACTCGGCAATCCAGTCGGCCATGAAAGCGTAGCCGCGTGAGAACGGCACCAGCGGAATGGCCTCGCGATCCGTGCGAACCCGCGCCGCACGGTCCCGGCGCTCCGTCCGCGAGAGTGATTGCCAAGGTAGCGGGAAGCTCCCGGTGATGGACGGGGCCTTGGGGTGCCGATAGCGCGATGCCTTTTCATCAACGCTCTGATAAACGGTTCCCGGTTCGAAGAAGAAGCCACTCAGAAAAACTTCCGCTGAATAGCCGATGGACTGAATCCTTGCGAGATCGTTACCGACATACGCCCAGGCTTGAGAGTTGGTCATGGTTAGCCACTTGCGATCGGCGCAGCGGAGCCTTACATCGCGAATGAAGGCCGACTCCCGCGCATACTCCCAATAACAGCAGGCGACCAGTTCCTCATTCGGCACGTGGTCGAAGTTCCATTCAGAATCCTGGAAAAGGGCGCCCTCAGGCGCACTAAGCCTGGTGGATTGTTTCATGGTTTTGGTGTTTCGTCTGACATTGGTTTCAATTCTCACGCGAAGGCATCAGCGCACGGAGGAGCCACGCGATTACTCGTCCTGCAACGGCCTTGGCCGCCTTCCAAAGCCGATTCTGGACTGGCTTGGTGAAACTCGGTGGTTCGCAGATGAAATCAAAACGCCGCGATACCTTTTCTTCCCACTCCCAACCATTCTCTGACGGCAGGACACTGTCGCACTTTTGAGGCCCGATTCGCCTTGCAGCAACCCGGACTTCCCGAGTCTGACTTCCTACGAGCGAAATCTTCATTGGCGGCCCTCTTTGCCCACACGCCACCAAGGCGCCCGGTTTGGCTGCGGCGGTAGCTTCGGCCTGCGCCATTCGGCGAGGATACTGCTTATCACAATGCTGTTGATTTGATTCAACATGATCCAAGCTTAGCAGACGACCAGTCTTGGTACTTAGAGAGCAGCGCCAGCTTGAAACAGCAACTACTTGCGTGAAAACTGTGATTTCTGGAATTCTTTTGCAAAGGCCTTTAAAAGGGTATGCAAGCCCCTTGCAACGCTTTTGCCTGCAAAAGTGGTCGAAAGGCCTGTCAAGAGGTTTTTTGAAAAATCCTCGGTGTTTCTTAAGGCAGCACCGGGTCGCGAAAACTTTCTATCGCCCGGTCTTGGCCGGACTGCTTCCAGACAGCCTTCATGGTCCAACGACCCTCAACCTCCATGATGGCGTCCCTCATTCCGCAAGCCGATGGTGCGAACCGTGTCGCGGTGGAGATCAGGAGGCGCTGGGTAACGGCGGCAGACGTAGGGTTTAGCCAACCGTCATAGGAAAGGCGTCCTTCTTCCACGCTCGCCGAGTGATCTCCCAGCGGTGGGGCGTCCGCCGACGCCCTCGGACTCTATTTTGGCGTATCGCCATCACCACCAAAGAGGGATGACAGCCAGCCAATTGGGAAAGCTCTTTGGGACTTAACGCGGTGCGAGCCTTGGGCCACGCAAACTGCGCCGAGTACAGCTTTGAGAAGGGAAACACAGCAAGTCCACGCCGCCGGTAAAGCCGCCGCAAGTAATCATCTGCACCAAAGGGCTCAGCCCGCTCCGCCAGCCAGTTGACGAAGCGGCTGAGTTCCTCCGTGCTGAACAGAAGCCGCTCACTGCTTCGCTCCAAGTAGCCGTGTATGACCCAATCACGCAGAGGTTGTGTCGAAACCTTCAGCACTCGCGCTGCCTCGCGCAGGCTCAAGAAACGACGTGTGCTGCAAGCCAGACGTTCGAGGATTTCGCCACCCCGGCACGCGACTTTCCAGGCCGCTGGCCCCCGCTTCCAAGGGAGCCTTGGCGAACCTCTTCTTTTGGAGTGGCCATTCATGCGCGGCACCATGTGTTGGTCAAGACAACTTGGCAAGTGTCTGCAACCCTTGACCAAGAGACGCTAGCGCCTTGGCGGCCGGATGCAATCCTCTGTCACCAACTTCTCCGGCTCCGGGAAGCCCGTCGGCAGGCCGGGAGCGGTGACGGACTCCCCGCGCTCGATCCGGGCGGCAACGGCGAGGTTCAGCGCGAGGAGTTGGGCCAGCAAATCCTGCTTCGCGTCGAAGCCGTAGGCGGCGAGGACGGCGGCATTGAGAGCGGCGTGGGCGTCCTTGAGCGGGTTGGCGCCGGGGAGTTCGAGCGTGCGATAAAGCGCGCGCAGGCCGCCTTTGAGCTTCGGCAAGGCCTCGGCGCGCACGCGGCGCACCTCGCGCGCGGCGGCGGCCACGGCGGTGATCTGGGCGATGGCTTTTGTAGGAGCCGACGTCAGGAGGCTCTGATTTCCCTCGCCATGCGCGCCGGACGAAGTGTGAGCCTCCTTACGTCGGCTCCTACAATCGGCAAACTGCGGCCACGGGAAGGTGTCGAAGACGGATTCGGGTGAATAGCGAAGACGCTCGGTAAGCTTAGAGCATTTGGCGACAAACCACTGCCAGTGCGCGGCAGACTGGAGAATGCCGAAGCTGTAGTCATCCTCGAAAGTGAAGCACGAAAGAGCGTCACCGGGCCGAATCTTTGGTGAGACAAAAACAAAGATAGGACGCTTCGTGACCCGCGAGCAGACGACGAAGCGCCGCAACTTCTCAACTTGCGAAATGAGTTCCGGCCTGGGAAATGCAAGCTGCCACCACCGCGAAAGGAATTGCCTGTGGTGTGGCCGGAGATTACCTTCCGCGTCTATGCCTTCCTTTGCGGCAGCCTCACGATCCGGCAGGACATTCAGGCGCACCCAGTCGAACGCCGAGTCATAGGCCGCTGCCTGAAGTTGATCGCGCTGGCCAAAGTCGATGACGACGCGGTCCATCGCTCCGCCTTCAAGGAACTCCCGTCCGTTGAGATAAGTGAAGAGGACATCAGTGACATCGCGGGAGCGTCGCACAAGTTCAGCCGCTTCTAGCGCTCTGACCAAAAACTTTTCGTGCCCAATCATCTGGCCCGTGAAGCAGCGCTGCGGAGCCGTGTTACAGGTTAGAGGCTTCGCGTGCGCCACGTCTTCTTTGTCCGACAAGGCTGAGTTGATTTGGCTGCACTCACGGAAATCCAGTTCGTAGTCCTTGCTCGCCGGGCCAGTGCCGCGCTTGCGCAGCTTCTTCGCGGCGGCGGAAGGCTCGACCTTGAACCATAGCTTCCGCGTCTTGGGCAGCAACGCCGCGTCCTGCGTCTTCACCCAATTGGCGATTGCGACATGGACATTGGCTTCGCCCGACCACGGCTGGTTCTCCACCGCCTCAATGATCGTCCCGTCGCGGACGATGTGGTCGAGTCCGCCGACGCGGGACTGATTGTTGCGGATGTTCTGGGTGCCGACCAGACCGGAACGTCCGGCAAGAGGATCGTCAGCGGTGCAGGCCGGCAGATGGTCGTGCGCTTTGCGAAACCAATAGACGCAGTAGTCGGCCATGCCCGGCACGTCGGGATAGGCGCGGCGCAAGGTGTTCACATAGTCCGGGCCGCGCTCCGGTTTGAGGAGCTTGGCGCCCAGGAACGGCGGATTGCCGATGATCACATCCGTCTTGGGCCACGGCGCGGGCTGGCCGTCGGGCGTGAGCAGGGCGTCGGCCGCGCGGAAGTTGGCCTCGAGGTTGTCCAGCGGCAGGGCCGGCTCGGTGATGTGCAGTTCGTCAATGGCCAGCTTGCGGCCAATCATCATCGTCACCTTGGCCAGTTCCACGGCAAACGGGTTGATGTCCAGGCCGAAGAAGTTTTGCGCGCTGAGGAAGCTCAGGCGCATCTGGCCCGGCTCGGCCTCGCGGGAGAATTCGGCCATCCGCTCGTAAATCCGGGCTTCCAGGCGCTTGAGCTCACGGTAGGCCAGATACAGGAAGTTCCCGCAGCCGCACGCGGGGTCGAGCACCCGAAAATGATGGAGGCGATGGAGGAGTTCCCGCAGGCGCCGGAGCGTCCGCGCCACTTCGATCTGTTCGCGCCACGGCTCGACGAGGGTCGGGCCGACGATCTTCATGATGTCGGGCGGGTGCGTAAAGTGGGCGCCGAAGGCGTGGCGTTCCTGCTTGCCCAGCGAGGCTTCGAAGAGCGTGCCGAAGATTTCCGGCTGCACCTTGCTCCAGTCGTGCGCGGCGGCCTTGCGCAGTTCCACGATTTCCAGGTCGCGCAGTTCCAGCCGGGCGGGTTCGGCGAAGAGGCCGCCGTTGAAGTAAGGCACCTCCTTGAAACGTCCGCCACCGGCCCGCTTCGACGAGTTCATCTGCTCGAACAACCCGCCGATGAGGTCAAAGCTGTCGGCGGGCGTGGCGCAATCTTCCAGCAGTTGGGCGACAAGATATTTGGGCAAAAGGCCAATGTCCTCGGCGAAGAGGGCGACGAGGAATTGCAGGATGAACCGCTGCGCCAGCGGGCGCTCCACCTTGCGCTCGACGAGCTTGTTGAAGGCGTAAGCCAGGGCGTTGGCGGCCTGGCGGGTGACGGCTTCGCGGTCGTTGCCGAAGCTGGGCTTGCGCGGCTCCGGGAAGAGAAAGGCCAGCGGCCCCCAGCGGCCGGGCAGCTCGGTCAGGGCGAGCGTGTCCTTGGGCGAGTCGAGCTGCGTCTCGAAGTCATAGACGCGGAACTCGTCGAAGTTGCACAGCACCACGTAGCGCGGGCGGTTGGGGACGAGGCGGGTCCAGTAATCGAAAGCCTGGCGGTAATGCTTCTGGAGGTCCGTGCCGCGTTTCTTCATCTCGACCAGCACGACCGGCTTCCAGACGAGATCGGCGAAGGCCGTGCCGCCGGCGTCGTTTTTGGGGACACGCATTTCGAGGGTGGCGCCGGCTGCCTTGAGACCGCCCGGCCAGCCGAAGGCGGCGAAGAGGTGGTCCAGAAAAATCTGGGCCTCGCCCTTTTCATCGCCGGTGAGGTGTTGGCGGCACCAGGCAACGAACTCCGCAAGTTTCTCCGCGCTCGGCATGAGGGTGTTGTAGCGGAAGGGCGGTAGTTTGTCAGCAACGATGCGGCGCTGGGTGCTGGCCGGGCTATCTCCGGCCCCGGCCCCGCCCTTGTTTTCCCCATCCACTCTTCCAGCCCCTGCCGAGCCTGGGCTTGCTGCCAGTCGGGCGCGCCCCAGCGCGTGGTGATGAACCGGAGAAAGTCCTCCACCTGCTCCGGCGCCACCCGCGCCCCGGCGCCAAACCGCCGCGCGTGGTACACCCCAAACTTGCGCACCCACTCCGCGGCCCACTCGTCCGGCGTCCGCCGCCCGCTGCGCCGCCCGCCCTCGGGATTCTCTGTTGCTGTCAGGTCCGGGAACTTGGTCCGTTCGCCGATTCTCGGCTTGCTAACCGGCCCGATTTCGGCAAATCTGCCTGCGAAATGCAAGCGGAGATTCCATCCGGGTTCCGGGATAAACCGCACGCTTTTGCGGCCTATCCCTGGCCCTTGCCTTGGATAAACCGCGTTGCCACGCCGTTTTTGCGGTTTATCCCCGGAAAGCCTGGGCTAAACCGCATGCGGCTCAATATCTGTTCGGCGGCAGCGAGCGTATGGCCATGAAGGTCGGGTTCCGAGCTTCACTGGTTGCAGAGCGCGGCGTATGCTCTGCGCGTTCCGCGTCTCGGCGGTGCGCGGTTCACCGCGGAGGCGTGGAAGCCGCCGAGCGGAAGTGCGGGACGACGCGAGGTCTGCGAGACCGCCGCGGGTTCCGAGCCGGCACTTTTCTGATGAGGGAGAGCCACAACGGAACGCCAAAATCACTGGAGCGAACGCTGGCGGGCCCACGTCAGTTGCCAATGCGGACGCGCTGGGCCGCCCGCGTCGCTCAGTTCCGGCTAGAGGTGAAGTTCTGGTATTCGGCTGACAAGGTAACGCGGCTCATCGAAGAGGTTGGTGCTGACCACTCGCTGTCCCTCAACCCGACTTCTCCTTACGACAGGATTCTTGCAGTGATTTGGGACGATTCTCGCCGGACCGAGGAACACGGCGAACTGAATCGTGGGCTAGAGACTCTGTCGGGCGTGCTCGGCGTTGTCATCATTTCTAGGCCAGCACGGATGCAGTAGGCGCCCGGCTGACAATGCTCACATGATCCTCTTCCTGAAGTTCCTCGATGACCTGGAACTTCAGCGCGAGGGCGAGGCCAGGCTGGCCGCGAAGAAGTTCGAGCCCGCCATCGAACCGCCCTATCGCTGGCGCGATTGGGTCGCCCAGTCCGACGGCATCACCGGCGACGAACTCCTCGCCTTCATCAATCAGGAGGAATGTACCCTGCCCAACGGCAAGAAGGTGGACGTGCTGAAGCGCCTGCAAGCCGAGACCGCCGGCGAGTTCGATGCTCTCCTCCCCGCCAGCCTCGACCGCGACTTCAAAGGAGAGTGATGCAACCAATCACCCGGCGATTGACATTCCTGGCCGCATCGCTCCTCTTCGCGCTGCTGCTGGTCGTGTTGATTGCGACAGCCCCAAAGCATCCGGTGGCGCTGATCCGGGTAGTAGATGCGTCCGGCAGGCCGCTTGTGGGAGCGATCGTTCTGCCGGAGGGTCTTCGGACGAAACCCGGTCCTTACGCTTCGGGGTGGTACGGTTGGAGGACGGGCCAAAACGGCGTGCCAAACCCTCCAGTAACCACCGACAAAGATGGATACGCGCGCGTGCCTTATCCCAAGTATGTGTTCGAGCGGATTGAAACGGGGACTCTCTGTCTTTCGGTCAATCATCCGGACTTTGTGCCGGACCGGCCGGAGCGCATCGTCGCGACGGCGCCCCCGGCTGGCGCGCCGTGGCGAGTGCGACTCGAGGACCTGTGGAATCGGATTCGACACAAGGCCTTCCTCGCCCGGCCGCAGCCCGTCGTGCTTCAAAAGGGAGCGATTCTTATAGTTTCTGTCCGGCCTGATCCCGCGATTTCCAGGAACGCGCGCTTGTTCGCCCAGGTCTCGGGTCTGGCGTCTGACGATACAAATTTCTGGATTCGCCCGGAGCCAGGTGTGATCGTCACGCGACGACTTGCCGCCGGGCGGCACACGGTCCGAGCCATTCAGTTGGATTCAGATGGTTGCGCCTGCTTCAGTGAGGCTACTCCGATCACGGCGGTGAGCGGCCAGACCCATGAACTGGTCGTAGCCCTGAAACGCGGGGTAACAGTCCGTGGTCAACTGGACGGCACGGTGCCACGCCCTGTAAAGAACGGGCGTGTTGTGGCGCACGTCTGGCCCCGAGGATCCAATCCTCAAGATACTCCTCCGCAATGGCATGCGTGGGCCGCAGTGCATGAGGACGGAAGTTTTGCAGTCGGCTCACTGCCGGAGGGAGATCTCGAAATCGTCGCCCTGTGCGACGGGTTCGTCAGCACAAACGGTCCCGGACAGTTCCAAATGCGCTATCCGCAAAAGCATTCGCTGGGCACAAACGACATCTCGATCACCATCGGTATGGAGCCGACCGCACGCTTGGAAGTCCGGGTGACCGACGATAAGGGCCACCCGCTGAAGATCGAAGATCACCCATTATTAATTCCAGCGGCGAGTGGCCGGCAGTCGGGACTGGAGCGGAGGTGAACACGTTGAAGCGCCTGCAAGCCGAGACTGCCGCCCAACTCGACCCCCTGCTTGCCGCGATCCTCGACCGCGACTTCAACGCAGTATTGTGACCGGGAACGATTCTGCCCGGCTGGGCAGGATAACCGCGCATAATCGGGTTTGACGCCAGGCAGCACGTCTTTGGGCGGCTCGTTGTTTTTGCCGGCAGTCAGCCGGGCCAGAATGCTGCGCGCGGCGGTGAGGACATGGTCGAGGCCCTCGCCACTAACTCAAAAAATGCTAAGTTTGCGGACAGCGGAAGCTTTCGCCCACCTGGCGCAAGGCCAGACGCTCCGGTTCGCGCTGGAGGGCCTCTTTCAAGCGCTCGATGGGCTCGGTCAGCGGCTCTTCACTCAAGCGAAACGTCTGATGATGCACCGGCACCAGGTAGCGGGCCCCGGCCCAGTTCGCCAGTTCCACCGCCTGCTCCGGCGTGCAATGACTCCAAATCCAAGGCCGGTACGCGCCGATGGGCATAATGGCCGCCTCGAAGGGACCACGCGAGCGGAGTCCTGAAAAGAGCGGCGTGTGGGCCGTATCGCCCCCGAAGAGAATGGCCTTGCCTTCGCGCCGCAGCACATAACCGTTGTAACCGCGGTGCAGTTCGCTGGGCCAGCGCTGGCCCCAGTGTTTCACTTCAAAGGACTCGATCTCTAATTCGCCTTTGCCACAGCGGAAGGTCGTGCGGCCGCCCCAAGGCAGCTCGGTGATCTGCTGCAAATGAGTGCTCTCCAGAACGTCGCATGTCGTTTTGGCCGTCACGGTGAAGGTCGCCGGCGGGAAACGCCGCAGCGAGGGCAAATCCATGTGATCCATGTGGGCATGCGAGAGCAAGACCACGTCGATGGGCGGCAATTCATGAAAACGCAGCGCCGGGGCAATGTACCGCTTCGGACCGGCCGTGCCCAAGCCAAGGGCAATGCCGACGCGATCGCTGAACGCCGGATCCGCCAGGATGTGAAGGCCGTAAAAGTTGATCAGAACCGTGGCGTGGCCCAGCCAGCAAATCGTGATCTGATTGTCGGACCACTGCTCCGGCTTGGGTCTGACCGGCGGCGGTGCAATGCCGCGTTTGGCATCAGCCATCATTTGCCGCAGCCATCGGGCGGCGCGACGTTCCGAGACGCCGGCCCACCAAGCTCCGCAGGCGGCTGCAGTTGCAGTGCCGGCCCCAGCCAGCAGGCATTTCATGAACTTTCGCCGATTCCGCTGCATGGCCTTAAATTGGCGTTCCCCCTGCGCCTGTCAAGAAAAGCAACTCAGGAACGATTCACTCGCGGCTGAAAACCAGTTTGCCGTTGAGAAAGGTTTTCAGCACCTGAGCGTTCTTGATCTCGTCCACCGGACAAGCGAGGAGATCGGTGTTCAAGACGATGAAATCCGCCAGTTTGCCGGGTTCGAGCGAGCCGATGTGGTCTTCTTTGAACAAGAGGTAAGCGTTGTTCGCCGTGTAAAAGCGAATCGCTTGCTCGCGCGTGAGCGCTTCTTCAGGGTGCAATTTACCCTCGTGCCATTTAGCCTGGCGCGTGATCGCCACCCATATCCCGAGGAACGGATTGTAAGGATTGATTGACCGCAGGGAGCCGATCTTCTGCATGTGATCGGAACCGCCGCCGGCGATGCCGCCCGACTCAAAAATGCTCCGCAAGGGTTGGAAGTAGCGCAGGCGTTCGTAGCCGAACTGCTTTACCAACGTCCGTGTGTCCAGGTAAAGCCAGGCCGGTTGGATGTCCACTACTACGCCGAGTTGGGCCAGTTTGTCCACCGCTTCCCGGCTCATGAAATTCGAGTGCGTAATGCAGGGACGGGTCTTCTTCACCGGCATGTGCCGGTTAATCTCCTCATACACTGCCAGCAAGGCATGGACAGCGCCGTCGCCCACCGAATGCGCGGTGAATTGCAGCCCGGACTCAACGGCGGTCCGCACCATGGGCAGGAGCCGTTCTTTGGGAATGAATAACACGCCCCGATAAGCCGGATCGGTGATGGCGTAAATGTCGCTCACGCCCCACGGCTCGCGCAGGTATGCGCTCCCGGTCAGCATGCCGCCGTCAAGGAACGTTTTGATGCCAATGATCCGCAACATCTCGTCACCCTGGCAAAGCGGACTTTTGGCCACGTCGCGAATACTCTCCTGGATCTTCTCGAGCGGCCCCAGCGTCGCAATGGCCTGCGAGAGAGCCAGCCGCACGGTCAAATCGCCGTGGCGGAGCATTTTCTGATAGCGCTCGATGGCGTCCAGGCTGGCGTTGCGATCCGCAACGGTCGTCAAGCCAACGGAATTGTAATCTCTGAAGAGTTGGAGCGTTCGTTGGTAATGATCGGACTCGGAGGGCTGGCGGCCGGACTCTTTGGCTTTTATGTAGCGGGTGCAACTGCGCAGGATGCCGGTCGGCTCGCCTTGGGCATCTTTTTCAATATAGCCAGGTCCGCCGTCGATTATTTTGAAGTTGCGATCAATGCCGCTCAGTCTTAAGGCCAGGGTATTGAGGGAAGCGTCGGGGCCGGTCGCGAAGACGACGGGATGCTTCGGCGCAACGTGATCGAGCTCGGCGCGGGTCGGATAACGCTGCTCGCGCAATCGGGTGATAAACACCTGGCGCACTTGGATCCATGCGCCTTCGGACAAAACCGCCGCTCGCGATTGGATGTAATCCAGGATCTGCGGGATGGTTTCCATATCGGGAATGGGATGGTCAAATTCCGTCAGGGCTGCCGCGGGATGCACATGCGAATCGATCAAGCCCGGCAAGACCAGCTTGCCGTCCAGGTCCAGCAACTCCGTGCGTGGACCCTTCAATTTCAGAATCTCCTCGTTGCTGCCGGCTTGCTCGATGCGATGGCCCCTGATGGCTATGGCTTGCCGGACAGAAAACGTTTTGTCCACCGTAGCGATCTTCCCATGATGCAGGATCAGATCGGGCTCGGCGGCGAGCGGCTCCGCGCAGAGAACAGAAAGCAGTGAGATGACGGAGAAGAATGGTCGAATTTTCATGGCAACGAGCTCACCGACAGCCGCTTCGAAACCGAAAGTGCGGTTCGCGAGTCCGACGCTCGACAACCAAGGCGTTTCGGCTCGCGCCGTAGCTCGAGGCTGTGCGGCGGAGCATTTTGTTGAACAAAGCCGCTGCGCAGGGCGGGCGTTTTGGAGCGTAAAGGAGCGCCCGGAGATCCACACTCCGGAGCATGAAAAACATCCCTTCTGATCTCACTCCATTACGCCGAAGTTTCATTCAATATCTCGCGCTCCATCGCAAGGCCGAGCGCACCATTCATGCCAACGCCTGCCTGCCAATAGACAAGTCAGTTTCATCTACGTCTTGGCCCGGTTCCGTCACCAAAATCCAGACCAACTGAACTCTCCTGCTCTGGAGCGCCGACTTTATCATCTGATCGCCGAGCGTAACCACCCCCGGTCCACTGTCAATACCTGCCTGTCCTGCCTGAGTTGACGGGCTGACGAGCTGACGAAGAGGCTTGGCAACAGTTCACCCGTACCTTAGAAATGACTTATGGCTCTGAATGCTCCTGATCTCACGCAACGTCCGCCCCGGAGTCCGCGAGTGCGCCTGGGCAGTTACGTTATTTTGCCGCGCATGCTCGACAAAGGCCGCGCCACGATCGCCGGCAAGAATGGCGAATATTGCTACAATTGCCCGCTGGACCAGCACTTTCTCACGTTTGCGGGAATTAACGCCGAGGCGCTGAAAGCGGAACTCGCTGCCGGCAAAGGCGACGGCGAAGTCGTGGACTGGATCAATGCTCATTCCACTACGCAGCCTTCACCAATCGAAATCGCAGCTTGGTCAGCCTACCAGGACCAGCGTGGGCCGGCCGATTTGGAATCGCGCCAATTCTTCCATGAGTGCCACACCAAGCTCGCACCCAAACGCCAGGACATTGCCACGTGGTTTGACCTGCTCGATTTGGATGACTTTGCCAGTTTCGGCGGCCAGGTCTGAGGCAGCCGGCATGAAGGAGGTTCTGCCGGGAAGAAGTCTGCTTCGATCTTATTCGCGGGAACCGCCGGTGGCTTCCGCGAGGCGCCGCAGATAATCGAAGGAATAAAGCCCCGTGTCATGGCCGTCGGCCCAGACCGGTTGCAGGGCGTAGCCGCCTACATTGGCAATGCGCACCAAATGAAAGGCCTTCGCGGAAAGCGTGGTCTCCGGGCCTTTGTAGAGATGCCCCATAATGTCCACCTCGCCTTTGCAGCCGGCGCAGGGACAATGGCGGCGCAGCGTTTCCAGCCGCAGATAAGTCTCGCTGCCGTCATCCCATTTGAGGGCCAATTCCTCTCCGATCAGTTGAATGTCAACAGGCCGCATAGCAATAGCTTAAACCGCAGTGCCAGGGCGCAAAAGGCAGATTGCCTTGTTGAGGCCGCTCGTTTTCGACAGAAAACATATCCCGCACCAGGAGCGCCCCGCGCGCCGTACAGCCGCTGGCAACAAAGCGCGTGGAGTCTCCTTCGGACAAGGCCGGTTGCTGTCAAGCAGGTTCCTCAATGCTGACGATATGCATGAGAGCGACACGCTCTTCGCGGTCCAGTGGCCGTCCCGCACCCGACGGGATCGCCACGTGAACGCGGTTCTTAAACACCCAAACGAAATCACGATTCTCGATGCAGAGGGTCCGTCCATCGGAAAGGCGCAGGTGAAAGGGGACAAATGGATTGGCCTCGCGCAGCACAAGGATGTCTTCAGGTCTCGGCATGGGTGCAGACTGACACGTGAAGCCGGCGGGTTCAATCCGAATTTCTTCACTCGACCGTCCACGGAGTTGCCTTTGGCCCAAGCTTGCCTGCCCCCTTCAGGCCGGTCATGGAAAACTATCGTTTGAAAAAGATAGAAGTACCTAATATTTCTAGTTGACACTAATAAATGGCTGTTGTAGAAAAGGACACTGGCTGATGTGCCAGCGCAATTCTCAAAGCGGAACATCGCTATGCCTAGAGTTATGACTCATGCTGTAACAACTGGATTCGCCAGCGCCTTCAAACCGACAACCGGATCGTTGCTCACCAGCACGCTCTTGTTTTCTGGTCTGCTGGCAGGCCTCGGCCAGGCGGCGGGCTTGCCGACGGAACTTCCGGGCACGCCGCCGCCTGGCCGGAATGTGGAAGGGATCATGGACAATTCCTTTTTGGTTGAAGAAGCCTACAACCAGGAACCCGGCGTCGTGCAGCACATCTTCAATGCGAATTACGGTCTCAACCGGCTCCAAGGTTCCGATGACAGAAGTCTGAACTTCGCTTTTACCCAGGAATGGCCCGTGTTCAGCCAAACGCACCAGTTCAGCTATACCCTGCCTTACAGTTGGGTCAGGACGGGAGGACAATCCGGCCAAGGCCTTGGCGACATTCTGTTGAATTACCGGTATCAGGCCTATTACAACGAGGCCACCTTGCGCGCTTTTGCGCCGCGGTTCAGTTTGATTTTGCCGACGGCCAACGACGGCTTCGGAGGTGAAACCGTGGGCTACCAATGGAATCTTCCGTTCAGCACGGCTTTGGGCAGCGATTGGTTTGCGCACGCCAATGCCGGACTGACCTTCTCCCCCGAAGCAGCGCCGCAGCCCCGGCATGATTTGCTGCACTACAATCTGGGCGCCAGCCTCATTTACGCGGCCAGGTCCGACCTGCATTTCATGCTGGAATGGATTGGCAACTGGAATGACACCCCAGGCGCCGCGGCAGGACAGCGCTACGAATTCTCCTCGGTCATTTTGCCGGGGGTGCGGAAGGCGTTCAATTTCAACGGCGAAACGCAGGTCGTCCTCGGACTCGGGGCGCCGGTGGGTCTGACGCGAACCGCCCCTGATGTCGGTTTGTTTCTCTATCTCTCCATCGAACATGGCTTCTGAAAGCGCGCGGCCTTGAATTGGCACGTATGAAAACGAATCATCTCACACCCGCCTCCAGCAATCCAAGCTGGCGTTTGCCCAGTCACTCGCCCAGCCTGCAGGAGGTCAATAGCACCATTCCCATTCCGAAAGGGCTGAGTTTTTGGCGCAAAATGCTGGCTTTTTCAGGTCCCGGCTACCTGGTGGCGGTTGGTTACATGGACCCCGGTAATTGGGCCACCGACCTGGCGGGCGGGTCGCAATTCGGTTACACGCTGCTCAGCGTCATTCTGCTGTCTAACCTGATGGCGATCCTCCTGCAATCGCTTTGCGCCAAGCTCGGCATCGTCACCGGCCGCGACCTGGCCCAGGCTTGCCGCGACCACTATTCCAAGCCCGTCTCTATGGTCCTTTGGCTGCTTTGTGAAGTGGCGATATGCGCCTGCGACCTGGCGGAGGTGATCGGCTCGGCCATCGCCTTGAATCTGCTGTTCAAAATCCCGCTGGTTTGGGGCGTCTGCATCACGGCGCTGGATGTATTGGCAGTCATGTACCTGCAAAACAAGGGCTTCCGCTACATTGAAGCGCTGGTGGTCACCTTGATTCTGACCATTGGCTTCTGTTTTTTGGCGATGATTATCTTTTCCCGGCCTGATTTCGGCGCTGTCTTGGGCGGGTTCTGGCCCAAGTTTGAAATCATCAAGAACACGGGGATGCTC
>CAYIIH010000042.1:0-31672 GCA_964363225.1 uncultured Verrucomicrobiota bacterium | reverse complement strand
GCGCCCTACCGCCCTGAACGGGTTCAGGGGCGCAAGGCGCGAAGACTTGCTTCGGGGCATTCCCTTCCCGATCCCGGCTGAGGCCGCAAAACTCAGTCTTGGCGCGCGGGTCATGGGCGCGTTGACTTGTGGCATTCCTGAAAATATAGTGTCCGTATGCCGGTGAATGAAAAATCAGCAGCGAAGCAGAGATTCATGGAATTCCTGGCGGGAAAGAATCTGCGCATCACCTCCCAACGGCAAGCGATTATTGACACCGTCTTCAGCACGGACCAGCATTTCACGGCAGAGCAGCTTTTGGCTTGGTCGCGAGACCGGGACAAATCGGTCTCGCGCGCGACGGTCTATCGGACGTTGCCCTTGCTGACGGAAAGCGGCCTGGTGCGGGAAATGGACTTTGGCAAGGACTATAAATTCTACGATCCCAACTACGCGGATCATCCCAACCACAGCCACATCATCTGCCAGGATTGCGAAAAGATCGTTGAATTCGACAGCGACAAGATCGAGAAGCTCGAAAATGAAATCAGCCACCAACTCGGCTTTTCCGTCCAGTCCCAACGCCTGCAAATCACCGGCAGTTGCGAGGAGTTGAAAAAGCTGGGCGCCTGCAAGAACAAAGCCTGCTAACCGATGGGCGAGCCTCTTGCACCGGCTACTCGTCCGTCGCGGCTGCCCTTGCCGGCTCAGATCGCCGCCGGCGGGTTGCTGTTCTTAAGCCTCCTTTCAGGCCTTTTGGTTTGGTGGGGACAAAGCATCCAGCTTCGGGAATGGCAAAGTCCATTCTGGCTGAGATGGTGCCTGGTCCTTCACGGCTGCCTCAGTCCTTTCCTCTGCGGTCTGTTCGGCTACTTGTGCTGCGTCCATATCCGACTCGGGTGGCAACTGCGCGCCAATCTCCTCTCCGGCCTGATCATTGAAACGGTTTTTCTGGGACTGATCCTGAGCGGAACCGCGCTTTACTATGCTGGATCCGAGGAGTGGCGGGAGCGGTTAGGGGCTGGAGCACACCGGTGGTTGGGA
This sequence comes from uncultured Verrucomicrobiota bacterium, assembly GCA_964363225.1. Lineage (GTDB taxonomy): Bacteria > Verrucomicrobiota > Verrucomicrobiia > Limisphaerales > CAYIIH01 > CAYIIH01. Next base: position 30,649 of record CAYIIH010000042.1, on the reverse strand, counting down.
ATTCTGCTGCCGTTCGTCTTGGGAGCGCACTGGGCGGCCGGGCTGCGCTGGGCGAAAAAAACCTCAAAATAATTCTTGCCAATGAGACACAGTCTCAACATATTCTTGTATTGAGACTAGGTCTCAATAGCGCGGCAGAATCAATCGACTACGAAAGAAAAGACGATGAAACCGAAAATGGCCTTCTTTCTCTCCCTGGGTGTTGCAGCCTTGCTGGTGTGGCCGGCGGCGGCTCGTGCGGACGACACCGCTACCATCAAGGAACTGCAAAACCAGGTCAAAGCCCTGCAGGAACAAGTGCAAAAGCTGCAAGAGGCGCAATCGGCCGCGGCGGCTCGAGGGACCGGACAGGACGAAGCGGAGAAGGACAAAGGACTGGACGGGCTGCTGGGCCGCGACTTCCTGAAATCGAAAGGATTGACGTTTGGGTTCTACGGGGAAACCAAGTACCGCTTTCCGGAGTCCGGTGCCAACAGTTTCGATGCGCACCGCTTCGTGCTGCTGCCCGGGTACCAGTTTGCCGACTGGCTGGTGTTCAACGCCGAACTGGAACTGGAACATGGCGCGGTGGACGAGAGCGTCAATGGCGGACGGAACCGTTTCAACGGCGAACTGGAACTCGAGCAGTTTTACGTGGATATCCTGCTCAATGAGCACTTCAACATCCGCTCCCTGGGCATCGACGTAATGCCCGTCGGACGCATCAGCAAGTATCACGAGCCGACGGTGTTTTACTCGACGGAACGGCCGGAGCTTTACCGCGAAATCATTCCCACCACCTGGCAGGAACCTTCCCTGGGCATTTTCGGAAAGATCGTGGACAACCTGGATTACCAACTGACCGTATCCACCGGTTTGGAGGACTTCATTCCCGCGGCGGGATTGGGCGCCCCCGGCATCACGGCGGCGGACGGCCTGCGGAATGCCCGGCCGCGTCTGCGCGCCAGCAGCGAGAACAGCCTCGGCTACTCCGGACGCCTTCACTACAGCGGCCTCAAGGGGTTGGACACGAGCGCCTCATTTTATCTGACTCAAGTCCAAGGCGTGAGCGGCAACTCGTGGTTGAGTTTGTGGGATGTTGAAGCGCTCTATCGCGTGCCCAAGACCGGCTTGGAATTGCGCGGCGACTTTGCTTACTGGCACCTTGGCAGTCCGCAAAGCCTCGTCGTCAACAACAACGCCTCCACAACCGACAACGTGGGGGATGCCATGTATGGCTGGTATCTGGAGGCCGCCTGGCATCTGTGGCCCGAAGCGTGGAGAAAGGGCAAAGGCAAGGACATGGATTTGGTGCCATTCATCCGTTATACGGACATCGTGACCCAGTCCGGAGTGCCCGTCGGCAGCACGTCGTTGGACAACGGCACTGCCAACAAGGACTTTTTCACGGCCGGGGTGAGCTATTTCCTCAACCAAAACTTTGTCTTAAAAGCGGATTGGCGGAGGAACCTTAATGGTTCAACGGCCACCAAGGCTTCGGCTGCCAATCAGGACTATTTCCAGATTGGCGCCGGGATGTTCTTCTAAACAGCTTTCAGGGTGAATCTTCTTATGAAAAGGACAGGGCATCCGCGAAATGAAAGCAGGCCACGCAGCCGCCCTGCCCTCCGGCGTTTTCTGGTGGCCGTCAGAGCGGCTGGCGTCCGTCTGCTCGGCGCTCTTTTGGTGTTGGCCGGCGTTGGCGACGGCTTCGCCGAGCGGTATCTGAGCGTGGCTGAGACGGCGAAGCTTTGTTTTCCGGCGGGTGATCGGTTCGAAACCAAGATCATCCGTTTCTCGACCGAGCAGGCCAAGGCAATTGCAGCACGGTCGGCGGTGAAGGTGCTCAACGCGGGAAACCGGGTCTCGCTGGCCTACCAGGGGACCAACCTGCTCGGGGCGTTGATTGTCGATCACGTTTTGGGCAAACATGAAATCATCGACTACGGGGTCGCTGTCTCGCCGGACGGCAAGGTGTTGCAGGTTGAAATTCTGGAATACCGTGAAAGCCACGGCACGGGAATCCTGAGCGCCAAGTGGCGGGCGCAATTCATGGGCAAAACAGCCCATGCTCCCCTGAGACTTAATGAGGACATTTACAACATCAGCGGCGCCACCATCTCCTGCCGGCACGTCACGGAGGGCATCAAACGTGTGCTGGCGACGTATGAGTTGGTGGTGCGCCCTCGCTGGCTGGTTGCTGGCGGGCTGCCAAATCCCCCCGAAGCAGCCAAACCTTGAACGGGTTAGGCGGAGCCAGCCTCTGCTCGGGACTTTTGTCACGATCACAGCTTACGGCCCTGATCGCGAGCGTGCGCAGCAGGCGGTTTCAGCGGCCTTTGACGAATTCCATCGTATCGACGCGCTGATGAGCCTCCACCGGCCTGACAGCGAGCTGAGCCGGTTGAACCGAAGCGCAGCGCGGGGGCCGGTCGAGATTTCAGGGGACTTATTTCGGGTGTTGGCCAAGGCACAAGAGATCGCGAGCGAAACGGACGGAGCATTTGACGTGACCATTCGGCCTTTGGTTGATGCTTGGGGATTCATTTGGAAAGAATACCGGCTGCTCACGGAGGCCGAACTGAGGGCCGTGCTGCCCCGGGTGGATTTTCGGCAGGTGGAATTAAGCTCCGGCCGGCGCACGGTTCGGTTTCGCAAGGCAAACGTTTCGCTCGACCTGGGTGGCATCGCCAAAGGTTACGCGGTTGATTGTGCCATCGAGAGATTGCGGAGCCTGGGGGTGACGAATGCGATGGTCAAAGCGGGAGGCGATTTGCGGGTCATCGGGGCCCCGCCGGGAAAACCGGCTTGGGAGGTGCAACTGGAAGACCCGCGCAAAAAGGGCCGGCGCACGCGCATTCCGTTGCGTGACGCGGCGCTCTCCACTTCGGGGAATTACGAGAACTATTTTGTGGCGGGTGGAAAGCGCTACAGTCACATCCTGAACCCGCGCACTGGTCTTCCGGTCGAGGGCATCGCGGCCTGCACGGTGATCGCGCCCACCTGCATGGAATCCGATGCCTGGGCCACGGCCTGTTTTGTGCAGGGAGCGGCGCCGAGCTTAAATCAGTTGGGCCGGCGCTTTGCCATCCGCTTCACACTCATGCCGGAGGCCAGTCAACCGGAAGAATGGCGTGTTCGCCAAACGCCCTCGTTTCCTTGAAAACCGATGCTCAGCCGCCGATGAAGGATAATCCTTGATTTGTATCAAGGCGGTTTTGGCGCGCACAACTTAAAGGAGTGTCATGAGCGAAAACCGCAAGGCCGGCTTGAAAAAGTTGGAACTGCCGTGTCGCGGTTTGGCCAGTAATTATGAGCAGGCGCCCCACCCCGCAAACGTCGGATTGGTTTCTAAACCGGGAGATGCCTAGGCAGGAACTGCCCCTGGTGTACGCCTGTTCAGGGGCTTCCGACGCGGGCGAAATCTCGGACCGCGCGGCGCGCTGGCTGAACCAGGCCGGCATCGCCGAGATGTCGTGCCTGGCCGGCATCGGCGGCCGGGTGAAATGCATTCTGGCCAAGGCGGAACAAGCGCAAACGATTCTGGTCATGGACGGCTGCCCGCTCTTGTGTGCCAAGCGGACGATGGAACTGGCCGGCTTCAAGGATTTCCAGCACCTGGGACTGCATCAACTGGGCTTCCGCAAAGGAGCCTCCCCTGTGACCGAGGAGCGCATCGCGGCTGCCGCCGTCGCCGCGGCCAAGCTGATTCTGAACAAACCAAACACTGAAACCGCCGTTCTCATCTAATGACCTCCCGTGAACGAGTGCTGGCCGCCCTGAACCACCGCGAAGCCGACCGGATACCGATTGATCTTTCCGGCCACCGGTCTTCGGGCATGAGCGCGATTGCTTACGCAAAATTAAGAAAGTTTCTCGGGCTGGAGCCAAAACCGATCCGCATCTATGACCCGGTGCAACAGCTCGCCATTATCGATGAAGACGTGCTGCAACGGTTCGGCGTGGATACGATCGAACTGGGCCGGGCCTTCGCCCTGGAGGACAAATATTGGTCGGATTGGGTGCTGCCGGATGGGACGCCTTGCCAGATGCCGGTTTGGGCCATGCCGGAACGATGCCAGGATGAATGGGTGATCCGCTCCCGGAGCGGCCGTGTCATCGCCCGCATGCCCGAGGGCTGCCTGTACTTTGAACAAGCCTACTATCCTTTCCTGGAAAAGGATGACCTCGGCCGAATCACCGAGGCGCTCCAGGAAAGCATGTGGACCGCCATTGCGTCGCCGCCGGGGCCGCTGGCTGCCGGGCCGGAAGGAGCCAGGCTGCTGGCCGAAGGCGCGCGGCGGCTGCGGCAGCAGACGGACCGGGCCATTATTGGTTTGTTCGGCGGTAACCTTCTGGAGATGGGCCAATTCTTTTATCGGAACGACAACTTTTTGATGCTGCTGGCGGGTAACCCGGAACGCGCCCACCAGTTCCTGGACAGAGTGGTGGCAATTCACTTGGCCAACCTGGAGCGTTTCCTGGGCGCGGTCGGCGGCCAGATTGATGTGATTCTTTTCGGGGATGATCTCGGCATGCAAACCGGCCCGCAAATTTCTCCGGCCATGTACCGCGAGTTTTTTCAGCCGCGAGAGAGACGGATGTGGAAGCGGGCCAAGGAACTGGCCGAGGTCAAGATCATGCTCCATTGCTGCGGCGGCGTGCGCGAGTTGTTGCCGGGGCTGATCGAAGCCGGCCTGGATGCCATCAATCCGGTGCAAATCACCTGCCGCGGCATGAACGCGGCAGGGTTGAAAGCGGACTTTGGGAAAAGCATGACCTTCTGGGGCGGCGGCTGTGACACCCGCGAAATCCTCGTCCAAGGCACGCCCCAACAGGTGTGCGAGCACGTGCGGCAACAGATGCGAATCTGGAGTCCCGGCGGCGGCTACGTCTTTCAGCAGGTCCACAATATCATGGCGGACGTGCCGCCCGCCAACATCGTGGCCATGTATGACGCGGTGCAGGAATACAGATGCCCGTCTGCTCAGCCGTGATGATTCAATTGGAGCGCGGGCATCCATGCCAGCGCGTGCCGCGAGCGATTGGCGGCAACCGCGTTGAGCAAAGACCTCCCGCTTGCGGCGTCGCTCACCTTTTGGTGAGTCGTTATGCCGATTGGATACTGACTCGAGCGGGCGCAAAGACGAGTCTTTCACTAATGCGCAGGCATGGATGCCCACGCTGCTGTGTAGATGCGGCTCAGAGGGTGCCAGCAGGAGTTTGCACTTGCCGCTGCCTGGAAACCTCTCTGCGGATTTGAGACAACCGAGGATGGGAACGCCGGCCTCTGTGGTCGCGCAGCCGTCGCCTGTTCAGACCATCCGAAAAAAGCCTGGGACAAACCTTGAGCCGGCCGCTGGATTTCAACTACGATGCGAGCCAGCGCACCGTTGTCTATGAAAATCAAGGCTCAGACAGGCAAAGTCGGCTTGTTCGGCATCGGACTGGCGGCTTATTGGCCGCAGTTTAAAGGATTGAAGGAGCGGCTCGAAGGCTACCAGCGCATCGTCAAGATCCGCCTGGAAAAGTCCTGCGCGGTCATTGATGCCGGCCTGGCGGATACCGCGCCCAAGGCAGCGGCGGCGGGCGAGCTGTTCGCGCATGAAGCAGTGGAACTGGTCGTCTGTTACGTCGCCACTTACGCGACCAGCAGCCAGGTCCTGCCCGCCGTGCAGAAGGTCCATGCGCCTGTGCTCATACTTAATCTTCAACCCCGGAGCGCCCTCGAGTACGAAAAGACAGACACCGCCGAATGGCTGGCCAACTGTTGCGCCTGTTGTGTGCCGGAGATCGCTTGCGCCTTTGCCCGAAGCCGCATTGATTTTCACGTCGTGACGGGCGTGCTCGGCCTGGAGCGCGGCAAATTTGGCGAAGCACCGCCAGGGCATCCCGATTCCATGCGGGCCTGGCAGGAGATTCAGGATTGGGCGCGGGCCGCCTCGGTCGTGAGCCGGCTGAAGCGGAGCCGCATCGGCTTTCTCGGTCAAACATATCCGGGCATGCTCGATCTGTACAGCGATTTCACCCAGCACACCGCCCTACTGGGCACGCACCTTGAAGTGCTGGAAATGTGCGACCTGGCCAAACGCCTGCCCGGCGAACGCGAATCGGCCGTGGCCGCCAAGCGCCAGGAAACCGAAGCGATCTTCGAGATCAGCCAGGACAGCCCCGCAGATCCTTTGGCCAAAGCGCCGACCGCCAGGGAAATGACCTGGGCCTGCCGCGTGGCGGTGGCGCTCGACCGGTTGGTGGCTGATTTCGATTTGCACGGCCTGGCTTATTACTACCGCGGATTGGATGGCAACCAGTATGAGCGCCTCGGAGCGGGTCTGATCCTCGGCTGTTCGCTGCTGACCGCGCGCGGCATTCCGGCCAGCGGCGAGGGCGACCTCAAGAATTGCCAGTCGATGAAAATCATGGACCTGCTGGGTTGCGGCGGGAGTTACACGGAGTTTTACGCCATGGATTTTGACGGGGATTTTCTGCTCATGGGCCACGACGGGCCGTTTCATCTCGGCATCGCGGAAGGCAAACCTGTTTTGCGCGGTCTCGGCCTGTACCATGGCAAACGCGGCTTCGGTGTCAGCGTGGAGGCGCGGGTCAAGCTGGGGCCGGTCACGCTGCTGGCAATGACGCAGACGGCCGACGGAAACTTGAAGCTGCTGGCCGCCGAGGGGGAGAGCGTGCCCGGACCCACGTTGCGCATCGGCAACACGAACAGCCGGATCAAATTCGCGTGCGGCCTGGCCGGTTTTGTGAACCGCTGGTGCAGCGAAGGCCCCACGCATCATTGCGCGCTGGGCGTGGGTCGTATGCTGCCGGCGATTCGGAATATCGCGTCGCTCCTCAAACTGTCATGCGCGGAGGTCGGCGTCCGATGAGTGTTGTCCAAAAAAGGGAGGGACGAGTTCCACCTCGTCCCTGATTCCCCCAGCGATTCCCCCAGCGATTCGGATTCCCTTCCGTCCTCGGCTTTGCCAAGCTGTTGAGAAATGCAAGCTAACCCTTTTCTGGGCATTGTTCTGCACGCGCTGGGCGGATTCGCGGCGGGCAGTTTTTATATTCCATTCAAGAAAGTGCGGCGCTGGGCCTGGGAGAGCTATTGGCTCGTGGGCGGATTTTTCAGTTGGATCATCGCGCCGTGGATGGTGGCGACGCTGGTTTGTCCTGATTTGCCGTCGGTTTTGCTGACGGCGCCGGCGCAGAGCCTTTTGTGGAGTTACCTGTTCGGCGTGTTGTGGGGGATTGGCGGGCTGACCTTTGGGCTTTCCATGCGGTATCTGGGCATGTCGCTGGGCTACGCGCTGGCGCTCGGTTTTTGCGCGGCGTTCGGCACGGTCTTGCGGCAGGAATTCATCGCTCAATTCTCGGTCATCATCACCACCTTGTCCGGCTGGCTCACCCTGGGCGGTGTGCTCGTTTGCCTGGCTGGGATCGCCGTGTGCGGTCTAGCCGGCGTGGCCAAGGAACGGGAGCTTCCCGCCGACCAAAAGACCCAGGTCATCAGCGAGTTCAACTTTGCCAAAGGCGTCTGGGTGGCGATTTTCGCGGGGATTATGAGCGCCTGCATGTCCTTCGCCATTGGCGCTGGAAAACCGATTGCGTCCCTGGCCGTCCAGTATGGCACGCCGGACTTGTGGCAGAACACGCCTGTCTTTGTCGTCATCTTGGCGGGGGGATTCACCACGAATTTTATCTGGTGCGCGGCGCTGAACTGGCGCAACCGCACGGTCGGGGATTACGTTGGCGCCAATGGAGCGTCGCTCTTCAGCAATTACCTGTTCTCCGCCCTGGCCGGCACGACGTGGTACTTGCAGTTTATGTTCTACGGCATGGGCACGACCAAGATGGGCCGTTACGATTTCTCCAGTTGGACCATTCACATGGCGTTCATCATCGTCTTCAGCAATTTGTGGGCGTTGTTTTTTGGCGAATGGCAAGGAGCCAGCCGGCGCACGCACCGGATCATCCTGGCCGGGATACTGGTGCTGACCGCTTCCACGTTGGTCATCGGGCTGGGAAACTACGCCGCGTCGCTCAAGAAGTAGGAGGATTGTTTGCGCTCACAGACTCAGGGCTTCCCCGACCAGATGATCTACGGCAAACCGAGAAAAACGCGTCTTGTGCGTTCCTCTTTGCCGACAGCTCGCGCACACCTCTCAATTTCCTGCCGAAATGCTCAGAGTCGAATCGCGGCGGCAAAGATGACCTTCGAAATCCAGGCCGTAAACAAAAGAATCACGGGAATCGCCACTGCGCTGCTGGCGTCCGACATTTTCGAGACGCGCGTGCAACCGCCATACAGCATCAGCAACGTATGGCTGGCGGCAAAGACCCCCAAGACCGTAATGACCTCAAAATTGCCGATACCCAGGAGGCCGGTCGCCAGGGCCAGCAAACCTGCGGGGATCAACGCAGCCCCGGCGATGAACAGGTCGCTCCCAAAACTGCCCTGAGATCTGATGATGCGCCGGGCAAGGAAGAACGCTCCCGCCAAGCTGGCGAACGGAACCAATCCCCAAAGCGCCAGCTTAAGGATGTCTCCGAATCCTGGCCGGCTCCATTTGGGCAAAGCCAGGTAGATGCCGACGGTGACTAAAAGCACAAAAAGGACAGCGAAGGCGATTCCCGCCCCTTTTGCTCGTGTTTCTCCCAACGCCTCGAAAGCAGCGGATGGTCCGCCTACTGGATCGGGAAACAAGCGCTTCATGGCGCTCCAAGCATCCAGAGACGCAGTCTGTCCGCGTTTCAAAAACTCCTGCGCGGCGGGGGCGGTTGTTGAGGTTTTGGTGCCGCAGGCTGCGCAGCTTTGACTGCCGACCGCGAGTTCCTTTCCACAGTTTTGGCAAAACATAAAGTGGCCTTGTGCCGAAGATTGAACCGAGTCAAGGCTTCCGAAACAGGCTGAGGTCAAAGCTGCTCGACGAGCTAGAGTCCGTCACTTCCACTTCAGCCTCAACAGTATCATCTCTGAACTGCCTAATTCGTGTGGGTATCAGTACACCATCAAAGTCGCGAAAATCACTGAATTCTTCTCTTACTAATCTAGAATCCGCCAAAGATCGCTGTTTTGATTGGACGCATAGTCCCGTTTCCTTGTCGAAATCCAAATGGACATCCGGATTACCTTGAGAAGAAATCTTAACGCCGACAGTCGGACGTCCACGGACCACGGCATTCTCTCCTCTGCTTAGAGCATACTTTCCACCCAAAAGAGTGGTCAGGTCGCCAACTTCTATGGAGAAGAGTGTATCGCGCACCGCCTCAATTGTACTCTTATCAATTTTTTGCCGGGTCCCATTGACAGATCGCCAGATGCTCTCACCGTCAACCCCAAGAACCCGAGTTACAGTCTTTCCATCCACCTCCATTTGGATTTCTTCTCTGTACCGCTTTGGAAACTGACAGAAGGACTGCAGTTTATAGGGAATTTCTTTTCCGGACACGAACAGTTTGCCCTCACTTTTGGTCTGGCATGTCCTGAATTTTGCCAACTTCTCTGCGCCACCCTTGACCTGGATCGCTAACTTAATAATCTCGTCGGCTGAGGCAGAATCTGGAATGGGCTGAGCATTGGCGACCTTCGGGAATGGTCGTTTGATTGACTCCTCTGTTGCGGCCTTGACCGAGTTCGGCGTTGTCAGGCTCGCGCTTGCCGCCGCGGGGTCCACCCGAAAGAAATAACAAGGCCCAAAGACCGGTAGCTCATCCGCATTGGAGACGCCCCAGGTATTATCGAATTTCTCTCGATAGCCCGGCGCGAAGACATACTGAGCAGGCCGCAGGATGGACTACGGAATGCATAGCCACAAAAAGGCACAAGAAGACGCAAAAGCCCCGACTCTTGCGCTTTTTGCGCTTTCTTGCGGCAATTCCGGAAAGGGAAAGGTGTCTTCTATCCTGCGGCCTGAGCAGTATAGTCCTGGATCAGGAGGGATCGTGCGTATTAAGACGCCGTTGATTTCTCGACTGTGGTCGTCAATCAATTCATACTGATACTTGTTACGATCCTTTATCAGCGTTCTCCGATAAAACTCATTGTCCGGGCTACTAACTCGATAGAGGCTTAATCCACGTTTGTCGTTATCCAAGAACACGAGGACACCAGCAAGCCATGATGAAGGATTCGTGCCGGAATTAATGGGGGTAGGCGAACCAACAACAGAAAACCGCCATTCCATTCGCGTCTCAGGAATATTTAAAAACGGGTTGGTCATGTCTAATATCTTTTTGCGAACCTCGCATTGCGTTAGAGGGATATAAATGCCACGGCCTAATAAGAAAACCCCTGCACCAGGAGGCTCCTTGGTAAGGGTTACGTTCTGAACAGGGTATTGCACTGCAACCGCGATTTCAAACGAGAGAAACTGTGACAAGTAGCCAGTCTTTGCAAAAGACACCTGAATCTTACCTGGCACGTAAGTTAATGCATAATTCCCCTTTTCGTCTGTAAGTGTCGAGAATCTTGAATTGACGATGCCGACAGTGGCCCCCGGTAACGGCTTTCCGAAATTGTCGATCACCCGACCAACCAACGAGCTTCCTCCTTCAGCGGACGCTGCTCGCATCGGAAGCGAAGTTGGTTGAGCCGAGCGGGTTAAGCTAGTTTCGCTGGCGGAACCTCTAACGATGCGCGTGATTTCGTTTCCTGGAAGGCTGAGGACACCCCTCGGTGTTGCGAAAGAAAATTTGGCTTCCGAGAAATTTCCTTTCATGCTGCTCCCGTCGCTTAGCGCCAGAAAGCTGTCTTGAAACGAAACGACCTCGTTCATTTTGACCTCAACTTCGCCATAGCTTGTCTTAAACTTTGCGTTTGGATTCTGAATCTTGCCGCTGAGAACGGTCTCGTCTTTCATCGTCACGCTATCCGTTCCCGTCGTTGTAGGTGGGGAATCGGTCACTGGCTTCGATTCGGGAGCTTTCACCATGCGCATGTTTCTAAACACCACAGATGACAGAGTTGGATGACTCATCGCTCTGTTCACCACCTTAATCTCGATCTGCTTGCCAGGCTGATCTCGGTCGCTTCCAGGATACGGATCGAAGGCCACGAGCCGTCTTTCAGCAGCGTCTGTTTGAGAACCGACAACAAGGACGAAATGTTCGAGTAGAGGCCCGCCATACCCGTGCAGGATAACGGGCTGCTTTTCCTGCAATGACTGCAGTATTCGATTTGAATCGATTTCAATGTCGGCACCGACGTACTCCGGGCGTCGTGCTCCGGGGCCATCACCGCCATGCTTTCGTGGATCAATGTAGAAGTCGTCGATCATCGCATTCCGATTTCCCCGACCTCGTTCGAGCATTGTGTAAATTGTCGCAGCACACGCGAGGTTTGGCACGAGTTCTTTGCGCGATTTGTCGGGAAGGGTATCATAGACATGCAACAGAGACTGGTCGCGGTAGTTCTTCGGGTCCTTCTGCGACAATAAGGGTACTCCTCCAAAACTGTGGAAAGCGAGGCGGCAGCCTGCGTTGCGTTCTCCGCCAGCGCCAGCAGCCGAGCCAAAGGTTTCGCGCTAGACTGCATGTCTTCAACACTTTTTTCCGTTTGGTTTTGGATGAATTCGGCGACTGTCTCCTCCGGAATAAGACACGCGGTCAGGACCAATGCCCAACAGCACGCGGGTATGAGTGTCTTGACTGAGATTTTCGACAAGGTGGCAGTGCAGTACCACGGCATTATCTCGAAAACAGCTTCTCCATTTTTTCTCATAATTCGCCTTCCTTGCGCCACTTGGCCTGCCCGAAAAGAATAGGGGTGTGCCTACTCGCGTCCCCTACCAGGCACTGGCATGCCTCCAACGAAGTCCTTTCGGCACGCCCGATTTGGGAGTGCGTCCAGCGCCGCTGTTGGGTCCAAGGAACTGCCAGTTTCGGTTTGGACAGCGACCGAGCGCGCAATATTTTTCGCTCCTGCGTCGCGAATAATCCGGCTTTCGTGCGGAAAGCTTGAATGATTCAGCGGCGGCAGGATGCCATTGTTGGTTTGGTTTTACATAACCGTTCTTTTGGAACTGTCGGATTCAAACTCAACCGCCCGGTTTCCGCAAGTCCGCGTTTTCAGTCGGCTGACGGCGTTCTGCCTGAACCGATTCCAGGTGTTTCGAGATGATTCTTGATGAGTGACAGTATGGCCGGACTGCGGCACCGTGCTGCCATGACTGTGACCATTGAGGAAGCTGAGGCGCTTTTGTCTAAGATCGTGGCCAAGGCGGAAGCCGGAGAAGGTGTCCGCGCTTCAGCGCGCTCATTGGCCAAGGCGGCGTAACGGCTGGAAACAGAACTGTTCTCATGAGGTTGGCAGAGGCCAGGAGGATTGATCTGGGTCAAAGCCAATGAGCCGGTGGAGGCTGAAGTATCAAGCCCACCATGAAAGAGATCAGGCCATTCTCAGCCAGCCTCTCTATGTTGCGATCCTTGAGAGTCTTCGCGATCGGCCAAGGTTCTCCCTGTCCGACGGTCTGCGGACGAGGCGCCGTCCGTGGTCCGCATTTCTTGTGGCTCCAGCGCGCGCTGTTCACATCGTTCTTGCTGGTCCCTCTTTTTTCCGGCGCGCTCGCGGCAGATAAACCAGGCCCAGCCACCGTTCCCTGGACCATTGATTTTCGCTATGCGCCGCCTAACTGGCAGACTTCCATCTGTTTGCCGGATGATTGGCAGAAAACGCTCCTCGGCAAGGACGGCGGCTTGCTCTACGATTATCCGGGCAAACACGCCGGGTTCGGCACGCGGATCACGGCCAGTCTGGCCGGCGGCGCAACCTGGTTGCGGCAGGAGTTGGTCTCGCCGCGCGTGCCCATCGTGCGCACAACCAAACGCGCGGACAAAGTGGAGCTGGTTGAGGAAGCCTTTGCCGTCGCACCGCCATTAGGCCCCGCCAAAAAGGGTAAGAGGCACGGCTTAATTCTCGAACGGGTCGGTTCGCAAACGGGCCAGGCCAACTGGGCTTCGCCGCCGAAAAGCGCCGATCCGGCCTTTCGCAACGCCGCCATCGGCTGGGTCCAGCCGGTTCAGTACCGTTTCAAAGCGCCCAAAAGAGAGCGTTACACGGTCGTTTTTGGCTTATGCGAAGGCCACCATCAACAGCCTGGCCAACGCATCGTCAATCTCCTGATCGAAGGCAAAACCCGGCGCACTGTCGATTTGGTGGCGGAAAAGGGACGCAACGTCCCGCAACTTTTCTCCTTCGAAGCCCAGGACGACAACGGCGACGGCTGGATTGACCTAGCGGTGGCAGCGGCGGAGAAGTCGCCCGATGCCAATACCATCTTGAATGTGCTTTGGGTCTTTCGCGCGCAGGACAAACCTTCCTTGGCGGAGCTGCTTTCCGGACAAAGCACTCCGCCCGCGTTGGCGCACCTGGATTGCGGCGCGGACCAAATGGCGGGCAAAACACCACGGCATGACCTTTTGTTCGTTCACCTGCGCAATCCCGGCGCGACGGAAGCGAAGGTCAGTCCCATCCTGACGATTGAGAGCGAGTATCCCATCACGCCGCAACCGGACCAAAGGCGCGTGCTGATCGGCGCTGGGACGTCGCTGCTGTTTTCCCAGAAAGTCGAACGTTGGGAGCAAAGCGAGGGCCGGCTGGTCCTGCAGTTTGTCGAAGTCTCGATTGCGCCGGGCGGAGAAAAGGAACTGGCCGTCGGTGTGGCGCGCGGTCCAGACGCTTCCGATTGGTCAATCGATGCGGTCCAAGCCGCGGCCTTTCGCAAACGCGCGGAACAATTCTGGCAAAACCTCGATTTGCCTTACGGCCACTTGCAGGTGCCCGATTCCGGCGTGCAGGCCTTGCTCGATTCCTGCGTCAGAAACATTTACCAGGCGCGCGAGATCAAGAAGGATTTGCCGGTGTTTCAAGTGGGGCCGACCTGTTATCGCGGCCTCTGGGTGGTGGACGGCTCCTTCATCATGGAAGCGGTGGCTTATCTGGGACGGGTCGCGGAAGCGCGCAACGGCATCAAATACCTGCTCAGCTTCCAGCGCGAGGACGGCGGCGTGATGCTCATTGACGGGCATTGGAAAGAGACCGGGATTGCGCTCTGGGCCGTCACCCGGCACGCACGCTTGACCGGCGACAAAGCCTGGCTGCGCGACGTCTGGCCCAAGGTGGAGCGCGGCTTTGCCTATATTCATAAAATGCGCGAAATGGCTTCCGCCGATCCGAAGGCGCCGAATGCGGGGTTGATTCCGGATGGCTTCAGCGACGGCGGTTTGGCCGACAAAGTTCCCGAATACACCAACATCTATTGGACGATGGCCGGGATGCGAGCTGCGGTCGAGGCGGCCCGCTGGCTGGGCCGGCCGCAGCAGGCGGACGATTGGCAGCAGGAATACGACGATTTGTGCCAGACGTTTCGCCGGGCCGCCGAGCGCGACACGCGGACGGATGCGCGCGGCAATCGTTACCTGCCGATTCGGATGCGGGACGATGGGAAGATACCGCCGCAAAAGGCGCAATGGGCCTTTCTGCACGCGGTCTTTCCCGGAAAAGTCTTTGCCGCCAATGACCCGCTCGTGCAAGGCAACATGGCGATGCTTCAGTCGGTCGAAGCGCAGGGCCTGGTCCTGGACACCGGCTGGCTGAAGGACGGGATCTGGAATTATTTCGCTTCGTTTTACGGCCATGCCTGGCTCTGGCTCGGATCGGGCGGCAAAGCGGCGGAAACGCTTTATGCCTTTGGCAATCACGCGTCGCCTTTGCTTGTCTGGCGCGAAGAACAAATGCCGGTCGGCCAAGGCGAGCAGGTGGTCGGCGACATGCCGCACAATTGGGCCAGCGCAGAGTTCATTCGACTGGTTCGCCACTCGCTGATCCTGGAGCGAGGCGGCGAGTTGCACCTGTTCGAGGCCTTTCCGCCCGCCTGGGCCAAGCCGGGAGCCGTGACCAAAGTGAAGGACATCCTGACCGAGTTTGGGCCGGTCTCGCTGGAGTTTCGGGTGTCCGCCGACGGCGCGACGGGGCGGTTGCATCTGAGTCCGCCGGCACGCACCCGGCCGAAGCGAATCGTTTTGCACCTGGAACCGTGGTCGGCGCAAACGGGCACAATCGACTTGCCTGTTAAAGGGAAAATTGAAGAGCGAATCAAACTGAACACTACAGCGACACTTCCGGACCCGTAGCAGCGGACGTGAGTCCGCTCACTTATTCACCGGCAGAAAGTTAGAGCGGACTCACGTCCGCTGCTATGGAAACGAAGACAAAGCGCCCGCTTCGAGCCCGGCGGCGGAAATGTCGCTGTAGTGTGAAACCGAAACCGTAGAAATCATCAACTGAACCGACGAGGTTGGTGCCCAGCCGCACCTATGCATAATTATTACCTATGAAAAATCGATACCTCATCTGGCCAGCCCTGGCCTTTCTGCTTTGCGGAAACGTTGCTTCGTGGGCGGCTCAAGCTGTTAAAGCCGCCCCGGATTACCTGCGTGCCAGCGCCAAGGACATGGAATGGTGGCGCGAAGCGAAGTTCGGTTTGTTCATCCATTGGGGCCCGGTTAGCTTGAAGGGCACGGAGATTGGCTGGTCGCGCGGCGGCGAACGGCGCGGCCAAGGCGGCACAGGGGAAATCCCCGTTGCAGAGTATGACAATCTTTTCCAGCAGTTCAACCCGACGCGATTCAAGGCCAGCAACTGGGTGGCCACGGCCAAGGCCGCCGGGATGAAGTATCTCGTGTTCACTTCCAAACATCACGACGGTTTTTGCATGTTCGATAGCAAGCTCACCGATCACAAAATCACCAACCCGAGTTCGCCTTATGGCCGCGACGTGGTGGCGGCACTGGCTCGAGCGGCTCACATCGGCGGGGTCAAGCTGGGCTTCTATTATTCGCCGGTCGATTGGCATCATCCTGATTACCGAACCACGAACCACGCCCGCTACATTGAATACATGCACGGCCAGGCGCGCGAGCTGTGCCAAAACTACGGCAGGCTGGACCTGCTATGGTGGGACGGTTTGGGCGGCTCAGCCAAGGATTGGGACTCGGAAAACGTTTTCAAAATGATCCGCCAATTGTGTCCCCACATCATCATCAATAACCGGGCTGGGTTGACCGCTGATTACGACACGCCCGAGCAGGAGATCGGCAAGTTCAAAACCGACCGGCCGTGGGAATCCTGCATGACGATTTGCCAGCAATGGGCCTGGAAACCCAATGACCGCCTTAAATCTCTCAAGGAATGCCTGGACATCCTGGTTCGCACCGTCGGCGGCGACGGCAACCTGCTGCTCAATGTCGGCCCCATGCCGACCGGCGAAATCGAGCCGCGCCAGGTCGAGCGCCTGAAGGAGATCGGCCGGTGGCTTCGGCGCTACGGCAAAAGCATCTATGGCACCCGTGGCGGCCCGTTCAAACCCGCGTCCTGGGGCGCCAGCACTTACAAAGGAAACACGGTCTTTGTTCATGTCCTGAACTGGGATGGCCAGGACCAGATCACGCTGCCGGCTCTCGAGAAAAAGATCCTCAAGAGCACGCTGCTCACTGGCGGCAAGGTGGCCGTGGCGCAGACTCCGCAAGGAATTGAAATTCGCGTGCCGGCCGAACACCGGCAGGCGCTCGACACGATCGTAGCACTCAAGCTCGAAGGTCCGGCTTCGGAAATCAGTCCTCGCTAAAAGATTGCCAATTATGGCGGGCTGCTTCATATCACCACCTGACTATGGCAACAGAATCTTTGAGCGGCTTACCTATGATTATTCAGTTGAACGAGCGCGGCCAATTGAACCGCAGAGACGCGATGGACGCTGAGAGGAATGAAGAAGAGCCAAATCAGATTCGGTCGCTGAGTGGTCAATTGCTTCCGACCGGCCCGAAACCCAATCTTCTCTGCGTCCATCGCGTCTCTGCGGTTTCTTTCCGGCTATCCTTCCTCCGACAGCGAAGCGTTTGCTTGCTGCATAGAGACGGCTTAGAAGCGTCCTCCTTTTTTCAACACGTGCCATCCGCTTTCTCGAAAGGACCAAGACCGTGATCCACTCGGACAAAATCAACGTTACACGCCGTGAATTTCTGCGGCGCTCAAGCGCCCTGGCCGCCACGGGCCTCGCCCTTCCGACCTTGATCCCCCGCAGCGTTCTGGCGGCGCCCGGCCAACCTGGCGCCAGCGATCGCATCGGCATCGGCTATATCGGCATAGGCCGCCGCGCCCAACAACTCCTGGACCTGCCCAAGGAATGCCAGATCGTGGCCGTGGCCGACGTCCACTTGAAAAACGCGGGGGCTTTCGCGGCCAAACGCCAGTGTCAGGCCTTCCAAGACTACCGCAAGCTGCTCGAATCAAAAGAAGTGCAGGCCGTGGTGGTAGCTTCGCCCGATCATTGGCACGCCTTGCACTCCGTCCACGCCTGCCAGGCCGGCAAGGACGTGTATGTCGAGAAGCCGATGACATTGACCATTCGCGAAGGCCGGATCATGGTCAACGCCGCGCGCCAGTACCAGCGCATCGTCCAGGTCGGCAGCCAGCAGCGCTCCATGCCCGCCAATCGCCGGGGTTGCGAACTGGTGCGCCACGGCGCCATCGGCAAAGTGCATACGGTCATTGGCCATAACTATCCCAGCCCGTGGGAGTGCGCGTTCCCCGGCGAACCGGTGCCGGCAGGCCTGGATTGGGACGCCTGGTGCGGTCAAACCGAGCCGGTGCCGTTCCACACCGACATTTACATTTCGCGGCGCAACCCCGGTTGGATTTCCTTCCGGCCTTACTCCGGCGGCGAAATGACCGGCTGGGGCGCCCACGGCTTGGACCAAGTGCAATGGGCGTTGGGCATGGATGAAAGCGGTCCGGTCGAGATTTGGACTGAGGGCGGGAAATTTGCGCCACCCGTGTACGCCAAACCGGAGTCGCGCCAGAGAGGCGAAGACGTATGCGGCCAGCCGAAAGTCTTTTTCCGCTATGCCAATGGAGTCCTCTTCAAGCTGGAGAACGGACCGGACGGCGGCGCGATCTTCATGGGCGACAAAGGCAAAATCACCATCGACCGCAACGTCTGCAAAGTCGAACCGCCGGAACTGGCAGGCCCGCCGCCCGGTCGGGACGCCGTCCGGCCCAACGTCGGCGACCCGCATATCAAAAACTGGATCGACTGCATCAAGTCGCGCGAACGGCCGGTGGCTGACGTGGAGATTGGGCATCGCTCCACCACGGTCTGCCACTTGGGCAACATCGCCCGCTGGATGGGCCGCAAGCTGCATTGGGACCCGATCAAAGAAATCTTTCCCGGCGACGACGAAGCAAATGGTTTGGTCCAGCGGCCGCAGCGCAAGCCCTACCAGTTGCCCGAACCCGTGTAAAACCAGGCTGTAGCTTTGGAGTATGCGCTTTCTGTTGATCCTTGGCTTAAGTCTGTTCCCGGCGCTGAGTCAGGAGCCAAATGCTGTGGAGAGTCCCAAAGCCTTATCGGTCGCCTGGAAAGAATGCTTGCGCCAGAAACCGGAATGGTACGGTGGAGCGGAAGCGGTCCGCATTGCCGATCAGGTCCTCCTCTACCAGCGCGACGCGGGCGGTTGGGTGAAGAACATCGACATGGCAGCCTTCTTGAACGAGCAGAAAAGGGCCGAACTCCTCGCACAAAAAAAGAAGGCCGGCAGCACCATTGACAATGGCGCGACTTACACGCAGTTGGCTTATCTGGCGCGCGTGGTCAACGCCACCCAACAGGAGCGGTTCAAGGAGGCTTTCCTCAAAGGCTTGGATTCTCTTCTTGCAGCTCAATACCCGAATGGCGGCTGGCCGCAGTTTTACCCGAATCCCTCCGGCTACCAGAAGCACATCACGTTCAACGACAATGCCATGGTTGGAGTGATGAATCTGCTGCGGGCAATCGAGCGTCAGGACGCCGTTTATGCGTTCGTGGACCCGGACCGTCGCGCTAGAGCCGGTAAAGCAGTGCAACGGGGCATCGAGTGCATCCTGAAATGCCAGGTGCGGTTCGACGGACGGCGCACCGTCTGGTGCGCGCAGCACGATGAAGAGACCCTCCAACTTGCCCCCGCCCGCACTTACGAAAAAGCATCGCTCAGCGGCAGCGAGAGCGCCGGCATCGTGCGGTTTCTCATGGGCATTAACCAACCGGAGCCGGAGGTGATCGAGGCCATTCACGCCGCCGTCGCCTGGTTCGGCGCCGTCAAACTGACCGGCATAAAACAAATCAACAAACCCGATCCATCCCTGCCCAAAGGCTACGACAAAGTGATCGTTCCGGATGCCCAGGCTGGTCCGCTCTGGGCGCGCTTCTACGAAATCGGCGCCAACCGGCCGATCTTTTGCGGGCGCGATGGTGTGGTCAAATACAGCCTGGCGGAGATCGAACATGAACGGCGGACCGGCTACGCCTGGTATATCAGCGAACCGGCCACCCTGCTGGCCAAAGACTATCCGGCGTGGCAAGCAAAATGGGCCGCTGCTCCGGCCAAATAGTCGCCGTCTTCTTCCGCTATCGGGACACCTGCCAACGCTTCATTGGCTCGCCCTAACGGGTGACCCTGACTAGAACCAAGTGACGTTCGGATACTTGGCGCGAAGGCCCGATCTTAACTTGGGATAACTGGCGGTTTTAAAGGCCGGCCAGTTGCAGGTCGATTCCAGGCGCTTGCCGTCGGGCGAGCAAAGCCAGAATTTCACGGGCAGCTTCCCTTCGCAGAGGCGCGGATGCTCCTGCAGCGCAAAACATTCCTGAAGTCTCACCTGCAGCTCCGGAGAATTCGGTTTTCCTTCTTTGTCAAGCGCGGGCTCCGCGTAGAGCAATTTAAGTTTTCGGCTGTCTGGCCACGCAATCGTCAACGGCGCCAATTCATCGAGCCAGCCGGCTTGCTCCCTGGCCAGATGCTGCCGGAAAGCCTCTTTTAACGGCGTGGCTTGCGCTTCCTTCGCCAGCGTTAGTCCCTCAAAGGCCCTGCCCAAACAAGCGCGGATGGCGGCTTCATCCAATGGCGGAAACTCCAGTTCCGGCGTGACGGCGCAGACCAGGTTGACCCGGGCAATGAATTGCTTGATCTCATGGCTGAACAAGGGCAGTTCAAACCAACCCTTGCGATACGCCTCCGCCAGGCAGCGTCCGGACGCGCGCGGCTCCGTCTCGGCCTGGTGTTCATAGTGAATGACCAAATCGCGAAAGCGCACCAGCCTGACGGCGGCCACCCGTTTGTGGGTCCGGTCGAACAAATGCTCGATGCGAGTGGTGAGATGCTGCGGAAACATTTCTTCAATCCACTCCCGTTTCACGGTCGTGGCCAATCCCAGCAGCGTCAGGTTTTCCGAGCCGCGCGCGGACACTTCGCGAATGGAGGCCGCCACGAACAACGGCGCATTTTGCACGACGCTTTCCCGCATCAACGTGCCGGTCCGGCCTTCGGTCAGGTCGCATTCCAGAGTCCCCAGATTGCGCCGCACGCAGAGTTGGTCAATGAATCCGGCCATGAGACAACGGAGCAGCGGGTCATCGGGTTTTTGATGGGCGATGGGCGATGGGCGATGGGCTTCATCGTTCTTCCCGGATTCTTCCGAGGCGTCCGGCGGCACTGCGCTTTCCAGGCCCGGCGCCCGGCTTTCGGCCAGCCGCTGTTTCCCGGCAATATCCAGGATTTGCTCGAAAGTCTGTTCGACCTGGCGCGCCGTTTGGGCGTGAATGCCATAGCGACGGCACGGCTCAACGCTGAAATTATTCTTCTTCGCAAACTGAAAAGCCCGCATCAGGGTGAAAAAATCCGATTCCTGGCTGGCTTCAAAAAGTTCTCTGGCCTCGGCGATGTGTTTATCCTCACGCCCCAGCCGCATCAGCAAGTCGCGGCCACTGACCAGGGCGGCGCACAAGGCCGCCGCCGGCACGCAATGGCGCCGGGCCGCCTCAACCAAGAGGCGCGAATAACGCGGATGCATCGGCAACCGGAGCATCTGACGGCCGATGGGCGTCAGATCGGACGGCTCGATTTTGACCGGTTGACTTTGGCTCGCGGACAGGCGGCCAACGTCCGGCATTCTGCATTCCACATTCTGCATTCCGCATTCCGCAAGCGCCCCCAGCGTGATGAGCAATTGCTCGGCCCGCTCGACGGCTTGCGGATCGGGTTTGTCCAGCCAGTCGAACTCCGCGGCTTTGCGAACACCCAGCGAATGGAGGAGCAAAACGACTTCAGCCAGGTCGGCGCGCTGGATTTCCGGAGTGTTGCGCTCGGACCGGTTGAGGTGGCCGCTTTCGGTCCAGAGGCGGTAGCACGTGCCAGGCGCCGTGCGGCCCGCGCGCCCTTTTCGTTGATCGGCTGAAGCCCGGCTGATCTCCTCGACGAACAAGGTGTTGATGCCGCGCTCGGCATCGTAACGCGCAATCCGAGCCAACCCGCCGTCCACGACGTGCCGGATGCCCTCGATGGTGACCGAGGTTTCGGCGACGTTGGTGGCCACCACCACTTTGCGCAGCGGGTGAGGGGCAAAAGCGCGGTCCTGGTCTTCCGGCGGCAGATCGCCATGCAACGGAATGAAGGCCAAACGTTCGTCGGTGCGGGCTGCGCGCAGGGCGTTGATGGTGGCATTGATTTCGCCCATGCCCGGCATGAAGATCAGAATGTCGCCTTCCGCGCCCGAGTTCACGATGCGCTCCGCTGCATCGGCGGCTTGCTCGGTGGCGGGCCGGTTGTCGTGATGATCGAGGTAACGGACTTCAACGGGAAAGCTTTGGCCTTCGGAAATCAGAATGGGACAGGGTTGGGGAGGGACAACTTCCGCGCTGTCGCTGACTCGATTCTTCTCCGGATGCTGATCGGACGCGGTGGCTGAGAGAGAATCCTTCCTTTCGACAGACGAAAGATAGGCTGCCACCGGCTCGGCTTCGAGCGTGGCGGACATCACAATTATTTTCAAGTCGGGACGCTCGGTTTGCTGCAATTGTTTGGCCAAGGCCAGCGCCACGTCGCTCAGCAAGTTTCTTTCGTGGAATTCATCGAACAAGATGATTCCCACATCCGGGAGTGTATGATCGTCCTGCAGCCAGCGCAGCAAAATGCCTTCGGTCACATAGCATATCCGCGTGCCGAGACTGGTTTGGTCGTCGAAGCGGATTTGGAAGCCGACTTCATTGCCCAACCGTCCATTGCGTTCCCAGGCCACGCGAGCGGCGACGGTGCGGGCTGCCACCCGGCGCGGTTGCAGCACGACAATCTTTTTAGAGTGCGGAGTGCGGAGTGCGGAGTGCGGAGCGGCGGCTTCGGCCAATCCCGCGTCCAGGAGCATTTGCGGAACTTGAGTTGTTTTACCGGAACCCGTGGGCGCGACCAGCACCAACCGGTTGCCGGATCGCAGCGTGCCGATGATTTCGGAATGAATCTGCCAAATGGGAAGCGACGTTGGCATGGCGATGGCGCCGGAAACTCGGCTGAGTCCACTCCGGTTGGCTAGAAGAGATAAGGCAATCCCAAAGCCAGGACGGTCAAAATCAACATCAAACCGCTGGGCATGAATTTCTTGGTCTTGGCCAGGCGCACGCCGAAAAGTATGAGGAGCATGACCAAAACCGCGCCGTGATAGCGAAAAAGGAAAACGTCCAGGGCAAACAAGACAAGGAGGGCGGCAAAAGAAACCGAAGCGATCAAGGAGATTTTGCTTTGGGCTTTGATAAAGCCCATCAAGCCGCCCGCCAGGAGCAAAATGATGTAAATCCAAAGAATCAAATGATCGTTCATAAAATTTTCTGAGGCCCAATCTCCACTAATTCAGCGACACGTCCAATGACAAAATGAGCCTCGCTTGCCTTTGGCCCCTGGCTGCGCAATACTGTCCGGGTGAAAACGACGGTCACGCAACTGACTGACCAATTGATCGCTTCTTATGCCCAAGTGGGCGGGATCAACCATTTGGATGGCAAGAACCTGCCTTCAAAATCCGCCATTGCGTCCATCACGGTTGACCTGTTGCGCCTGCTGTTTCCTGGATTCTTCGACGAACGGGTCATTCACTCGTCGGAGATCAAGATGGAAACGGCCAACCTGATGGATTCGGTGCAGGGCCGCCTGGAGGATGAGGTTTACAAAAGCCTCGAGTATTCGCCCCCTCAGTACCTGGTCCAAAAAACGTCGCGTCCCACCGCGCGCACCTTGACCTTGGAATTTCTGGACAAGCTGCCGCGCATCCGCGAATTCCTGCAGACCGATGCCGAAGCGGCTTACAATGGCGACCCGGCTGCGCTGAGCAAAGAGGAGGTCATCGTGGCCTACCCTTTCATCGAGGCGATTGCCGTGCAACGGCTGGCGCATGAACTGTACCTGCAACAGATCGCGTTAATCCCGCGGATCATGACGGAATGGGCCCACAGCCGCACCGGCATCGACCTGCATCCAGGCGCCCAGATCGGCTCGCACTTCTTCATCGATCATGGCACGGGCACGGTCATCGGGGAGACCTGCGAAATTGGCCATCACGTCAAGATGTACCACAACGTTTCCCTGGTGGCCAAGTCTCTGGCGGCCGGGCAATTGCTGCGGGGGAAAAAACGGCATCCAACCATCGAAGACGGCGTCACGATTTATGCCGGGGCCACGATCATTGGCGGCGAGACTGTCATTGGAGCCGGGACCACCATCGGCGCCAACGTCTTCTTGATGCACAGTGTGCCGCCCAATTCGCTGGTTCTGTACGAAGAAGTCAACATCAAGGTCCTAAGCAAAAAGGAGCGGAATCCCGAGAGAGCCGATTTTCAGATTTAGCTGATTTTCAGATTTAGCTTTCTTTTCCCTTGTCGCTGACAACCCAATTCCGCATGGTTGAAGGCGATGGCAGAGCGGCAAATTGCGGACATTTTGGCCAAACCGGACCCGGTGTTTGAACTGACACTGCGCCCCTCGCTATTCTCCGAGTTTACCGGCCAGGCCAAGGTCAAGGAGCGCCTGGAAATCTCCGTGCAAGCGGCCCAGCAGCGCGGTGAACCCTTGGATCACATCCTCCTCAATGGACCGCCGGGGCTGGGCAAAACCACCCTGGCCTATATCATCGCCAAAGCCATGGGCGCCAACCTGAAATGCACCAGCGGTCCGACCATTGAAAAGGCGGGAGACTTGGCCGGCCTGCTGACGAATCTGGAGGCAGGGGACGTGCTCTTCATCGATGAAATCCACCGGCTGCAAAAGACCATCGAGGAGTATCTCTATCCGGCGATGGAAGATTTCAAGTTGGATATCATCATCGACCAGGGGCCCAACGCCCGCAGCATCCGGTTGAATCTGCCGCGCTTCACTCTCATCGGCGCGACCACGCGCAGTGGGTTGCTGACCGCGCCGTTGCTCACACGGTTCCCGGTGCGCGAGCGGGTCGATTATTACCAAGCGGAGCAACTGCAGCAGATCGTCATCCGCTCGGCGCGGCTGCTGAATATCGAGATGGAAGAGAGCGGAGGCATGGAGATTGCCCGGCGGAGCCGCGGCACGCCGCGCATCGCGAACAATCTGCTCAAGCGCGTGCGCGACTTTGCCCAGGTGCGGGGCGATGGCCGCATCACCGTGGCCGTGGCCGATCAGGCCATGGCGCTGCTGGAGATCGACGAGAACGGCCTGGATGAAATGGACAAGCGGATTCTGGAGGCGATCATCGTTAAATTTGGCGGTGGCCCGGTGGGCCTTGGTTCTCTGGCCGTGGCGGTGGGGGAAGAGCCGGACACACTGGAAGAAGTCTATGAGCCGTACCTGATCATGGAAGGCTACCTGAAACGCACGCCGCAGGGGCGGGTCGCCACGGAACTGAGCCATAAGAAACTGGGCGTCAAGCCGGCCGCGGGGAATCAGCCGAGATTGCTTTAGGCGGTCATCCTGAAATAGGGGGACCTTTTCTTCCGTCCTCCGTCCTCGAGCGTGGCTTGCCAGCCTCTCCGATCTCGGTCTATCATCTACCCATGTCGGCACTGGAACTCAAACCGACGCACAAGCCCGTCCAGACCTACTACGCGGCCCTGTGCTGGTTCCACGACTTGGGCATCAGCCACGATGGCGCGCTGAAGCCGGACTTCCACGGCCTGCTCGACCACTGCGCCCGCCGGCACGACTGGACCGACCGAAGTCCGAATTCCGAATTGCGAATGACGAATGGAGGCCAGACGACTGCCGAATCTCAGTCCGTTCGGAACTCGAAATTCGTCACTCGGACTTTCCCAGCCTGCCGCTCCACCAATCCGAACCTCGCCGACGCCGCCGTCGAGGAAATGCTGATCCGCCATCTGCTCACCTAACGGCTGTGCATGAGAGTGATGGCAACCATTGACTTCATTTGAATCTTCGGCTTGACAGGATCGGGCTTGCGCGCGGCGCTGTCCGAAGGGCAATCTGAAGGAACTGGCGAAGCCGTTGACGTTGAATGAGAGAAGTAGTACATCGCTCCTTAGCCGTAGAGAAAGCCTGAATGCACGAGCATCAAATACAACTGTCCGAAGAACCCTTGGATGCTGCGTACGTGATAACGTTCGCACCGGAGAATGTAAGGTTCCTCAAGTTCACTGATTTTCTGAGCGCGCAGGTTGACATCTGGATTGAGGCCCTGCGCAAGTTCTGCACTCACCCGATGATTCGTCCACCGACCGCTCACTCTTGCGGGCAAGGCTTGGACCTCGAGGCGGTTGATGCGCTCTGTCCCGGCGAAAGCTGGGATGCCAGACTGCGCATTCACCATGCCCTGGGTAAACTTTACTTCCAACATGATGCCCCATCATACGTTTATTCCTCCTTCCACGTGGGTCTGCGGCTCAACAAGTACAATTACGAGGAGTTCATCCGCGCGTGGGTAGTGAAGACGCTGGGCAATTGGAGGCTGACGGAGTCGCTCAAAAAGTCACCAGACCACATCGTTCTTGTCAGAGCACCTGGGATGCATATATCCATGACCGGACGCCACATCATGTCACCAGACCACATCGTTCTTGTCAGAGCACCTGGGAGTTACGGATACATTTTCCGCAAGACGCCATTCGTGCTCGCACGGCTGGCTATCGTTTCTGAAGAAAACAAAAAACGCGCGGATGAAGCCGAACGCCAGGCGAATTGGCGTGCTGAAGAGGCCGAACGCGAGGCGAAGCAACGCTTCCAAAAAGCTGAGCTCTGGGCTGCGGAGGAGGCGGCTAGGCGGAAAAGACTGTCAGAAAAACCAAGCTCTTCCGAACCCTGCTATGTTATCACGCTGGCTCCAGGCGTTGTGCGGTATCTCGAAGTTGCGCTTTTCCTGGAGGCGGATGTCGTGCACTGGGTCGGCCTCTTACGCGGCTTGTGCCCTGAGCCGAAGATTCGACCCCCTTCCCATCTGAGTGGGATTGACAAACTGCTTCCAGACCTAAGCTGGGAAGACAGGCTACACGCGCACCATGCGCTTGGCAGACTGGAGCTGGAACATGGCTTGCCCTCGTCCGTTTATTGCTGTTTTCACTCTGAACTCAAGCTCACTGCGCCAGCATTAGATGCATGCCTAAACGCGTGGGTGACGGAGGCGTGGGACAATAGAGATGTCGAAGAATCCTTCGTTGGTGGCTCGGACCATTTGGTTCTTCCAGGAAATGCCTCATCTTCTGATCGGCGCTGTGTCTTTCGGAAAACCCCTTTCATCGCGGAGCGGCTCGCCGCACTGGAGCGAGAGGCTCAGCTCGCCGCCAAGAGAATGCTTGAAGTTGAAGCAATGCGGAAGGAAACAGACGATTTGGACCGGCTCCGCAAGAGCAGTTTCGCCACCTTCGTTTACGTGATGGAGGACCTGCGGAATGGCCACTTCAAAATTGGCCGGAGCATGAGTCCTGGGAAGCGCGAGCGTACCCTGCAGTCGGAAGTACCCCAGATCGTGCTGCGGCTCTCGATACCGGCCGACGAAGGACACGAGAGAGAGTTGCATGATCACTTCGCCGACAAGCGACTTCGGGGAGAGTGGTTCTCGCTGGCCCCTGATGATTTGCAGTGGCTCGTCTCCTTTTTGAGGCGGAACGGCGATGCAGCTCGCGCGTCCATCGATTACCAGTGGCTCGGCACTATAATCTTCAATGCCAACGACAATTCTGGTGGGAAATGAGCCTGGAAAGCCAATACGACTGGTCGCTTCTAAACCGAACTGCTTGGATATTGTCCAGAGGGTACTTGAGCAATGGAAGAACCTGGTAGCGTCAGAAGAACGCGAAGGCCATTATCAGCAATTCCTCGCAGAACATGCTGGGATGTTCTTTGGAACGGACGGGACATCTTTGACAATCAGTCAACTTCAGCTTGGGACAGAGCACAGGCCTGACTTGGTCGTAGTCCACGATTGCAGGAGCGGTGGTTTGCTTTACGAGTTCATCGAACTTAAAAGGCCGTCCCACGCTCCATACAGCGAAAGCACCCAAGCGCCCTCTCAATACCTAAACAAGGCTCTTGAGCAAGTGAGAGAATGGCAGGCTCGAATAGAGGACAATTGTGCAGAAATCCAGGAGCGTCTGCCAGCCATTCGTGCGGCAGACCGCCACTGTTCGTTCACCGTCGTAATCGGTCGCCGGGAGGAATCGAAGGACTGGCTAGTTGCACGCAACCGCCTAGCCGACAGATTGTCCAACAAGTACCGAGTAAACATCCGGTCCTACGATTACTTGACGGATGAACTTGCTGGGCGGCAATTCGCCCACTCTTCCCCGATTTGGCTCTCTGGAGACGAATTGACCTTGAACCGCTTAGCGAATCCGTTCACGACAGCGTTCACTGACAGATTATGGCGTGCGCTACTCCGCCGTTTGAAACAGGCTTCACCAGTAGGTTTGGCTGCTTACGAAAGCCATTTCTTCACCTGCGCAAAAAGTGAAATCGTCAGGTGCCTGAGACACAATGCGCTTTTCGACGAGTTGTTGATCAGGCAGGGAATGGCTGACGCACAACATCCTGAATAACCGCTTGAACCATATTCAACGAGGTCGTGACTATTGACACTGTTGGTGGTTGGACGGCGAAATCAACCGCGCGTTCCAGAAAGAGGCGCAAATCATGAAAGAGCGCGGCAAGAAAGTGCTCGCGCTGATTCCGCTCAACCTGGACGGCTTCCTGTTCAGCGCGGATTACCAGAGCGGCAAGAAAGCGGAAATCAAGAGCCGCGTCGCCGCCAACTTCGTCGGTTGGGAGAAAGACCACGCGCTGTTTGACCGCGAACTGGGAAAGGTCATCCGCGCGTTGCGAACGGATGAAGGTGGTCGCGAGAAACCGCCTCCACCCAGGCTAGTTGCCCTTATGTAGCGATGAAAGCGGATTGCGAACCGAAACAAGGTTTATGGCAAGCGTAGAGTTATTGGAATTACTTCGACGAGGGGCTCCGCATTGGAATGAATGGCGCGCTGCCAATCTGCCGGACTCGGACTGCGATAAATTCATCGACCTCCGAGGTGCTCAACTCGATGGCTTGAACCTGGCGGGAATTGATCTGCGCTACGCAGTGCTCTACGAAGCGACTTTGCGGGGAACCAATCTCAAAGGTGCAAACCTTAAGAAAGCCGATATTCGCCAGGCCCGGCTCGATCAAGCAGACCTCTCTGAAACTGACCTTTTTCAGACGAACCTATCCGGCTCAAGACTCGAACGAGTGGCATTGCGTCGCGCGAAACTTATCAATTCACTGTTGCTTCGCACCGACCTTCTAGAGGCGGATTTCCAAGACGCCTGTTTTGATGAAGTGTGGCTCTTCGAAACAGCATTCATAAACACCAATTTGACGGGCGCTACAGGGTTGGAGACGTGCTTTCATGCGGGTCCTTCCACTGTTGACGTTAGGACTATCCAACGGTCTGGAATGCTCCCGGGAAAATTCCTTCGTGGCTGCGGAGTGTCTGAAGAATTTCTCCACTACCTATCGTCGCTTCTTAATCAGCCGGTCCAGTTTTATTCCTGCTTCATCAGCTACAGCCACGAGGACAAAGCATTTGCCCGGTTGCTACACGACCGGCTTCAGGGACAGGGCATCCGCTGCTGGCTCGACGAGCATCAACTGCTGCCCGGCGACGATCTGCACGAGGGCATTGACCGGGGCATCCGGCTTTGGGACAAGGTGCTGCTCTGCGCCTCCTAGTCGTCGCTCACCAGTTGGTGGGTGGACGGCGAAATCAACCGCGCGTTCCAGAAAGAGGCGCAAATCATGAAAGAGCGCGGCAAGAAAGTGCTCGCGCTGATTCCGCTCAACCTGGACGGCTTCCTGTTCAGCGCGGATTACCAGAGCGGCAAGAAAGCGGAAATCAAGAGCCGCGTCGCCGCCAACTTCGTCGGTTGGGAGAAAGACCACGCGCTGTTTGACCGCGAACTGGGAAAGGTCATCCGCGCGTTGCGAACGGATGAAGGTGGTCGCGAGAAACCGCCTCCACCCAGGCTAGTTGCCCTTATGTAGCGATGAAAGCGGATTGCGAACCGAAACAAGGTTTATGGCAAGCGTAGAGTTATTGGAATTACTTCGACGAGGGGCTCCGCATTGGAATGAATGGCGCGCTGCCAATCTGCCGGACTCGGACTGCGATAAATTCATCGACCTCCGAGGTGCTCAACTCGATGGCTTGAACCTGGCGGGAATTGATCTGCGCTACGCAGTGCTCTACGAAGCGACTTTGCGGGGAACCAATCTCAAAGGTGCAAACCTTAAGAAAGCCGATATTCGCCAGGCCCGGCTCGATCAAGCAGACCTCTCTGAAACTGACCTTTTTCAGACGAACCTATCCGGCTCAAGACTCGAACGAGTGGCATTGCGTCGCGCGAAACTTATCAATTCACTGTTGCTTCGCACCGACCTTCTAGAGGCGGATTTCCAAGACGCCTGTTTTGATGAAGTGTGGCTCTTCGAAACAGCATTCATAAACACCAATTTGACGGGCGCTACAGGGTTGGAGACGTGCTTTCATGCGGGTCCTTCCACTGTTGACGTTAGGACTATCCAACGGTCTGGAATGCTCCCGGGAAAATTCCTTCGTGGCTGCGGAGTGTCTGAAGAATTTCTCCACTACCTATCGTCGCTTCTTAATCAGCCGGTCCAGTTTTATTCCTGCTTCATCAGCTACAGCCACGAGGACAAAGCATTTGCCCGGTTGCTACACGACCGGCTTCAGGGACAGGGCATCCGCTGCTGGCTCGACGAGCATCAACTGCTGCCCGGCGACGATCTGCACGAGGGCATTGACCGGGGCATCCGGCTTTGGGACAAGGTGCTGCTCTGCGCCTCCTAGTCGTCGCTCACCAGTTGGTGGGTGGACGGCGAAATCAACCGCGCGTTCCACAAAGAGGCGGAAATCATGAAAGAGCGGAGCGAGAAATGGAAATCGACACCTCACCCCGGCCCTCTCCCCGAGCGAGGCGGAGAGGGTGGGAGAAAAGTGCTCGCGCTGATTCCGCTCAACTTGGACGGCTTCCTCTTCAGCCCGGATTACCAGAGCGGCAAGAAGGCGGAGATCAAGAGCCGCGTGGCCGCCAACTTCGTCGGCTGGGAGAAAGACGCCGCGCTCTTTGATCGGGAATTGGAAAAGGTGATCCGCGCGTTGCGAACCGGCGATGCGGGTCGGGAAAAACCACCAGTGCCCAAACTCTAAGCGAGCTTGGCCAAGCCGGGCACGGCGCGCGCCTGCGCAAGGGCAGTCTCCGGCATGACGCACAACGTCTTCGGCATCCTGGTCGGCGCAGGGCCAATGCTTGGCGTGAGCCAAGCTATTGAAGGTGAAGTGATCATCAC
>CAYIIH010000041.1:0-31793 GCA_964363225.1 uncultured Verrucomicrobiota bacterium | reverse complement strand
CAAATCATGAAAAGCTAGTGGCATTGGGCAAGCTGCCCGCGCTCCTTTGGCACCACTGAATCAGCCCTGGCGGACCGCCGGGTTCGCACCACGCGCTGCCAGGGGTCGCAACATGCTGACTCGGCGGTCCGTGCTTCCGCCCAGCAGTTCTCATTTCGGCCCCCGGCCGCCTAAAGGCGGGACTCCGAACGCCCAAACAGGCCGTGCCGCGTCGTTCGGAGTCCCGGCTTTAGCTGGTTCTGGTCGCGAGCCGCATCCAATATGGCTGGCTTCCGCCGGTTGAAGCTAAAGACGGCCTCGAACGTCTATTCCAACGTTGTTTTATCCAAAAATGGCTAGCGGGCGGTTTGGCGGCCATCGTAACCTAGGCTCATGAGAATAAGTTTATTTGGGATCACGGGAATTTCGCTGGGGATACATAACGTCAAAGACCCCAGGCTGGACCAGGCCGACAAATTGGTCGAAGCCAAGAAGAAAACCTATGCGCAAGTCGAATTGGTGGGTGAAGACGGCGCCCTGGATGCCGATGCTATCCTGGTCCTGCGGGAGCAGTGCGCCGATTTGATTCTAAAGGATTTGGAATTTGTGGAGACCCGCCTCAGTCGCGACCCTCTGGAAGCGGAAAGGACGGTCTTAAATAAGATCAAAACCCGATTGGAGAACGAGGAATTCCTTTTCAACGTCGGGTTAAGCCAGGAGGAAATGCAAGCGGTGGCGGCGCACAGTTTTTACACCAATAAACCGATCATCGTGGCGGAGAGCCAGGAAGTGGACAATCACGAGGCCTTGCTCGTGCGAGCTCTCCGTGAAAGCGGCCACATCAGCTTTCTGACGGTGGGCGGCAAAGAGAACCGCGCCTGGTTGATCCGCAAAGGCTCCACCGCCGTCGAGGCCGCCGGGTCCATTCATACCGATATGCAGAAAGGGTTTATTCGCGCCGAGATCATCAGCTTCGACGACTTCATCCAGGCGGGCGGGGAAACGCAGGCCAAGCGGGCGGGGAAACAGCGCCTGGAAACCAAGCAGTATGTCATGCAGGACTGCGACCTGGTGAATTTCCGCTTTAACAAATAAAACCAACCCAAGCCAAGAAATGAAAAATAAAAGCCAGAACAGCCTCATCTCGCGCCGCCAATTCATGGGCGGCGCCGCCATTGCCACCGCTGCCTTCAGCGTCGTTCCCGGCCACGTGCTCGGATTGAACGGGGCCACGCCGCCCAGTGGAAAGCTGAACATCGCCGGCATCGGCATCGGCGGACAAGGCGCCGGCGATCTCAATCAATTGACCAGTGAAAATATTGTGGCGCTGTGCGATGTCGATTGGTCTCACGGGGCGGGAACGTTCAAAAAGTTCCCCAACGCCAAACCTTACAAGGATTTCCGCAAAATGCTCGAGGAACAAAAGGACATCGACGCCGTGGTCGTGGCCACGCCGGATCATGTCCACGCGCCGGCATCCATGATGGCCATTAAAATGGGCAAGCATGTGTATTGTGAAAAGCCGCTCACCCACTCGGTCTATGAAGCCCGCAAGATCGCCGAAGCTGCCCGCGAACACAAGGTCGCCACGCAAATGGGGAATCAGGGACAAGCCTCCGAAGAAACCCGGCGACTCTGTGAATTCGTCTGGGACGGCGCCATTGGACCGGTGGGCGAGGCGCATATCTGGACCGACCGTCCTTCCAACGGGCTTTTCAACGAATATTGGCCGCAGGGGGTTGGCCGGCCCAAGGAGACTCCAGCCGTGCCGCCCACGCTGGAATGGGACTTGTGGCTGGGACCTGCTCCGAACCGGCCCTACCATCCGGCTTACCTGCCCTTCAAATGGCGCGGCTGGTGGGACTTCGGCACAGGCGCGTTAGGAGATATTGGCTGCCATGCTTTCGATCCGGTCTTCCGGGCTTTAAAGCTCGGACCGGCCACCAGCGTCGAGGCCAGTTCCAGCCGGGTCAATGAGGAGACGTTTCCGCTGGCTTCCATGGTGACCTACCGCTTCCCCGCTCGCGGCGACATGCCGCCCCTCAAGCTGACCTGGTCTGACGGCGGGATTCGGCCACCGCGGCCCGAGGCCTTGGGCAACGGCCAACTGATGGGAGACAACGGCCGATTGCTCATCGGCGACAAAGGCATGATCCTGGGCAACCGGATTCTTCCCGAGTCACGCCGGAAAGAATACCCGGACCCACCCAAAACGCTTCCCCGCTCCATTGGACATCACAAGGAATGGATTGAAGCCTGCAAAGGCGGCAAACCGGGCGGGTCCAATTTCGATTGGGCCGGGCCGCTCGCCGAAACTGTCTTGCTGGGCAACGTCGCTCTGCGCCTGAAAGTCCGCGAGGAATTGACCCGTCTGAGGCTGGAATGGGATGCGCAAAACCTGAAGATCACCAACCTCGAGGAAGCAAACCAATTCCTCCGCCGCGATTATCGCGAGGGATGGACGCTGTAGCTGAGGCGCTACGGGGTTGCCGCTGGTCACCGGGCTCTTCATTCGTGAGCGTACATACGACACGGAGTACTAAGGCTTCGCGGATCGGCTATGGGTTTCCTCGAGACGGCTGTTCACCTGCTTCATGCGCTCCGTCAACACTTGCCACGGCTCGTCCTGGCCGGTCACCAGTCCGTAGTTGCTGTTTTCTCCGTCGAAACGCCCCTCGGCCGGCTGGTCTGAATATTGGAACCAGTGGAAACCGACCATGAATGGCAGTTGCGCCAGCGCGGTGACGTAGCGGTCGAAGTGGTCGGCGCGATCCTGCTGGGTGGCAATCGCCTGGCCGGCGCCTTTGGTGTTCGGCAGCCCTGAGTCTTTCGCCTTGAACGAAAACTCGGTAAGCATGACAGGTTTCCCGGTTGCGGCCTGCAATTTCCGCAATGGGTCCACCGGGGCCGCAAAACTGTAGTTGTTATACGACACCACGTCCACGAACTCGCCCATGGCTTCGACAACCTCCGGCGGGGCGTAGCCGGCGAAGCGGCAGCCGAGGAGAAGATGGTTCGGATCGGCGGCTTTGATGGCGTCGCGGCAGGTCTTGAAATAGGCGCGGGCATAGTCGCGCAGGAACTCGCGCTGGGCCGCTTTGGCGGCGTCGTTCGTCATTGGCAACGATTCGAGCGCGGCCAGCTCATCCCACGACTTCAACTGCGCGCCCCAGGCCTGGTTAAAGGCGTCCACGCTCGCATGGCGGGAGCGCAGCAAACGCACCGCCGCCTGTTTGCCCGGCGAGTCTGCCGGCCGGGCGATGAAGTCCTCCAACAAGGTCTTTTTCGACCGCCAATCGGCGCTCCAGCGGAGTTCGTTGTCCGAGAAATAGCCGAGCAGGAATGGGTCGCGGACGCGCGGCGCGCACAGCTTCTGCGCCTGCGCGCGCACGGCTTGCTGGAAATGGTCCGAGAACACGTCGGCCACTTCGCCCTTGAGCCAGTTGGCCCCGGCGCTGTCCGCCAGCCCGAGGATAACGGTGTAAGGCACGCGCTGCTCGAACATCTCCCGGCTGGACCACGCGCCGACGGTGTTGCAGCCCCAACTGCGGAGCCGCTCCGCCGTCGCCTCGGCCCATTTGGCGGCCGAGCCGTATCTGTTCGGCCACCACCCGTCCGTAGGGCGAATAGCCCAGCTTGGGCGACGTGTCGCCGGAGTAGTTGATGTGGTTGACGCCTTTGGAGAAAAAGGCGTTGCCTTCGGGCGTGATGAGCCACCAGACGTCTTCAAGCTGCTCGGCATGAAAAAAGCCGGTGGACTGTCCGCGCACGCCGGTCCAGCCGCCGAAACGATCGCGCGGCTCCGCGCCGCTGGCCGCCAGCCAGAGGGTGAATGATGCCAGGAAAATCAGTTTGTGTTTCATCGTTTTGCCTTTCATTGCAGCACTACAGCGACACTCTCCGACCCGTAGCAGCGGACGTGAGTCCGCTCACTTATTCGCCGGCAGAAAGTTAGAGCGGACTCACGTCCGCTGCTACGGTAACGAAGACAAAGCACCTGCTCAGAGTCCTGCAGCCGAAATGTCGCCGTAGTGGTTAGATCGATCATTACAGCGCCTGTCTCACCGCATTGCCACCTTTCCTTCGACCGTCAAATTGGCCACTGAGGCCACTCCCGTAACGCCTGTTTTGCGGAAAGCCACGACCACAGGTTTGCCGCCGCGCTGAACGCGCACGCCCAGGGCGGTGTCACTCTCCAGCCGCTCGGCCGTCCAGTCGGCGCGTTGCCCGGCGCGATACGGCACGATAACCGTGAGGACTCCGATCTCCCGGCGTTTTTCCAGGGTGCCGGCCTCGACGTGCCATTGGTTGGGGAACTCGCGGTCCGGCTTTGGCTCGAAGCCGTCCCATTGGCGGAATTGCAGCGGTGCCGGCGAAAGATATTTTACGGTCACGCCCGCCTTCGGCTGCTCGGCGGACAGAAGCGCGTTTTGGTCGTCCACCGTAAACGGCTGGAGGGCGTGGAGCATGAATTGAAACGCAGCCGGCTCAGCGGCCACCAAATCGTCAAAGATCACAATCAAGTCCGGCTTCACGAAGGCAACGTGGCGGAGGCAGCGCGCCAGGCGTCCGCCGTAAGCGGCCGTCGCGTCGCCTTCGACATAATCCAGCGTCGGCGTGAATTGAAAGTCCGCGATGCGACCGTGAGGCGCGGCGGTGTGTTTGATCTGGCCCTCGCCATTCACCAGCACCGTGTTGTGCGCCACGGTGCTGTGCGCCCATTGATAGTGGAATTTGCTGCCGTGCAAGTCGCGATAGACGCACGTGGTCAGCAGCGCCTCGCCATACGCATTCAACTGAAAGCTGTTGTGCGGGTTATGCCCGTGGCTCTGCGTGCCGAAGGGACTCGACTTGAACAAAAAATGCACGTCATCGGCGCTGTCCAGCAGCGTGGCGTGCAGGCTGGCCACACCAATGCCGCGAAAAACCTTGGACGGCGGCAGGTCCGTGGGCGGCTTGGCGGCAGGCAGCGGCGGCAAACTGGCGTGGTAGAGAAAACCGAGGATGCCTTCCTCTCCTTTCATGCCCCAGCGCTCCGTCCACCAACGCCAGTAACCGGCACTCGCGCCTTCGGGACGATTCCCCTTGGCGCGGAGGAAATACTCCATGAAACCGCCCCAACCGCCGGAGGGCGGACGGAAGGATAAGTCGCCGAATCCCATGTTGGGCGAACCGGGCGGCGCGACATAGAGCGGAAAGTCGCCCACCTGATCAAAGAACGGTTTTTGCAGACCATCGACGCGCAAGGCCGATTGGGCCGCTTGCAGCCACCAGACCGCTTTATTGATGTAACCGGCCCAGTAACTGACGCCTTCGTGCCAGCCGCCGTCGTCATCCGACCAGACCGGGTAGCAGGCGTAAAACTTGTTCACCGCGTAATCGAGCCAGGTCTCGGCTTCGGGCACCTCGCCCAGAAAGGCGATGCCGGCTTCACCGACCTTGTGCCAGACACGATTGCCATGGCTGTTGAACGGGCGGTTCAGATGGCCGGTGCCGTAAGCGATTTCGCCGCTTTCCCAGGCATCCTTGACGCGGCGCAACATTACTTTGCGGACGGCTTGCCGGTCGGCTTCCGAGAGGGAATCGTAAGCCCAGTCATAAGCGCGG
Organism: uncultured Verrucomicrobiota bacterium; assembly: GCA_964363225.1. Lineage (GTDB taxonomy): Bacteria > Verrucomicrobiota > Verrucomicrobiia > Limisphaerales > CAYIIH01 > CAYIIH01. The sequence goes on along the minus strand of CAYIIH010000041.1, from coordinate 26,207 downwards.
GGCAGACGGTAAAGCATCGGCTTGCCGGCTTCGCAGTTCAGCTTGAAATTCGTCGGGCCGTCGGGATTCCACGAGGCCAGATGCAGAATCCATTGGCGGGCCGCCTCAGCGTATTTCTTCTCGCCGGTCAGCAGATGGACAAAGGCAATGGTCTCGGCCTCCAGGCAGGCTTTCTCCGTCTGGGTGCGATTGGGCCACCAATACTTGACCAGTTCCTTGTTGTCTTTGTCGCGCGCCGAGCCGAGATGGTCGGGCTCGGGTGTGGGCCCGGCAGCGATGAAACGGTCGGCGGCAACGCGCAGTTTGGCAAAGCGTTCCGCTTCCTCTCCTTGGGCCAGCGAGCGCAGGCGCGGCAAATCTTCCGGGCGCAGGAACAGGCGCGGATGCCCCTGCGGCACGCGCTGGCGCTGTTGCACGCGGGTGGGCATGGGAAACTTCGCCGCCTCCGCCGGCACGGTGACGGCACGCGCCAGGCTCCAGTTCGACGTCTCGCCGTCTTTCGTCGCGAAGCGGTAACGCCAGTAATAAAGGCCGGGGGCCAGAGGCTCGTGGTGGGTGTAAGTATTGAACGGCAGGTCACTCACCGTCACCGCGTCGCTGAAATCCTTTTGGCGCGCCCACTGGACGATGTAGGTGTGGGCGCTGGTTTCGTGCAGCCAGATGCACGACGGCGGATTCAGCCGCGCGCTGGCGTCGTCGGCCGGGCGATAGCCGATTTCGTCGGGCAACGGCGCGCGGTTTTTGACTTGTGGTTCCGCTGCGCAGAGAGACAACGCCAGAGCCGATAGGAGGCCAGGGAGCATTCGTTGGTACATATCCAGGACGTTTATTTCCTCAAGTTTAGTTTGATTTGAATTAAAAACCCAGTTTAGCCAAGGCGCTCTGCAACTGTGCTTGAAACGTCATCAGGTCTTCCTGCGAGGGACGGTAGCCCTGCTGCCGCGAGGCCAAGCCCAGCCGCCCGAATTGGTCAAGTTGCCATTCGGCCAGATTGCCGTCGCTAAACGTGACTTTGCCGCTGACCAGCGCGCCGGGACGAGCCACCTGGTCCACCGTGACGGAAACGCCTCCGGGAACGTCCATCGCTTCTTCCTCCAGCTCGGCCGACGGCACGTCTGCTTCGTCAGACGTCTTCGTGGCGGCTGCGGAAGAAACGCGGTCCTTGCCCTTTTCAGGGACAACCGGGGCCGGTGGCGCGGCCGGCTCTATCTCTTTCGGTTTCAGCTTGAGGTCATCCAAAAGAAATCGAACTTCCATGTAGGTCAGGCGAAGGCCCAATTCGGAAGCCAGCTTCTTTTGGATTTCGGAAAGCTTAAAGCCGTCCTCGATCCAGTTCTGCACTGTCTGTTTCTGCGTCTCGTCCAGGTTCATAATTCATTCGTTTACCGGCGAGACTCGTTATCGGTCACTGCGGCCTAATTATCAATGGTGTACTGGAGCAGCTTTGGTCACCGGTTGCTCGTTGCTCATTCGCAGGTCCGCCCTGAATTCTTGGGGATTTTTGTTGGTTTCGCGGCACAATTTTCGCCGCCAAGAGGCGCCAGGTCCGCCCATCCTCCAACACAGGGAGACCTGGGTGTGTGGACAGCCCGGCTGCATCGGGAAACCTTAAGAGGGCTGAGGCTGGGTCATCCAGATCAATTGTTTGTCGATATTCTCTGGGTCTATTTGACAGTGCCCAACGGAACGTACTTCGGCAGGGCGGCCAGATCGAGCACGAGCCGTTTTCCCTCGATTCTTGGGGCTTGACTCTGCACGTTGCCCGCCACGACGGGCAGCTTGCTCTCCACCCCCAGACCGAGGTCGATTGTCGCCGGGTGCGGGGCCGCCAGCGTCCAGGCAGCCAGCTTTTGCTCGCGGGCGGTATTGGTACACAGCAGAACAAAATCCTGATCGCTGCCCATGTCCAGTCGGCGGGTGACGCGATAACCGGAGAGTTCCCGTGTCAGGGTCTGGATGGCGCTGTAAGCCGGCTTGGGCTTCAAGTCGTGGGTCACGGTGCCGAAGTGATGCTCCCGTTCATTGGCATCGGTGCCGTCATTCTTCCAGTCATACCAAATCGAGAGAGGCACGCCGCGGAGGAGGTTGGCCAACTGCTGGCGGACGATGTAAGCCGCCTGGGTTTCCAGCGAAACGCCTTTGCTGTGCGAGGCATAACCCCATTCGCCGCTCAGGATGGGCATTTTCTTCTTTTCGGCCGTCGGCGCGTAGCGCTCGATCAAGTCGCGGAGCTTGTCGTAATCCTCGGCGGCGGTTTCCGGCGGTTTGCTGTAATTCCGATAGGGATGGACGCTGACGGCATCCAGATATTGCAGAACTCCGGACTTAAAGAAATCCTCCAGGAATTTAAGCGGGACCTCCGACGTGGCCGGTCCGATGAGGGTGGCTTGCGGGTCGGCGGTGCGCACAGCTTGGCACGTGGCCAGGGCGAGAGCGTTGTACTGCTGCACATCCGGCTTCGGTTTCCAGAAACTGATGTTGGGCTCGTTCCAGATTTCCCATAGGATGTGCCGCCCGCGGAAATGAGTTGCGGCCGCCGCCGCCCACTGCGCAAAAGCGGCCACGCTTTCCGGGTGTTGCGGCGACGCGGTATCCTTGTGCTCCTGCCCGGTAATCGGGTTGCGGCTGGTCACGGTTTCCTCATAGAGGGAGTTGGAGTAATCGAGGATGTAGAGGGCGCGCAGGCCGCGTTTGTCCAGGTTGGCGGTCAGTTCATCATAGGCGGACCAATCGTATTCGCCTTTCTTGCGTTCGGTGCCGCCCCAGCCGAAATCCATGCGAATGAATTTGAAACCCGCCGCTGCGATCATATCCAAATCCGTTTCATGGCCGCGGGTGAAATGGATATTGACCCCGACCCCGGCCGGCAGAACGGCCTCAGGCAGTTCGGCCGCCCAGGAGAAAGCGGAGGCCAGACCTAACAAAGCAAGGGATTTCATTTTCATAATCATCAGACGCGGAAGCACCATTCCGTTATTCGTTCGAACCGTTCGCGAGAGACTCGAAGAAGGAGGTGAGGCTTAGCTTTATTAGCGTGGGGAATGGCCGGGAGCGGACAGAAGCCTTGACTGTCTCGAAAACGATTTGCTTCACCGTTTTCCCGCCCGCACTCTCGCGTTTCAGGCAGGCGCTCACGTCCATCCAGCGGATTTTGCCATCCGACGTGCGGATGACCAGCATCACGGCGTAAGCCTGCGGCTGCTAGTAATCGGTCCAGCGTGGGCTCTTGATCTTCGGAAAGGTCAGCATCGCCGTGCCATCGCAAGGCTGCCGCAGACACCACGCCCGGCTGATGAAGGTCTCCAGCAAGGTGCGCAACACTACCGCCTTGTCCGTCGCTCTGTGGCTGAGGAAGACGTTGTGGGTGAAGGCTTCGCTGCTCATGTCAGCAGAGTTTAGGCATGGGCCAATTCGAGGGGCTGAACGCTGCCGCCCAGCTTCAGCCGGCGCTTGATCTCCTTCGCGCTGGCGGCTTCCAGCCAAAGCTCCACCGCCTCCGCCCGCATGGCGCAGGCTTCCTTGCGGCTCTTGCCCTGGCTGGCGACGCCCAGTTCGGGACAGGTGGAAACATGCCAGCCTTCTTCCTTTTGGATAACCGCAGTCAGAGACGGGAGTTCGATCACTTCGCCGTCCTTATAGATCCAACCGATTTTCATATTCGGGGTTGTCTGTGAATTCGTAGTCGGCGGCAAGTTTCAAAAGATTCTCGAGGGGCGGACCGGCGTGCCAGCCCTCTCCAGGCGAGCGCTCCCCGCGGCTGGGGAGTCCAGTGCCCCCGTTTTTCTGCAAACTTGGTCTTTATCTCGGAGGCATTGTGGCCTACCTTGCGGAGAATTGTTTACAAACCAAAATTATGCAGACTTTACCGACTGTTTTACTTCGTCCCGGAGAGGCCGACCGCGTCGTGGCGGGGCATCCGTGGATTTACCAAGGGTCCATCCTCCGTTTGACAGCGCCAGCGGCTGACGGCGACATCGTTCAAGTCAAGGACCACCGGCAACGGTTCCTGGGGATCGGCTTTTACAATTCAAAATCCAAAATCAACGTCCGCATGGTGGAGACGGAGCGGGTGGACGTGAACCAGGCCTTTTTCGAGCAACGCATCCGCGCGGCCCTGGCTCATCGGCAGAAGCATTTGCCCAATGCTTCCTCCTTCCGCGTCGTCAATGCCGAGAGCGATTTCCTGAGCGGCTTGATCCTCGACAAGTATGAGGATGTTCTGGTCATTCAGACTTCCGCGCTCGGCATGGACGTGCGCAAGCCGCTCATCCTGGCGGCGCTGCAAGAGATTTTTTCGCCACGCGCCATTGTGGAGCGGAATGAAATGGCTTCGCGGAAATTCGAGGGTTTGCCCGACGCCAATGGCCTCCTCGCCGGCGTAATCGAGGGCGAAGTCCAGATTCAGCTCAATGGCCTCAAATTTGGCGTCGATCTTTTGACCGGACACAAAACCGGCTGTTACCTTGATCAACAAACCAACTACGAGCGTGTCGCCGCCCTGGTGAACGGAGGCCAGGTCCTGGACTGCTTTTGTTTCCTGGGCGGTTTCGCTCTGCACGCAGCTCGCGCCGGAGCTACTCATGTGCATGCGCTCGATCAAAGCGCCGAGGTTATTGCCTCCGCCGCCCGCAATGCCGCCCTGAACGGCCTGGCCGAGCAGTGCACTTTCGAGGCCGCCAATGTCTTCGATTGGCTGAAAGCGCACACATCCACCGGGCCGCACGAAAAAGTTGTGCCGCGTTACGACTTGATCATTCTCGATCCGCCATCCTTCACGCGCAATCGGGCCTCCGTTCCCGACGCCATCCGTGGCTACAAGGAAATCCATTTGCGCGCCTTGCGACTCTTGAAGCCGGGCGGGGTGCTGGCCACCTTTTGCTGCTCGCACCACATCGACGCCGTGACGTTTCAGGAGGTGATCCTGACCGCCGCGTTTGATGCCCACCGCATTCTCCGCCGGATCGCGACCTTCAGCCAGTCGCTCGATCACCCGGTCATTCCTATCATCCCGGAAACCGAATACCTCAAGGGCTTCGCCTTTGAAATCGCGAGATGACTTCCGCAGGCAGAAAAGAGTCGCCTGGCGGCTGGCCGTGCCTACAATGAGGCCGAACCTCATGAAACCGTTGCTGACCGCGGGATCGAACAGGTGCTCTGCACCGCAGCAAAAGCTCGTCGCGCTGACTTCGGTCCTAAACACGCTGGAAACACAACCCATGAAAACGAAAGATTCACCACCCATGAAAACAAGTGAAACCACGAACCAATCCGGGCCGGCGGGCCTTTCCCGACGCCAGTTCATGCTGGCCGGGGGCGCGGCGGCCACGACCTTTGCCATTGTGCCGCGGCACGTGCTGGGCGGACCGGGCTTTGTTGCGCCCAGCGAGAAGATCACCCTGGCCAACATCGGCTGCGGCACCCAGGGATTGAGGGAGATGATTGGGATGCTCTCCATGCCGGAAGTGCAGATCGTTGCCGTCTGCGATCCCGTCAAAGACGGCCACGACTATGTGGACTGGTCCAGAGACGACCATCGCGCTTCCATTGCCACTGCGCTGGGCCAGCCGGACTGGCGACGCAACGCGCCGGGCATCCCCGGAGGAAGAGACGTGGCCAAGGAACTCATCGAGACCGTCTATGCCAAGCAACGGGCGGCGGAGAAGTTCAAGGGCTGCGCGGCCTACGCTGACTTCCGCGAACTGTTGGAAAAGGAAAAGGACGTGAACGCGGTCAAGGTCATGACGCCCGACCATCTCCACGCGACCGTCGCCATCGCGGCCATGAAGAGGGGCCAGCACGTCCTCATGCACAAGCCGCTGGCCAATCGGCTGCAGGAGGCCCGGTTGGTCGTCGAAACCGCACGCCGGACGAAAGTCGCCACGCACTTCCTGCCCGCCAGTGACGGCGCCCAGATTCGAGCGATCAAAGCCTGGGTTGACGACGGCGCCATCGGCACGTTGCGGGAAATTCACAACTGGTCGAACCGGCCGGTGTGGCCGCAATACCCGACGATCCCGACCGACACGCCGCCGATCCCGGAGGGCTTTGACTGGCCGCTCTGGCTTGGGTGCTCGCTTGATCGCCCCTACCATCCGCACTACACCCATGCCGTGTTCCGCGGCTGGTATGAGTTCGGCGGCGGGGCGCTGGCCGACATGGGGCATTACAGCCTGTGGCCTGTGTTCCAGCAGTTCAATCTCGACGCCCCGATCTGGGTGGAATCGCGGCCCGCCCATCTCTGCACGCTCCAAAGCAACGTCGCGGTCAAGATCAAGAACGACTTTTCGTTCCCGGCGGCCTGCACGATTCGCTTCAAGTTCGCGGCCAAGGGCGACCGCCCGGCGCTGGACCTCTTCTGGTATGACGGCTCGATGAAACCGCCACTGCCCGAGGAATTGGAAACGGACAACAAGGATTTCGAGCCTGAGGGGATGATGTTCGTCGGCGACAAGGGAAAGATACTGGCGGGCTTCCACGGCGAGAACGCGCGGATCATTCCCGAGCAGAGAATGCGCGACTACCGCGCGGCGAAGAACCTGCCGGAAGCAAACCCGCAGCAACGCAGCCAGGGCCGAGGTGATCGTGCCGGCGCCTGGGTCGCCGCGTTCAAAGGCGGCAAGCCCACCTACGGGGATTTCCTGCTGGCCGGACCGATCTCGGATGCCTTCAACCTGGGCGCAGTTTCGTTGCGTCTGGGTGGCCGGAGGCTGCTCTTTGACGCCGCCAACATGAAAGTCACCAACGTCCCCGAAGCGAACAAGCTCCTGACTCGCGACTATCGGAAAGGTTGGGAGCTGACGAGTGGCCCAGCGTAGGTTTTGCGGGTGAATCGTCTTCAGAAATCCGGCCAGAATGCCGCGCGCCGTTGGCCATTGCCAATGCGAGTTCCCATGCTATTAGTCTGGGGTGACTGACGAAACAAATGCTTCCCTGGAAACCGGCAACGCCATTGCCATCCAAGGAGCGCGCGAACACAATTTGAAGGGCCTGTCGCTGGTCATTCCCCGGGATCTGTTCGTGGTGATTACCGGCGTCAGCGGGTCGGGCAAGAGCACGCTGGCATTTGATATTCTGTTTGCGGAAGGGCAGCGGCGGTTCTTGGACTCGATGAACGCCTACGCGCGGCAGTTCGTGGAACAACTGGCGCGGCCGGACGTCGATCTCATTGCCGGGCTCCCGCCCACCGTGAGCATCGAGCAGCGGAATTCCCGAGGCGGCGGCAAAAGCACGGTAGCGACCGTGACGGAGATTTATCACTTCCTGCGCCTGCTCTTTGCCCGGCTCGGCACCCAGTATTGTCCGGAGTGCCAGGCGCCGGTCCAAAGCCAAACCCGGGACCAGGTGGGCCGGCATTTATTGGCGGAACTGAAAAAGCGCGGCGATTTGCTGCTCCTGGCGCCCGTCGTGAAGAGCCGCAAAGGTTTCCATACTGAAGTTGCAGAATGGGCCGCCCAGCATGGCTACGCCGAAGTGCGCGCCGACGGCAAAATCTATTCCACCCAGGAACGTTTGCGGCTGGACCGTTTTCGGGAACACAACGTCGAAATTGTCGTTGGCCTGCTCGAACGCAAACCCGCCCGCGCCCGAACGAACGGGAAGACCGCGCAGCAGCTCATTGACGAAGCGCTGAGCCTGGGCCGGGGCGCTTTGCTGGCCCTGGGCAATGACCGCATCGTGACCGTGCATTCGACGGAGCGCGCGTGCCCGCAATGCAACCGCTCCTTCGAATTGCTGGACCCCAAAATGTTCAGCTACAATTCGGCCCAAGGCTGGTGCCCGGCCTGCCGCGGGTTCGGCGAGCTGTTCTATTTGCCGGATGTCGAGCGGGGCGCGCGGGCCGATGCCATCGAGGAGTCCTGGTTTGGATGGCAGGAAGGGAAACGCGAGCTGTGCCCGGACTGCCAAGGCGCCCGGCTCAATCCAGTGGCCAGGGCCGTGCGGCTTTGCCTGGCCGGCGCCAAAGTCAAAATCCAAAATGCCAAAGGCCCTCCAACGATTGATGACTTCGCCCAGACTTCGGTCAAAGAAGCTTTCGCCTGTTTTCGCGCGCTGAAATTGCAGGGGCGCGAAGCGGAAATCGCCCGGGACATTTTGCCGGAAATCCGGGAGCGCCTTAAATTCCTGGCGGAAGTGGGCCTCGGTTACCTGCAATTGGGCCGCGGCGTGACCACCTTGTCCGGAGGCGAAGCTCAGCGCATCCGGCTCGCGGCCCAACTGGGGTCCAACCTGAGCGGCGTGCTTTATATCCTGGATGAGCCGACGATCGGCCTTCACGCCCGCGACAACGCAAAGCTCCTGGCGGCTTTGGCGATGCTGAAGGCGCGCGGCAATTCCTTGGTGGTGGTCGAGCATGACGAAGCCACCATGCGCCACGCCGATCACATCATTGACCTCGGTCCCGGCGCCGGCCTGAAGGGCGGCGAGTTGGTCGCCAGCGGAACATTGGAGGAGCTGATGCGCCATCCTGAATCGATCACGGGCCAATGCTTGAGGCAGAAACGGGTCTTCCCCTCGCGAGGCCGTCGCCGGCCGGTCCACCTGGCGGCGGGCGGGCGGGCGCGCAGCAGCGTGGAATACGGCGGGCGGGAACCCACCACAGGCTATGTCCTGCGCGAATCCATGGAACCATTGGCCCCAGCCAAGCCGCGCCCAGAGCGCCCAGAGTCGAATGACGCCGCCAGGCGTCTCGATAGCACCGCGCCCACGCCTTGCCTGACCGTCCGCAACGCGGCGGTGCATAATTTAAAAAACCTGACCGTCGCCTTCCCTCTGAATCGGCTGGTGGTGGTCACCGGCGTGAGCGGGTCGGGCAAGAGTTCACTGGTTCGCGAATGCCTGTTTCCGGCGGTCCAAGCGGCTGTGCGCAAAGGAAAAACGCCGTCGTTGGCGGAAGTTCCTTGCCAGGTGAGCGGGCACGAATTGATCAAAGCCGTCTATGAAGTCAACCAATCGCCCATTGGCCGGACGCCCCGTTCCACGCCGGCGACCTATGTCGGTTTCTTTGATGAGATTCGGCAATTGTTTACCCAGACACCGGAAGCGCGTTTGCGCGGCTATTCCCCCAGCCGTTTCTCCTTCAACAGCCCGCAAGGGCGTTGCCCCGCCTGCACCGGGGCTGGGACCCTCAAGCTGGAGATGAGTTTTCTGCCGCCGGCTTTTGTCACTTGCGACACGTGCCAGGGCACCCGTTTCAACCGTGAAACACTCGATATCGAACACCGCGGCAAAAACATCGCGCAAATCCTCGAGCTCAGCGTAGCCGAGGCGCTCGAGTTTTTTGCCGCTCAGCCCAAAATCCGGCGGCCCTTGGAGGCCTTGCGCGATACGGGCCTGGATTATCTCAAGCTCGGACAGATCAGCCCCACCTTGAGCGGGGGCGAAGCGCAACGCATGAAACTGGTCACCCATCTGCTGACGGGTCTGAAGGAGGCGGCCGATTTGTTCAACCCGGTGACGCGGCATAATCTGTTTATCCTGGAAGAGCCGACCATTGGCCTGCACATCGCGGATGTGCGGCGGCTGGTGGAAGTGCTGCAACGGCTCATCGACGCCGGCCACTCTGTGATCGTCATTGAACACAACCTTGATCTGATCGCGGAAGCGGACTGGATCATCGACCTGGGGCCGGAAGGCGGAGAGGCGGGAGGCGAAATCGTCGCGTGCGGCCCGCCCGACCAAATCGCCCAAAATAAACGTTCGCATACGGGCTGGTTCTTGCGTAACCTCCTGGGCGTCCATGAGCGAGTCGTATGAAGAAATCGTGGAAGGCGAAACCTACTTGCGCTCGCCTCCCGATGCGCGCCACGAAGCGATCTGCGGCCGGCTGCATGTCCAGGTCACCCGCAGCTTGGCCAGCGTGGGCAGCACCCGTTTGCTGGCGGCGCGCTCGGTCGTGCAACTCTCCGCCGGCACGATGCTCCGCCCGGACCTGGCCTTGGTAACGAGCGCCACGGGGAAGCTTTGGCTGGCCGCGGAAATCGTCAATGCCCGCGACCACCGCGTTGACACCGTCACCAAGAAGTCCATCTACGAAGACCTGAATCTGCCGCGCTTGTGGATGATTGATCCCCGCTATGACAACGTGGAAATTTATCATGGCGGACCCTACGGCTTGGCGCTGCAAGGGATTCTCGCCAACAAGGAGCTGCTCACTGAAAGCCTGCTGCCCGAATTCCAAATGGTGATTGCGGAGTTGTTTGGGGGATAGCTCAATCATGGCTGGTGGAGCTTGGAAAACCAGGCCTGCTGTTCGACCAAGCCCGAAGTGGTTCGAGGCGGTTGATCACGCAACGTCCAGGTCACGCAGCCGGCCAAAGCCTGCATGCCCTGCGCGGTCTTGGTGCGCTTGACTTCTTCGCGCCGGATGCGTTCCAGCTCCGGTCCCGCCTTTTTCCAGGTTTCGACCCAGCGCTTGGTCAAGGCGCGCTCTTTCTTTGTCATGCCTCCATCCTACCATCTTGCCGTGAGCCGGCCAGCGGATTCCTGTTCGCTTTGGCCGGGAGAGAGCCATCGGGAAACAGACTGATCTCGGCGCTTTTGGCTGCCGCGCCACACCTCGCGCTTTTGAGTCGGCCCCGCGGCGGGGAGTCTCGCGGTTGGGCGCGGTGAGCGGCTGGAGAAAAGCAGCGCGTCTTTGGGCGGCTGATCTGCCACCGGCGCTGGATCAGCCAGCAACAACTGCTCTTCGTCTCGCAGCGCTTGGATGAAATCGGACGCATGGTGGGCGGCTGGCTCAAGCAGGTGGAGCGAAAGACGCGCCCTTGATCCGAATGCGCGGGGTCAGTCCTCACTTTTTTGCGCCCGCGATCCCCAAAAAAGTGCAGGACTGACCCCGGCTCCGGGAAAAGAGAGCCGTGACTTTCGGCCTCTCGGCCTGCCGGCCACGGCCCGCGCCGCGTCTTTTCCCCGCGTGCGCGGGGCGTGGGAACAGCGGTTAGGCTGGAGTTTCCTGGCACCGGAGCGGCAGGCAGTCCCCGCCGCGCACCGCGCAGACTCGTTCCGCCTTCCGGGCAGACGACACCCACCCACACCGAAACCCAATGTTGTCATTGCGGTTGTCGGGATGATCGTTGTTGCGATACAAGGACAGGAGGTCGTGAGGATCGTTATTGATCCACAACCCGCCCCGCAACACACCGGTCGTCTTCCGCCGCCGCCGCTCCAGCCGGGCGGCCAATGGCCAGCGCACATACGCCCGCCGCAAGCCTTGCGAATTCCCTTCCCGGCTGAATTGATACCAGGCAAACACGCTCGGAGTGAGCCTGGAAAAATCTTTGCGCCGCGCCAGCCGGCGCCGCCGCCGCTCAAACCGCCGCTTCGTCGCCCCAAGAATTCGCGGGCGCAATCCCGGCAGAAAGCGAAACCCGCAGAAGGGCACGCCTTCGCGCGCGGCCAGCAGCCGCGACTTCGGCTCCGCCAGCTTGAGCCGCACCTGGGTCAGTTGCTCGACAATGCCCGCACGGAGCTCCCACAGCCGCGCCTTATCGTCGCCGAACAAGAGGAAATCATCGGTGTAGCGCACGTATGCGCCGTGCCGCTGGGTTTCCGTCACCCAATGATCGAGCGCGTCCAGATAAAAGTTGCCCCAGAGCTGGCTGGTCAGGTTGCCGATGGGCACGCCGCGCGGACGCCCGCCGGCCTCGACCAGATCGTCGGCTGGAAAGAGCGGCGCCGGGACTTCCGCGCCGGTGCTGAGACTCGCGAGGATTTTGCGCATCAAGGTCCGCACGCCGTCGCAGCGCACCAGGGCCGCCAGCTTCGCGTAAAGAATCTCATGGTCCAGGTTCGGGAAGAACTTGCGCACATCGCACTTCAGCACGTAGCGATAGCGGTTGGTCAACTGGCGGCAGCATTCCCGTGCGGCGGTCGTGCCTTTGCCGATCTGGCAGGAGAAGCTCCGTGCAATGAACCTGCGTGCCAGCACCGGCGCGAGCCGGTTGCACAAGGCGTGATGCACCACCCGGTCACGAAACGGCGCGGCCGCAATGAGGCGGCGCTTGGGTTCACGAACCTCGAAGAAGCGATAGCCGCCCGGCCGGTAGGCGCCGGAGAGCAACTCCTCGCGCAGGGCCAGCAACTCGGTTTCGCGCCGCAGCCACCAGTCTTCCACGTCGGGACGGCGGCTCTTGCCGAGTCGCGCCTTCGATGCAGCGCGAAAGAGATTGTCCACCGAGGCGACGTTTTCCAGAGTGCAAAGCTGCGCTTGTTGGCGTTGATTCATGGCTCATGAAAACAGATGACAAACCGCCGATCCACACCGCAACGGTCGAATGTCTCGGCTGGACGCTCGACCGCACCGCCGGCCTGCCCAAGAGCGCGCGGTTCACCTTTGGTCAAAGGCTGGACAACCTCACGCTGGACGCCCTCATGCTGGTGACGCGGGCCGTTTTTTCCCCGCGCCCGCACAAGGCCGCTCACTTGCGCGAACTCAACCTGCTGCTCGAACAACTGCGCGTCCTCTGGCGCCTGGTCGAGCAGCGCGGCTGGATCAGCCGGCAGCAATTGCTCTTCGTGAACGGACGCCTTGATGAAATCGGCCGCATGACCGGCGGCTGGCTCCAAAGCCTCCCCCGCGAATAGGAGCGCGGACTTCAGTCCGCTTCACCGCGCGATTCCGCGAGACCCCTGAAAACGCGCGCTCGCCGTCTGCCGTCACGCGGAGCAGCGTGAACTCCGCGCACCTGAGAAAAAGGCCGCCGTGACTTTCAGCCAGACATGCCTACCGGCCACGGCGGCCGCCGCGTCTTTTCCCCGCGTGCGCGGGGCGTGGCCAGCGGGATTAGGCTGGGCTTCTTGGCTCCGGCCGGGCAGAACTATTTTCCACCCGGCATCACGCCAGTTTCATAGTGTCCGCCTTGCGAAACTCACCCACACACCACCACCACACGGAATCCACCATTGTTGTTGCGATTGCCGGGATGATCGTTGTTGCGATTCGCCGCGCGCAGATTCGCCGGATCATTGTTGATCCACGACCCGCCCCGCAGCACGCCGGTGAGCTCCCGCCCGCCACTTCCGGGCCGGCCCCAATGGCCCACCCGAAATCTCAAAGAACATTTCGACTCAAATGCGCTTATAAGCCCCTGTAGCAGCCGATGTGAGTCGGCTCCATCTTTCGGGAGATCAGAGCGGACTCACGTCCGCTGCTACAATTTTGAAACAGCCTCGGTTTCAAAAAAATTTTCGCGCCGCTTCGCGGCACAAAGAAAAGGGTAAAAGAGTCAAAGAGCAAAGGAAAAAAACGCCGCCCAGCACCAGCGAAACTCACCCACACACCACCACCACACGGAATCCACCATCGTTGCGGCGATAGCCGGGACGATCGAAGTTGCGACTCGCCGCGCGCAGAATCGCCGGATCACCGTAGATCCACGACCCGCCCCGCAGCACGCGAGTTTCTTCGCCATCATCCGCATCGTAAACACCTGAGTTGAATCTCTTCGGCGCGTCTTTGTCATCACGATCGACCCACTTTGTCTGGCACCATTCCCAAACGTTGCCGGCCAGGTCCGCCGCGCCGCAGTCCGCATTGCCCTTGGGAAACAGGCCCACGGCACTGGTGTTGCCGATCTTGGTTCCGTCCCAGTTGCACCGTTCGTTCAGGTCAATGTCAGCTTTCTCGTCAGGCCACGGGTAGAGGCGGTCATCGGGCGCGCCTTTGTCCTTGTTCCACCGCGCGGCCAACTCCCATTCCGCTTCGCTGGGCAGGCGAATCTGCACGGCGCAGTCTTCCGGCAAACCCGAATCACGGGTCAGGTGGTTCCGGATTCCCGGACTGTTCAACCATCGGCAGAAAGCCAGGGCCTCGAACCAGCAGACGCCGACGCGCGGGTGGTTTGGAGTTTGAAATACCGGGCCGTAATCCTTCGGACGCGTGATGGGAAATTCCTCCTTTCGATACTCGTCTCGCAGCCAATCAGGCACCGCGCTGTCGCCCGCGCGGCCTTGCCGCCATTCCCGGCCCGCCCCCGTCCAGAAATCGTCCTCACGCTCGTAGCCCCCAGCCTCCACGAATAACTGGTACTGAGCCACGGTGACGGGATACCTGCTGATAAAGAACGGCTTGGTGATGCGGGTGCAATCGAATTGCGTGAAGCTGCCCCAGGCGCGGTGTTGGCGGCCTTTCGGCTCGCCCAGCTTGAACCCAGGCAATTTCGGAAAAGCTTTTCGCAAAGGGTTGCCTTCGCCCGCACTGACTTCGCCTTTGGCGCCGCACCAGAGGAAGTCGGGCCGTTTGGGCGCGGTCTCGATGATGCCGACACCAACCGGCAAATCTTCCAGCCAGGCCCGCGCAACGCCGGCAGCGGCGCGCTGCTTGGGAGCGAGACTTTCCTGCGTCAACCATTTGTCGAGGGTTTCGCGCACTTGCTTCAGACATTCGGGTCCGAACCGCTTGTGCGTGTTCTTCACCTCTTGAATGCCGACTTCCCAAAGGATTTCCCCGCCGACCACGGCGCGCCGTAACGAAGCAACTTCCGACGGGGCGGCGTCGTCGCAGAGTTCAAGAGCCAGGTCCCTAGCCTGGTCCGGACTTCCTTAGACGTGAGCTTGAATGGCCGCTGCCCATTTTACGACTTCTTCCCAGTAGCCGTTGTCGCCCACCAGTTGCGTCACGACCTGGTCGAAGGGGTATCTGTCCCAGTGCAATCCCAGTTCCTTGCCGACCGTCTCAAGTTCGTCCCGATTCGTGAGGTGTTCCCCGGCCAGGAATTCCTGCAGCTTGTAGGGCATGGTGAAGAAGTGTCCGCCTTCGGGCACGAGCAGGCCGGTACGGCGATCAATGACCTGGATGACCTGCAAGGCCCATTGTTCCCGCGTGTCTGGGGAGTGCTTGTCGGTATCCGGAAGTTCCGCCAGGGCCGACAGCAGCTTCGATTTTGCAATGCTCACACTGGGCTGTGCCGGCTGGTCGCCGGGCGGCGGCGGAGCGGCTTGACGCGCTTGAAACGCGAGGCGGCACAAGACGCGGCGGAGGGAAGTGACCTCCAGATCGTGCCTATTGAGCAGTTCGGAGAGTCTGGTCTCCGGGTGTGCGGGGTCGTCCCGCTGCCGGAGTTCCTCCCATTTGAACAGCAGCATTTCGACAAGGCGGTTGAGGATGGAAGCGCGCTTCTTCGGCAGTTCCTCGAAGCGATGCAGCCAGGCCATGACCGTCAGCATGAAGGGATTGGCGGCCAGTTCGCGGAGTTCCTCTCGCTGGACGGCCAGCTTGAGTTTGGCAATGCGATCGGCCTGGAGCGCAGCAAAGCCGGGGTTGCGCCTCGCCACCTCGGCATAGAACTGCTCGATGAACCGCTCGATCTTGGGCGCGTCCAGTTCGGCCAGGTCCGATTTCTCAAAACCGTTCAACTGCCAGGCCGGATCGTCGCAGGACCGGGGGCGGCAGGTGACAACGATGCGGCTGGCCTGGAACGGCCCCAGGGCAAAAGCCTCCACGGTGTCGAGCACAAAGCGGCGCAGCTTGTCGTCGTCCGGCACCTCATCCAGGCCGTCGAGAAAGACGATGGCCCGGCCGGTGGTGAGCGCCGTTTTGAGCGCATCTGCGCATTTCTCAAGTGGGGAGGGTTTGAGTTGCTGAATGATGTAATTCGTGAGGTGCTGGCCGCCGTCCACGGCGGGAAGTGTCGCAGGCAGGCTGGCGGCAAACTGGCGCAGTTCGACGAAGACGGGGATCAAGTCTGTTTCCTCTTTGGGCCAGAGTTTCAAATGCTCCAGCCAATGTGCGTCCGGTTCGAGGCCGCACTGGGCGAGGCAGAGGCTGAAAAACTTGAGGAGGGTGGATTTTCCCGAGCCGGGCAAGCCGATCAAGACGAGCCGGGTACGGAGCGCAAGCTGCTTCAGCGCAGGCACTTTATCGGGCATCGTCTGTCCGGATGCCGCCTGTTCCATCCGCCCGTGCGCGCCACGTTCGGCCTCGGCCTTCGCATCCAGGTCAATATAGACTCTAGCCAATTCAGCTTTGCCCTCGGCTTCGAACTGCGCACCCGGCCCGCCAAAGCCGCTGAGGCTGATCTCGAAGAATTTGCCGACCAGGTTTTGCCGGTATGGTTCGAGGGCGGTGGCCGCCTCCGACGCGAGGAAGGCTGGAAGCGGAGGAAGAATCCAGCGATCCAGGAATGCCTTCCAAACCGCGAAACGCGGATCATCCGTCCCGCTTCGAGCGGCTGACGGTGCCTGCAGGAGTTCGTCAAGCTCCACCCATTGTTCGCTGGTGTTGGCTCGTGGAAAACGCCGCCGCAAACCGTGGAGCAGCGCATGCCAAAAGGTCTGGATGGCGTCTTGCCGACCCTCCTTTGTTGTAGGTTCGGTGACCAGCTTCCACAGACCACGCCCGACAGTGTAAAGGTTTTCCGGGCTGCAATGCTGCTCGCCAGATAACATCCGCTCCAGACAACGCCGTTCCGTGTCGTATTTCCTTAGAGAGACCTCGCATTGCTTCAAGCAGCCCTCCGTGATTTCAACAAAGTCTCGAATCCTCTGCGGCTGTAGCGTGTTCACAGGCCCGAGCATGACCTAATTGCGCAACCGGGACAAGGTTTTCGATGGAATGTCCCGTCCCGCCTTCTATCGGGCTTTCACAAGTCGAGAGATACTCGCACCAGCTTCGAGAGAGTGGATCGAAGCGACGTTCGATCGAAACGCAGAGTCATGGCCATGACGCCTAAACCGCTCAAAACGCGAAAGGCGTCCAATGAAAAATGCAACTAACGGCGCTCCCGCTTCGGCGGGGAGCGAGAACGACAGACAACTCAGGCTGGCAATGCTGGCGCATGACCTGCGGAATGTGCTGGCGGTCCTGGCGGGCTGGCTCGACGTGGCGCGGCGGGCCGTCGATGACACGGAGCGGCGTGACGCGCTGCTCGAAGCAGCGGCTGTGATACCACGCATCTACGAACTGCTGGAGCAGGTGAAGGTCCTGGCACCGACACCCACGCCGAATCCAAAGGTGAACGACACAACCGGCGCGGCCATAGCAGAAACGCTGGACGCGTTCGCCGCCGTCCTACCGCAGAACATCCAGCTCATGAGAAAGGTTGCCGGCGACCTGGCGCGCGTCCCCTTGAGCGCAGGGCAGATTAACCAGGTGCTGATCAACTTGCTCCGCAACGCCTGCCAAGCCATGCCGCAGGGTGGTGCTCTGGTCGTGATGGCGGGGAACGTCACCATCGAAGCGGAGGCAGGTCCGAACGGCAGCCCATCAAGCCGGCGCACAGGTAAATTCGTGCGCCTGTCTGTGGTGGACACCGGGTGTGGCATTCCACTGGAAGTCCAGAAGGTGCTCTTCGAGCCGTATTCCACCACCAAGCCGCTTGGAGAAGGGACGGGGCTGGGATTGGCGAGCGTGAAGAGCCTCGTGGAGGGCAACGGAGGCTTTGTCACCTGGCGGACCGCGCCGGGCAAGGGCACGCAATGCAATGTGTACCTACCAGCCATCGGCCCGGACGAGACGGGAGGGAACCAGACGCCGGGCTTGGAGTAGAAGCCCGCTTGGTGTGGCAACACGAAGGCGAACGGGTTTCCCGTTCGCCTTTCTTGTTTCGTGGCCGCGTTCGTGAGAACGCTGCTGATTCCAGCCGCGTTGTCACCAGCGCGGCCACGAGGATCTTAATACCGGTAATGCTCCGGTTTGTAAGGCCCGTCCACCGGCACGCCGAGATACGCCGCTTGCTGCGTCGTGAGCTTGGTCAGTTTCACGCCGATTTTTTCGAGGTGCAGCCGGGCCACTTCTTCGTCGAGCTTCTTGGGCAGGCGATAAACTGCGACTTGATAGGCAGCGCGGTTTTTCCAGAGGTCCAACTGGGCCAGGACCTGGTTGGAAAAGGAGTTCGACATGACGAAGCTCGGATGGCCCGTGGCGCAGCCGAGATTCACCAGGCGGCCCTCGGCGAGCAAATAAATGCTGGGACCGCCGGGGAAGGTGTATTTGTCCACTTGCGGCTTGATGTTCAGCTTCTGCACGCCCGGTGCTTGGTTCAGTCGGTCCACCTGGATTTCATTGTCGAAGTGGCCGATGTTGCAGACGATGGCCTGGTCCTTCATCTGCGCGATATGCTCCAGCGTAATGATGTCGCAATTGCCGGTGCAGGTGACGTAAACGTCCGCCCGGCCCAACGTCTCCTCAAGCGTCGTCACTTCGAATCCTTCCATGGCGGCCTGAAGCGCGTTGATGGGATCGATCTCGGTGACGATGACGCGAGCGCCGAAACCGCGCAAGGAATGGGCCGAGCCTTTGCCGACATCGCCGTAACCGCACACCACGGCGACTTTGCCCGCCACCATCACGTCGGTGGCGCGCTTGATGCCGTCCGCGAGCGACTCGCGGCAACCATAGAGGTTGTCGAATTTCGACTTGGTGACGGAGTCGTTGACATTGATGGCGGGGACGAGGAGCCGGCCCGCTTCCAGCATCTGGTAGAGACGATGAACGCCGGTGGTGGTCTCTTCGCTGACGCCTTTCCAATCTCGGACAATATGACGCCAGAAACCGGGGCGCTCCTGGGCGACGCGCTTGAGGAGGTTCTTGATCACCGCTTCCTCCTGCGAGCCGCTGGGCGTGTTGACCCATGGGTCGCCTTCTTCCAATTGATAGCCTTTGTGGATCAGCAAGGTGGCGTCGCCGCCGTCATCGACAATCAGTTGCGGGCCTTGGCCGCCGGGATGGCTGAGGGCGGCGAGCGTGCAGTCCCAATATTCCTCCAGCGTTTCGCCTTTCCAGGCAAAGACGGAGATGCCGGTCTTGGCCATGGCGGCGGCAGCGTGATCTTGAGTGGAGAAAATGTTGCAACTGGCCCAACGCACCGAAGCGCCGAGATCAACCAAAGTCTCAATGAGAACGGCGGTCTCGATCGTCATGTGCAAGGAACCGGTGATGCGCACGCCGTGGAGCGGTTTGCCGGGAGCGTAACGCCTGCGGATAGCCATCAGGCCGGGCATTTCGTGCTCGGCAATGTCGATGGCTTTGCGGCCCCATTCGGCCAGGCTGAGGTCTTTGACTTTAAAGTCCGGAACGGATGGGCCGTTGCCGCCGGCGGTTTTGGGGGCGCGGGTCTTGCCAGGTTTAGTGGCGCGCGGACGAGGAAGAGTCAAGGTGGGCATAGGCTTGTTAGATTTCAGATTTCAAATCTCAGAGTTCAGATTTCGATTTTCAAATCTGGAATCTCAAGTTTCCAATCTCAAAACTTGAGCGTCAGATTCCAGCTTCCAGAATGCACTATTTTACGGCCCGTTTGAGCGCGGCGGCTTGGTCGGTTTTTTCCCAGGTAATGCTCTCCAGGTCATCGATCTTGCCGAAGTGGCCGTAATTAGTGGTTTTGGAATAGATCGGGCGCAACAGGTTCAACTGCTTGATGATCTGCGCCGGCTTAAAGCTGAAAATCTCTTGCACGGCGGCGGCGATGGCTTCATCGCTCACTTTTCCGGTGCCAAAAGTATCGACGGAAACTGAAACCGGATCGGGATGGCCGATGGCGTAGGCGAACTGGATTTCCGCGCTGGTCGCCAAGCCGGAGGCGACGATGTTTTTGGCGATGTAACGCCCCAGGTAGGCGGCGCTGCGGTCCACTTTGGAGGGGTCCTTGCCGCTGAAGGCGCCGCCGCCATGCCGCCCCCTGCCGCCGTAGGTATCGACAATGATCTTGCGGCCGGTCAAACCCGTGTCCCCTTGCGGTCCGCCCACGACGAAACGCCCGGTTGGGTTGACGAGGTATTCCGTTTTCCGATCCAGCATCTCCGCCGGCAACACCTTTTTGATCACTTCCCGGATGATGAAATCCCGAATGGTCTTATGTTTCACCTCCGCCGTATGCTGCGTGGAAACGACCACGGCCGTAATGCAGACTGGCCGGCTGTTTTCGTATTGCACCGAGACCTGGGTTTTAGCGTCCGGACGGAGCCATTTCACTTTCCCACTCTTACGGACAGCGGTCAGTTCCCGTCCCAGCCGATGAGCAAACATGATCGGGGCCGGCATCAATTCCGGAGTTTCATCACAGGCAAATCCGAACATTAAACCTTGATCTCCAGCGCCTTGCTCGTCCGTGTCCTTGCCTTCGGCGGACCGCGCATCCACCCCCTGGGCAATGTCCGGGCTTTGGGAGGTGATGACGTTGGTGACAAAAACCTTGTCGGCATGAAAGACGTCGTCGTTGTTCACGTAGCCAATATCGCGGATGGCCCGGCGCACGATGGCATTGTGATCGAGCTTGGCTTTGGTGGTGATTTCCCCGCCGACGATGACCAGGTTGCTTTTGGCATAGGTCTCGCAGGCGACGCGGCTGCGCGGGTCTTGCTCCAGGCAGGCATCCAGGATGGCATCGGAAATCGTATCGCAGACTTTGTCGGGATGGCCCTCGCCCACCGACTCGGAAGAAAAGATGTAATTTTTACGCATGAGCTTTTAACCTGGTCACGGCCTTAAACATAAACATATTGACGTATCACGATAGGAAGATATATAGCTGTGGAAGTCCGTCAACTGCGAAATGCGAATTAATTCTCGTCGGCGGTTTGCCGTCCCTGCCGAGTTGCTGCGGTCGGACCGTGCGTGTAGGATCTGCTCATGAAGATGATCGATTTATCGTTCGACAAACGCAGCCATGCGTGGAGGTAACTCATGTCCGCCACTCTTAAATCTTTGCGCGCTCTGGCCGACCCGACACGGCTGCGCATCATAGCTTTGCTGGAAAAGGACGAGTTGTCGGTAAATGAGCTTCAGGAGATCACCCGCCTGGGCCAGTCCCGGATTTCGACGCACCTCGGTTTGTTGCAGGAGTCCGGGCTTCTGCAGTCCAGGCGGGAAGGGAAGCGGACCTTTTACCGGTTGAACCAGCAAGCCGACACGATGGCGCGGGAGTTTATCCAACTGGCGGTGCGCGGCGCCAAGGAGATGCCGGAACAAGCGGCCGATCAACTCAATCTCAAGCGCGTCCTGGCCCGGCGCCTGGATCAGGCCCAGGTTTATTTCAACCAGGTGGCGGGCCGGTTTGACCGCAGCTATGGACCGGGCCGGTCCTGGGAAGCGTTCGGGCATTTGCTGTTGCGCATTTTGCCGCCGCTGGTGGTGGCCGACCTGGGCTCGGGCGAAGGTCTGCTCAGCGAATTGCTGGCCCGGCGAGCCAGGAAAGTCATCGCCGTGGACAACTCCGAAAAGATGGTGGCATTTGGCGCCAAGAAGGCGAAAAAGAACGGCTTGAAGAACCTGGAGTTTCGGCTGGGAGACCTGGAAGAGCCGCCCGTCGATCCGGAAAGCGTTGATCTGGTTGTGCTCAGCCAGGCCCTGCACCATGCCAATAATCCGGAACGGGCCATCGGCAGCGCCCATAAAATCCTTCGGAGTGGCGGCCAGATCATGATCCTCGACCTTCTGCAGCATCATTTCGACCAGGCTCACGATCTGTATGGAGACCGCTGGCTGGGCTTTGCCGAAAGCGATTTGCATCGCTGGCTTGAAGGCGCCGGTTTTAAGAAGATCGAAACTGCCGTGGTCGCGCGGGAAGAGCAGCCACCCCATTTTCAAACGGTCCTGGCCGGCGCCGTGAAATGAACGACTTTCAGTATCCGGCCTCCATACGCATTGGGGAGGGACGACTCCCACGCCGTCCCTGGAATTCGAAAACGGTTCCTGGACGCCGATAACTTGGCCATGAAATCTCAGGTCCTTGCCCGTTCACAACCATGAAGAAGAACAAAATCAAAGTCGCGTCCGTGCAAATGAGATTCCGGTCCTCCCTTTCCGAAAACGTGGAGTGGATACTGGAAACGATTCGCTCGACGGCCCGGCGCGGCGCGGAGGCGATCCTTTTTCCGGAATGCGCGGTCACAGGCTACAACTGCGATTTTGCGAAATTATCCGGCGTTGCCATCCACGCTGCGCTGGCCCTCGTCGCCCGCGCCGCGCGTGCCTCGCGCTGCTCTGTCCTCATTGGCTGCCCAACCATCCAGAAGGGGAAGCGCTACAACTCGCTGCTGGTCTTTAACCGGCGTGGCCAGGAAGTTTTTCGATATTCGAAGATTCATTTGACCACGCGTGAGGCCGGCGTGTTCGCTCCCGGAGATTCCCTGGCTTTGTTCCCGATCGACGGCATCCCATGCACGGCCATTATATGCCACGAACGGCGTTATCCGGAGCTGGTGCGCTTGCCGGTCATGCTGGGCGCGCAGATTGTTTTCCATCCCAACGCCGGCCTGGATGCTTGGGCCGTGTCCAAATCCAAACGCGGCGGCCGGGACGGCATCGCGGTGCGGGCCTTTGAGAATGAGGTTTACTATGTCTTCGCCAATTCGGTCGGTCCGCAAGGAGGCGGCCTCTGGTCAGCCGGTGATTCAAAAATCGTCGCGCCCGATTCCCAGGTCCTGGCTTTGGCCAACCATCGAGACGCAATGGTCATCATGGCGGAACTCGACCTGGCCAAGGCCGGGCGGCGATATGCGCGGGAAGCGTTGTCGCTGCCGTTGTTTCTTCGGTCCCACTGGCGGGTCATGCTGGCAGCGTGCCGAAAGCAGTTGCGGCCGAGGATGCGAGCTTGAGCACCGCCACTGCATAAAACCGTTCACTTTCCCTTTTTTCGCAGCATTTCTTCGCGCAGTGCTTTGAATTCTGATCCTGGCTTCCACTCCGGATAAGCGTTTTCTTGCGCGACGCGGCAGCCCACTTCAAAGAGGAGCCGCAACTGTTCCACGGCGCCGCCCAAATCCCAGTCCGGCTTCACTTCATCGGTCACTTTGTGGTAATCACGGTCGATGTATTCCTGGCGCTTTTCCATGCCGTAGCCGGCGAATTTGCCGATAAAATCAATCCCGCCCTTGGTGTAGAGTGCCGGCACTCCTTTCTTGGCAAACTCGATATGGTCGGAACGATAGAAATAACCTTTCTCCGGCTCCGGGTCCGGTTTGAGACTGCGTTGCTGCGGGGCGGCAGCCTGAGTGAGCAAGTCTTCCAGCGTGGAATTGCCATCGCCCACGACGGTGAAGTCCCGCGTGCGGCCCCACGGATTGAGTCCGTCCATGTTGATATTGGCCAGCGTGGTCTCGAGCGGATAGAGCGGGTGATCGGCATAGAATTTCGCGCCCAGCAAACCCTTCTCCTCAGCGGTGACAGCCAGAAATAGAATAGAACGCTTCAGCGCCGGCTTCACTTTTGCGAATGCTCCCGCCAACTCCAGAAGCGCAGCCGCGCCCGTGGCATTGTCGAGCGCGCCATTGAATATCTGGTCGCCTTCCAACTTCGGATTGCGGCCCAGATGATCCCAATGCGCCGTGTAGAGGATGTGTTCGCCTTTCAATTTTGGATCGGACCCTTCCAGGCGGGCGACCACGTTGCGGGAGGCAACATCACGCAAGCTGTTCTTGATCGTCAATGAAGCCCGGCTGCCCAGCGGGACCGGTTTGAACTCGCGGCTCAAGGCGGCTTTCTTCAAAGCATCGAAGTCCTGGCCGCCCGCGGCAAAAAGCTGTTTCGCCTTCTCCAGAGTGATCCAACCTTCGACGGCGACGCGCCTCAGGTTTTTGTCCGGCGTTTGCAGATCGAAATTCTCGCGGCTGTTGCTGCCCACCACGACAAACCAGGGATAACCGGCCGGGCCAGTCTCATGCACGATGATGGCCGCAGCCGCCCCCTTTTGCGTGGCCATCTCGTACTTGTAGGTCCAGCGCCCGTAATAGGTCATGGCGCGGCCTTTGAACAGGCTCTCGTCCAGTTTGCCCGGATCACTCGGATCGGGAATGGCCGGATCGTTAATCAGCATGACGATCGTCTTGCCCCGGACATCCACGCCCTTGTAGTCATCCCACCCGTACTCCGGCGCGACCACGCCGTAGCCCACGAAGACCACGTCCGAGTCTTCAACCTTGATTTCGGGCACGAACCGGCGCGACCAAATGACGCAGTCACTTGGGAAACCGAGCTCGGTGCGTTGATCGCCCACGCGATAGACAATAGTCGGCTGCGCGGCAAAGCCGACCAGAGGAACGCTTTGCACATAAGTCCCATCGGGATTGCCCGGTTGCAGGCCAAGCCGTTTGAATTGCTCGATCAGATACCGGACCGTCAATTCTTCGCCGACCGTGCCGGGAGCGCGTCCCTCAAATTCGTCGGAAGCGAGCACTCGAGTGTGCCGGAGCAGGTCCTCGCTCGTGATGCTTTCCAGCGGCGGCTTCAGCAGGGCCGGGAACGTGCTCGCGCTGCGCTCCTTGGAGGCTGATTCTGCGGCCACCGTAACCGGCTGAAAAGGTATGCCCCAAAGAAGGGTAACGGTGATCAAGATGAAGAAACAATGTCTAATAAACGGCGCAGTATTTCGGATCGTGTTCATTTGCGAAGGGTCTTGTCACGGGCGGTCTGTTTTCGATGCCGCCACCTCCACCACAGCCCCATACAGAAATTCCAGGAATTTTCCGAGGCCATCGATAGACAGCCGCTCGTCATTGCCATGCACCCGGGCGCTGTCCTGATCACTGCTGACGCTGCCGACACCGTACGCTTGCACCCCTTTGGCCCGCAACTGGGCTGAATCCGTCGCGCCTGTTAACATCATCGGCAAGGTCACAGCCTCTGGGAAAAGGCGCTGTTGCGTTCGTTCCAGCGCGGCAAACATCTCGGTGTCGAGCTTGGAAGGCGGCTGCGCTGGCCGGCCGCGGCCGGCGGAGGGAACCACTTCGACCGCCGGATCGTCGATCAATTCGCGCAGCAGTTTCGCAAACGCTTCCATGTCCTCATCCGGCAAGGCGCGCACATCCAAGGTCGCCAGGGCATCGCCGGGGATGACATTGCTGCGGAAACCGCCTTTGATGATCGTGGGCGAAATGGAGGTTCGGAGCATCGAATTGTACCCAAGGTTCAGGGCGCGAATCTTCTCCTGAACCATGGCGCTCAAGACCGGGTCTTCGAGATGGCTGTAGAGAAAAGCTTCTTCGGGCGTGCTGACCCGCGCCAGGCGCGAGAAGAAGGCGCGGGTGGTTTCATTCAAGCGCATGGGCGGCTGCCAATTGCCCGCCTTGGCCACGGCGGCGGCCAGGTGCGTGATCGCATTGTCCGGCCGCGGCCGCGAACCATGCCCGCTGGTGCCTTTGGCGGACAGCAGGATCGGGCGCGGCACTTTTTCGGTGGTGGCCACGCCGACGTACTTCACTTTCCCATCCGCTTCAAAAATCCGGCCGCCTTCATTCAGGGCAAACTCGCATTCGATCTTGTCCCAATGCCGCGACACCATGAAGTCGATGCCGACGTGGGTCGTGCCTTCCTCGCCGGCTTCGGCCAGAAAAATCACATCCCGGTCGAGCGGCACTTTGAGCCGGTGCAATTGCAGGAGCACCTCCAGACAGACCGCGCCCATGCCTTTGTCATCCGCGGCGCCTCGCCCATAAATGTAACCGTCCTTGATGACGCCGCCGAAGGGGTCCACCGTCCATTTGTCACGTTCGACGCCGACCACATCGAGGTGGGCCATGAGCAGAAGCGGTCTTTTCTTGCCGTTGCCCTTCAGACGCGCGACGAGATTGCCGCGGCTGGGTTCGAGGGCCAGAATCTCCGAGGGAATCCCTTCGCGGTCGAGAACTGATTTGAGGTACTCAGCACCTTTCGTTTCGTTCCCCGGCGGATTGCTCGTATCGACCTTGATGAAGCCGCTCAGGATTTGCACTGTCTCATCGCGAGCCGCGGCGACGTCGGGCCAGGCGGCTGCGCCCAAAGCGGTAGTCGCAGTCAGAAGGTTGATCAATGCGACCAAGCCGAGCGAGAGGCGCCTGGCGATCTCCTCGATCCTATTTAACCGAAACGGTTTCATGATTATGGGAAGTTCGTTTCAAGCATCGTTTGCCGGAATCAGACGGAGGATTCGTATCAGTGAAGAAAGAACTCGTCCAGCTTTTGCTGAGGAAAACCTCTCGCTTTGCAGGTTCTTGGACATGTTCACCTCAATGCGGAGTGCGGAGCAAGAGTCAGAGCCTCGTGACCTCGGCTGCGATGCCGACGGACGAGGTCCCTCCTCCCATCCTTCCAATCGCCAGCAGAATCCCATGTAGCAGCGCATGCGGATTCGGCGGGCAGCCGGGAACATAAACGTCCACCGGGATCACCTGGTCCACGCCGCCGAGGCTGGCGTAGTTTTGTCCGAAGATGCCGCCGCTGCATCCACACGCGCCCACGGCCACCACCAGGCGCGGCGCCGGCATGGCGTCGTAAGTTTTGCGCAAGGCCAATTCCATGTTCCGAG
>CAYIIH010000040.1:0-32068 GCA_964363225.1 uncultured Verrucomicrobiota bacterium | reverse complement strand
AAAGAAAAAATTCCAGTTGACACACCACCCCATAGCAGGGGTCAAACTATAGCTTCGGCCGTGACTGAGGTTCGGAATTTCGCCAGGGTGCTGTCATACCGCGCAAGATCCGAGTCGAGTATCCCGGGGCCATTTACCACGTGATGAGTCGGGGCGACCGGCGAGAGGACATTTTCCTGGATGGGAGAGGAACTGGAGCGCTGGGGCTGGAAAGAAGTCTGCTTGGGTTGCCGGCCCAAGCGGCGCAGTTCGCCATGGCCGTGCGATTGGGGCGGGAGGCGACCCTGCCCATCCAGTGGATCGCCGCCGGGCTGCCTAAGGGAACCTGGAAGAGCACGAAGAGCAAACTACATTATTGGATGCAAGTGCATGACAAAACGGCAATTACGAAGGCCAAAGCTATGGTTGGACTCTTTTTCTGTTCTGGAGTTGTGGAACGAGTATGGGGCGGCCATTCCGCCGCAATTGCCCGAGTTCGGAGGCGACTGGTGGGCGATCGGATAGTCAAGAGATCGACGACCGTTCTCGACCTACGGCAGCCCCACCACACCGTCGTCCGGGGAAAGGCCGGCACCTCCGAGTCTTACCGCAGTTCCTTGACCTTGAGGTTGCGGAATTCGATCCGGTAGCCCTCGCCCTCCAGTCCCACCAGGCCTCTCGGATTGCCGCAATCTCCGAACTGGCACGTGACCGCCCCGTTGACCCACAATGTCAGGCCCTTGCCCCGCGCCGTGATTTCGAGCGTGTTCCATTCCCCCGCGGGCTTCACCCGGCCATCCACCACGGCCTTCTTGGTGCTGAAGAACTTCTTTTTTCCGTCCGCTCCTGGCGTTTCCCCGAACAGAAAGCCGTCTTTGCCGTCGCCGAACTGGGCCTGGTGCCAGAGAGCGCCTTCCTTGGAGTTCCGCACGTAGGCCCCACTGTTGTAACCCGTCTTCCCTTCGCTCTTGGTGTAGCGAAACTCGAGGTGGAACACCGCGTCGCCGAACTCCCGGGCGCACAACAACATGTCGTGCCCCCCGTCGCCGTCGCAGACCAGCACCTTGCCGGATTCCTCCACGTGCCACTGGGGCCGACCGAGCGGCGCATCCGGGGGAACCGGAACCCGCGACCAGCCTTTCAGTTCGGCGGACGGCATCAGGTCCAGCCAGCCCGACGGATCCGCCTCCAAGGCGCTCGGTGCCGGGTCCGCGGCCGCCAAGCGCCCCGCCATCGTGACGGCCAGCAGTAGCCAGGCAAGGCTCCTCCGACCACACCCTTGACCCACTGTGCTTTGAACATCGATCATGCAGCACGCTAGACCGGAAGCCGCCGTGAGGTCAAGCCTCGCGCTGGAACGTGCGGATCACCCGTGTCGAAAAAGTCCGCCTGGCCGGCTTCCCGGCCAGCAATATTCTGAGTCAAACAGGGAAGTTCAAGCGGATCGCCAAGATGGCGTTGCGCCGCCAGCCGGAGTTGCGGAGAAAGCTCAAGCTGTAGTTGGGCAAAGCGCCAGCCGCAGCACTCTCCGAACACCCAACGCGCTGTGGCTTAAACGGGTGATTCCCGCACATGTGCCTATTTGCGGCAAAGTCTTGCAAAAGCGGCGGTGTAGAGGTCTCACGCACCATTCGCCGGATCAGGAAGCCGCTTGCTGTTTCAAGCGCCAGGCGGTGCTGACTCGCCTCACCGTGGCGGCGGTCAATACCAGCACGCCGCCGGCCAAGGCCCAGGCTTGAGGCTTTTCGCCGAGGAAGACCAGCACCCAGAGCGGATTCAAAACGGGTTCAATGGTGCTAATCAAGACGGCTTCCAATGCGCGAACCTGCTTGATGGCGGTGGCATACAGCACATAAGAAAGGCCCAATTGAAAAACGCCCAGCAGCACCAGTCCGACCCAGCTTCCGGCCGCCGGGCTGGAGTTGAGCGCGAAGGGCAGGCAGACCAGCGCCGTCAGGAGGTTGCCCAACAAAACCGATTCTACGGGAGAGCCATCCTTTTGTTGTCGCAACAGCAGGATCAAGCCTGCAAAAGCCAGGCCGCTGGCCAGGGCGCTCACATTCCCCCAGACGCCCTGAAAGGTAAGGCGGTCGAGGAAAAAGAGGCCGATGCCAACCTGGGCCAAGGCGATCAGCGCCCAATCGAGCCGGGTGGGGTGTTCTTTCAAAAACCAGGCCCCGAACAAGGCGATGTAAATCGGCGCGGTGTACTGCAGAAAGATGGCGTTGGCCGCCGTGGTCAGCTTGTTCGCCAAGACGAACAAGATGACCGTGGCCGCGTAGCAAACGGCGGCGCCGAGTTGGGCTGCCGAAAAAGTGAAGCGCGGGCGCGGCATGAGCAAATAGACGACGCCGGCGGCAATGGCGCTGCGAGCGCCCGCGATGGCCAAAGCATTCCAGGCGATCGATTTGATGAGCAACCCGCCGGTGCTCCAGAGCACGGAGGCCAGCACCAGGAACAGGACCGGACGGTTCAGGTTCGACATGAGACAATTCTTGCCTGGACAAGGCGGCAATTTCCATCGTTTTAGCGCGAGTCCATAATCCGGGAACAAATGCCCTCACTTTGCCACTTGGCGGTTGGCCCATTTCGCGGTTGAATAGAGCCAGATGAATGAACAAGTGTCTGCTTTGATCGAACTCTCGCACGCCATCGGACGTGAAGACCGGCGCCTGGCCATCCTGGGCGAAGGGAACACGTCGGCCAAGTTAAGTCCCACGGAATTTGCCGTGAAAGCCAGCGGCTGTTCTCTGGCCACCTTGACCGCAGATGACGTGACCGTGTGCGATACGAACAAAATCCTGGCCACCCTGGACAAGCGATCCCTGACGGACGACGCCATCGACGCTGCGCTGCTGGAGGCGTGCATGGAGGGCAAGGGCAAGAAGCCGAGCGTTGAAGCCATGTTCCATGCTTGGCTGCTGACGTTGGATGGAATCAATTACGTCGGGCATTGCCATTCCCAGGCCGCCAACCAGATTCTGTGCTCGCCCCGGGCGCGGGACTTCGCCGAGCGCCGGTTGTTCCCGGACGAGATTGTTTTCTGCGGACCCGCCTCTGTATTTGTTCCGTATGTCGATCCCGGCCTGCCTTTGGCGCGGGAAATCCGGGAGCGGACCAACGCCTTCTTGCAGCAAAACGGCTATGTGCCGCGCCTGATTCTCCTGCAAAACCATGGCCTGATCGCTTTGGGCAGTTCGCCCAACGCCGTGCTGGGCTGCATTTTGATGGCCGACAAAGCGGCGGCCATTTTCATGGGCGCGGCGGCGCTGGGCGGGCCGAACTTTCTCACTCCGCAACATGTGGAACGTATCTTCGTCCGGCCCGATGAAGCCTACCGGCAACGACAGTTGAAGGTATGACAACCCACTATCTAGCTTGCGATCTGGGCGCGGAAAGCGGACGGCTCATGCTTGGCTCGCTGGACGGCGGGCGGCTCACTCTGGAAGAGCTGCACCGGTTTCCGAACACGCCGGTCAAAGCCGATGGTTCTCTGCACTGGAACATCCCGCAATTGTTCGATGAACTCATCGCCGGGCTGAAAAAGGCGGCGGCGCGCCAAATCCCCCTGGCCGGCATTAGCACGGATTCCTGGGGAGTCGATTATTTGCTCTTCGCGGCCGATGGCTCGCTGATATCGCCCACCTTTCACTATCGCGATCCGCGCACGAAAAAAGGGGTGGAAAACGCCTTCCGCAAAGTGGATTGGAAAACCATCTTTGCCGAAACCGGCATCCAATTCATGCCGCTCAATACTATTTTCCAATTGGCCGCCGAATCGCCCGAGCGCCTGACTCAGGCCCATCAACTTTTGCTGGTGGGCGATGGTTTCAACTATTGGCTCTCCGGCGTTGCCCAAGTGGAAGAATCGATGGCCAGCACCAGTCAGCTTTACAATCCGCGCACACGGTCCTGGTCAAAGCCGTTGCTCGAAGCTCTGCAATTGCGCCCGGAATTATTTCCGCCGATTGTCCCATCCGGCACTCGGTTGGGGCTGTTGCGCGAGAGCATCGCACGTGACACCGGCCTGTCCGGCCTCGAAGTCCTGGCTAGTTGCTCACATGACACCGGCGCGGCGGTGGCGGCGGTTCCGGCTTTGGGACAGAACTGGGCGTATCTGAGTTCCGGCACCTGGTCGTTAATGGGCGTGGAATTGGCCTCTCCCATTATCAACGACGACTGTCGCGAATTGAATTTCACCAATGAGATCGGCTACGGCGGGTCCGTTCGCCTGCTGAAGAATATCATCGGCCTCTGGCTCGTGCAGGAGTGCCGCCGCGATTGGGCCAAGGCCGGCCAGGAATTTGATTATGCGACGCTGACGCGGTTGGCGGCCGAGGCGCCACCTTTTGTTTCGCTCATCAATCCGACCGATTCGCGGTATCTCAGCCCCGATGACATGCCGGCCAAGATTACCGCGTTTTGCCGGGAAACCGGCCAGCCTGTTCCTTCTTCCCCCGGCGCGATGATTCGCTGCGTGCTGGAGAGCCTGGCGCTGCTTTACCGGCGGACGCTCCGGCAGATCGAACAACTCATCGGCCAAAAAATCGAACGCTTGCACATCGTCGGCGGAGGGAGCAAAAACGACTTGCTCAATCAATTCACCGCCAATGCGCTCCAGATTCCCGTTTTGACCGGTCCAGTCGAAGCCACCGCCGCCGGCAACGTATTGATTCAAGCCATCACGCTGGGCCATTTGCCGTCGCTGCAAGCTGCCCGCCAGGTGGTGCGGGATTCGATGGGCGTGAGCAGCGTCCAGCCCGAGGCGGCCCCCGCATGGAACAAAGCTTGTGCGCGGATGGAACATTTGTTGACTGTGACAGTAAAATGAAATGATCAAACTGAATCCGGCAGCTTCACGCGGAGATTGGCCGCTTATCCTTGTCACAGCGCTCTCGTTGTCCATCGGCTGGGGCATTCGCGGCAATTTCGGGCATGAATATGGCGCCATGATCCCGGGCGCGCTCGCGGCCATGGCCGCTGTCTTGCTCTCCGGACGCGAGGATTGGCGGCGGCGTGTGGCTTACTTTGCTTTCTTTGGGGCGTTGGGTTGGTCCTTCGGCGGGAGCATGTCCTACGGGCAGGTGATTGCTTACACTCATTCCGGCCACTCGGCGTCCGTGCTTTACGGCTTTGGCAGTTTGTTTGTGATCGGATTTCTCTGGGGGGCCATGGGAGGCGCCGGCACGGCGTTGCCGGCGTTGCTGGACCGGGAGCGGTTGACCGAGTTCTTTGCTCCGCTGACGGCGGTGTTCATGGCCTGGTGGCTGCAAGACCGGGCCGAATCCTGGCTGGTGGCGGTGAACCCGCAATTCCGGCACGAAAGTCCGCTTTACTGGAATGATACGGACTGGCTGGGCGCGTTGACGGCCATAGCGGCGGTTCTGGCACTCGCCTTGATTCGGCGGCGGCTGGACCGCGCCAGCTCCCTGATCCTGCATTGTGCGATTGGCTGGTGGGCGGGCTTCCTGCTCTTGGTAGAGTTGTTGGGCTGGCGGATGACGCCGCCGCGCAGCGACAACTGGGCTGGGTGCATTGGCATGACACTCGGCTTGTGGGTTTATCTGCAGCGCCACGGTTTGAGTGGAGTGACGTTGGCGTCGCTGGTGACGGGATTCTTCGGTGGCTTTGGTTTCTCGGCCGCCACCATGTTGAAGCTGGTTGAGGTGACCAGCGGCTGGCAAACGAACTGGCACAGCGTTCTGGAGCAGACCTACGGTTTCATCAATGGCGTCGGCGTGGCGGTGGCGATGCTTTGTCTTGCGAGCAGGGCGCCACGTATCAGCGAAGAGCCGTTGGCCCGACGCTGGACCGAGGTTTATGCGGTGGGCTTCGTTCTGCTCGGCGTGACCTATCTCAATCTGAGCAAGAATCCCGAGGAATGGATCAAAGCCAAAGCGTTTCCGGAAATGCTCTACAGTTTGTCGGCGGAAACGTGGTTCGGCCTTGCCTACCTGCTTTTGGCTGCAGCCGTGCTGGCGCTGCTGATTCGGCACCAGCGCCGGCCTTTGGCTTTGTTGCCCGCGACCTGGCTTGGCAAGGGCCAACTGCTCTACGTGGTTTTCCTGTGGTGGATGGTGCTGGGCAACTTTGACCGGGCGCAAGTAGCGTTCGTGCCGCAACGGCTCGTGACCGAGGGTACGATTCACTTTAATGCCGTGCTCTGCACCGTTTTGCTGCTTTTTTTTGCCAGACCCGCGCCCCTGAATCTGCTGCCGGCGGCCGCAAATCTCGGAACGCTTCTGAAGAAGACCCTCGTGATCGGCTTGGCTGGGATGACGTTGTCTGTGCTGGCTGACTGGGGAATTGTGCGGGCGATTTATGGCGATCAATCTGCCGGGCACGGCGGCCAGCACATCCGCTTTGGCCCCAACGCGACGGCGACGAAAGAAAAGCCGAAGGCGGGACAAGCGCATCCGTAGCGGTGAATTGGAGCGCGGGCGTCCATGCCTGCGCGTGTAGCAAGCGCGGGCAAGCAGCCGAGCATTTCGAAGGCTCCCTCTCTAGGCGTCTCTCACCGATGAGCGCAAGCTGTTTTGCCGATTGAAAATCGTCTCAATCAGGCTGCACAGAGAGACCTTTCACCACCGCGCAGGCATGGATGCCCGCGCTCCTGCTGGGATACGGCTTGGCGTGGAGGGATAAACGGCACGCATGGGACGGAAGGATCCAATTTCAATCAACGGCCAAATCGCTCACCGAAACCTGGGAAAGACTTTGTCGCACCACATCAGCCCCGCCCAGCTTTTCGGCCGCAAACGTCTGCGCCACCGCCACACACCGCATCCCGGCGGCCTTGGCCGCTTGAATCCCATTGACCGCATCCTCAATGACCACGCATTGGTCCGGCGCGAGAACGAGTTTGCGCGCCGCCGCCAGGAAGATGTCGGGCGCCGGCTTTTTGTTTTTCACATCTTCGGCGCTGACGATGGCGTCCCACAGGTCAGGCGGAAGGCTGATCTTTCGCAAGTTCGCTTCGATTTTGATCAGGTCGGCACTGGAAGCGACGGCGATTTTCAGGCCGCCCTGCCGGCATTGCCGCACCAGGTCTTGCGCTCCGGGAAAGGCCTCCAGCCGTGCCGGCACCAGCGCCAGGTAAATCTCATAAGTTCGCTTCTTGGCGGCAGGCAGATCGAGCGGAAAGCCGTATTTCTCCGCCACGCCGCCGATGTAACGGTCTTCGCCGGTGCCGACAAAAGGGAGAAAATCTTCCGGCTGCGCGATCAGCCCTTTCTCTTTGAACATCGCGAGGGCGGCCGCGTTGATGATCGGCTCGGAATCGGTCAGAACTCCGTCCATGTCAAAGATCACGGCCTTGATTTTCCCTGCATCGTTCATGGCGGAAAGTATGGTGCCGGAGTGCCGGAGGTGGAAAGTTCAAAGTTCAAAGTTGGCCAGGCTCACGGGAGCAAACAGCATGCGAAGTCCCGGTGGCAAAAGGCGCATTGCTATGGCAGTCTTTTAACGTCGAGTCCAGCCTGATTTTAAAGGCGGATTTCAAAGGCGATCACCGACCGCCGCGCGCACCATTCTGGCCCGGCTGGCTCCTGGAAAAAACAACGAGCCGCCCAAAGACGTGCTGCCCGGCATCAAATCCGACAAACAGATCAAAGACCTGGGCGACGCGATTGCCACCTATGGCGGCAAAGACCAGATGCAAGGCGAGAAGCGAAAAGAAGCGGCCGGCACGCTGGAAGAGATTGAGGCGAAGATCGAGCAACTGGCTGGCCTGCGCCACCAAATCCAACTCGCTGCCGACCAAGCGTGGCCTTGGCGCAGCAATGGCGTTGCGACCATTCGTAAGGCGTTTTTGTTGCCCACGGATCGGCCGCTGGCGCAATAAGGGATCAAGGCCATTCTATTTCTGTAAACAGCAAGCCGACGTGGGATTGCGCAATTATCCTGCCCAATCTGCGCAAAGCAACTCGGCTTGCTGCAAGACCGTCTGGGTGGCTTTTTCCTGTTTGTCGGGCGGGTAGCCGTGTTTCCGGAGGGTGCGTTTGACCATAACGCGAAGCTTGGCGCGGACGGATTCTTTGGCCGTCCAATCAATCGAGACGTTCTCGCGGATGGTCTTCAGAAGTTCACGCGTGATGAACCGGAGGTTTTCGTCGCCCAACACCTGGACGGCGCTGTCGTTGACTTCGAGCGCGTCGTAAAAGGCGACTTCGTCATCGCTCAGGCCCAGCCCCGCGCCACGCTGAGCGGCTTCGCGCATCTGCTTGCCCAGCGCGATCAACTCTTCGATGACGGCTGCGGTTTCGATGGCGCGGTTTTGGTATTTGCGAATGGACGCTTCGAGCATTTCGGCGAAGGAGCGGGACTGAATCAGAAACTTGCGCGAGCGAATCTTGATTTCGTTGCTCAACAGCTTCCTCAACGTCTCGACGGCAAGGTTCTTGTGCGGCAGGGCGCGCACCTCAGCAAGGAATTCGTCGGACAAGATTGAGATGTCCGGCTTATTAAGACCGGCAGCGGCGAAGATGTCCACGACCTCATCTGAGGCAACGGCGCGGGAAATGATTTGCCGGATGGCGTGATTCATTTCGTCGGCGCATCTCCTCTTTTCGCCGCCGCCCTTCGCCAACACCGTGCGCACCGCTTGAAAGAATCCCACGTCGTCTCGGATTTCGATGGCCTTCTCATGCGGCACGGCGAGGGCGAAGGCTTTCGACAAATCCGTTACCGCCTGCATGAACTTCTGTTTGTGCTCTTCCGGCTTCCTTTCCGTCGCCGCTTTCGCCAGCAAATGTTCCTGTGCAGCGGGCAGCAGGCGGAGCTTGTGCGCTGCTGTGCCGGGTGCAGGAGCGCCGCGTGAGGGCACGCGGCCTACCCCTTGTAGGCCCGGTCCCCCGACCGGGCGTCCCGTCCACGCGCTCCAATCGAACCCGTGGAAGAAGTCGCAGCATCGTTCGTAATGCATCCGCATCGCCACGACGGCTTCTTCCTGGTCAATCGCCGTCTCGCCCGTGCCGCCGCTTTCCGTGTAAACGGCCAGCGCTTCTTTCAACTCCTGAGCAAGGCCGAGGTAATCCACCACCAACCCGCCCGGCTTATCTTTGAAAACGCGGTTCACGCGCGCGATAGCCTGCATGAGGCCGTGACTGCGCATGGGCTTGTCCACATACATCGTGTGCAGGCTCGGCGCGTCGAAGCCCGTCAGCCACATGTCGCGCACGAGCACGATCTTCAACGGGTCTTGCGGATTCTTGAACCGCTTGGCCAGCGCCTCTCGCCGTGGCTTGTTGCGAATGTGATCCTGCCACACCAACGGATCGGACGCCGAGCCGGTCATCACGATCTTCATCACGCCCTTGTCGTCGTCTGTGTGATTCCAGTCGGGGCGCAACTTGCGGATGGCCTCGTAAAGTTCATAGCAGATGCGCCGGCTCATGCAGACGATCATCGCCTTGCCGTCCATCACCTCCAGGCGCGCGTCCCAATGTTTCACGAAATCCCCGGCGACGAGGCCGATGCGTTTCTCCGCTCCGACGACCGCCTCCAGCGCCGCCCACTTCGTCTTGAGCTTTTCCTTGTGATCCAGCTCTTCGCCTTCCGTGGCTTCCTCGAAATTCGGGTCAATCTTCGGACGTTCTTCCGGCTTCAACTCCAGCTTGGCGAGACGGCCCTCGTAGTAAATCGGCACGGTGGCCTTGTCCTCCACTGCGCGCTGAATGTCGTAAATGCTGATGTAGTCGCCGAAGACCGACCGCGTGTTGGCGTCGCTCTTTTCGATGGGCGTGCCGGTGAAGCCGATGAACGAGGCGTTGGGCAGCGCGTCGCGCATGTGCCGCGCGAAGCCATCAATGAAATCGTATTGGCTGCGGTGCGCTTCGTCGGCAATGACGACGATATTCCGCCGGTCGGAAAGCAGCGGATGACGTCCGCCTTTCTCGTCGGGAAAAAACTTGTGGATGGTGGTGAAGATCACGCCGCCGCTCGCCACTTTGAGCAACTCGCGCAAATGTTCCCGGCTCTCAGCTTGCACCGGCTTCTGGCGCAGCAATTCATGGCAGCGCGAAAAAGTTCCGAAAAGCTGGTCGTCCAAGTCGTTGCGGTCGGTCAGCACCACCAGCGTAGGATTCTCCATCACCGGTTCCAGCACGAGCTTACCGGAATAGAAAACCATCGTGAGCGTCTTACCCGATCCCTGCGTGTGCCAGACCACGCCCACGCGTCTGTCGCCGATTTCGCCGGCGGGCTGCGGCTTCGCGAAATAACCGCCATCGGGCTCTTTCAAAACCAAATCGCCGACACCCGCCGCCCGAATGGTTTCTTCCACCGCCGTCCTGACCGCGTGGAATTGATGATAACCCGCCATCTTTTTGATGACATCTTTGCCGTCATCCTCGAAGACGATGAAATGCCGGACGAGATCGAGAAACCGGTGCTTGTCGAACACGCCGCGCAACAGGACTTCCAGTTGCGGCATGGAAGCGGGCGCAAGTGTCTCGCCATCGATGGTGCGCCACGGCATGAAGCGTTCCTTGTCCGCGCTGATTGTGCCGATGCGCGCTTCGATGCCGTCTGAAATGATCAGCACCGCGTTGTGAATGAAGAGCGAGGGAATCTGGTGCTTGTAGGTTTGGAGTTGGTTGAACGCCGCCCAAATGTCCGCGTTCTCATCCGCCGCGTTCTTCAACTCGATGACGCCGAGCGGCAGGCCGTTTATGAAAATCACCGTGTCTGGCCGCCGGTTGTGCTGCCCCTCGATGACCGTGAACTGGTTCACCGCCAGCCAGTCGTTGGCCTCCGGGTCGTCGAAGTCCACCAGCCGGACAATCTCCGCGCCGATGCTTTCGTCCTTGCGCCGGCACTCGACCGCGATGCCGTCCACCAGCATCCGATGAAACGCCCGGTTGTTGGCGATGAGCGATGGATGCTGCGGCACGGCGACTTTGCGAAACGCTTCCTCCAGTGCCTCCGCCGGTAACGTGGGATTCAGCTTCCGCAACGCCGCCCGCAGACGTTGCGGCAATATCGTCTCGCCAAAGGCCGTTCGCTCCGCCGCCAGTTCGCCCGGCGCAATCTCCATCCCGTGCAACAATGAATACTCAAGCTCACCGAGCCATGAGAGCGCAGCCTCTTCGACAACCGATTCTGTAAATCTATCGGGCATACTCTGAAATCAGATGTTCAACGCGACAGAAGCCTGGTATCTTCTGTCCGTGGGTTGGCAACTGCGTAGCGGGTGCTGACTCCAATCGCCTCAACGGGTTCTTGACCACCAAAGCCACGTCTTCCACCACAGATTTGTTAAAGTCGTTTGCCATCGGGCCGATTCAGTTGTTTACAAACCTAAGCGCTTAGGTTATACGTTTCTCAGTCTCATCCACCATGTGTGGAAGGAGCTTTCGAGGCCGTTCGGGAAACCGGGCGGCCTCAGCCATTTTTACCTTTCACACTTTCCTGCCAGTCCCGCTCCAACTCTTCACGTTTGTCCGGTTTGACCATGAAAGCGGTTTTAAGCAGGAAATAGCCGGAGCGTTCCGCAAGAATCACCGTGTAATCATGCTCAAAAAGCCACAGTGCCCAAGTTTTTTCTCCGTGACGCGGCGTCTGCGGAAAAACGCGAATCATCGCGTCCTGCCCGGCGTTCCGGATGACCCACGAAACCCACAGCAAGCGTCGGCAACGTTCCAAGTCCGGGGTTCGGTCCTCCTCGGGATATCCTTCCTGAACCAGATGCCAGAACGCGAAATGTTTGCCCTTGTCCTCCGGGATGCGCCGGCATCCGACGCGGAGTCCCCGGAACATTAACTCCCCTTGAACCAACGAGCGCCGGTAAACGCCGTAAAGCGCTTCCAGATACACACGCCACCGTTCAACGGTGTCCTTCCCTTCGGCTGCGCCCAATTCGATGAATTTGGGCAGGTCGCTCACCCCGCAACCTCCTGCTCCTGCCAATGGAAAAGGTTCAGCTTCTTCTCCTGCGGCAGGGTCGAACGCACTAGTGAATACTGCGACCGCTGTTGGATGCGTTCAATCAAGGCAAGCTTCGCGGGACTGGCGTTCATTCCCCGATTGACGTAGCCCAGCGCTCCGATAAGCAAATCACACAATTGAAATTGCTCCACCTCGTGCGAGCGAGCCGCTTGAATCCGCTCAATCAAACGGCGGTCGAAGTCATAGCGTTCGTTGCAGAGCACGTCGCGCAACTTCGACGTTTTCATGCCGCTTTGAGTGTCCTTCAAGTCCAGGTAAATGCGATAGCGGCACTCCGGGTTTAGAATCGGAGACAACAGCGTGAAGAGCATCTTGTAATACCAGCCGTCGTGATCCTGGCCCGGAAACGCGTCGTGCCTCAAATTTGCTTTGCCGGCAACAAGCGCTCGTAGATGCAGATTTTCCTCGTCGAAAAAGTAATCCACCACATCGCGGTAGAACACGAGCTTCGCTGGCGAAACCTTAGTCCACTTGATTTCGAAGTTCGGCGGCAAACCGTGCTTCACTTTCCGGCTGCGAATGCCTTCCGAAATCTCACGCGCTTTCTCCACCGGACACCAAAGCGCGCCCAACACCATGACCTTCTGCCGGTCATGCTCCAGATGACAACTTTCGTCACAGTAGATGTTGAATGTCTGGCTCATATTTTGGCCTCCACAAGTTTGGCGGCGGCAGGCACGCGCAACTCGCCCGACAGCAGCCTCGGCAGCAGCGCGTCGCGCAACGCGGCGAGGGTGCGGGATTCGGCTCCGTTTGCGGCGATTCGCTGGACGAGCGGGGCAACTGCCTTTTCGAATGCTTCGAGCCGAGATTCCGGCGGCAGCGCAATCTCATAGCGTTCAAGTGCGTCCCACCTCACGTAAGGAATCGTCGTTCCGACTGATGCCGTTGTCGCAAACTCGACAACCTCGTTGCTAAAGAAATGGAACAGGCTGAAATGCCGCAAGCGTTCATGCTTCGGTCGCAGAACAAATGTCGTCGTGCGTGTGATGCCATCGAAGAATGCCAAGCCGACCTTGTGGAAATACGGACGCATCGAGCCGAACAGGACGTCGCCTTTTTGGAAGGCGATGATGCTACTGTTGACTGCCGAACCCGGTTGGTAGCTCGACACGTCAATCGACTTCGGTGGCATGTCTTCAAGTGCGATGTATCGCAGGGAGTCCTTCTCCGGTGTGGCTTCAACCCGATCAACTCGCAACTCCACGAGGTCGCCAAGCGTGCTTTCGCACCAGCCTTTGGGGAGGCCGGTTTGGGTGGCGTCCACGAACCAGTTCTGGAAGATCGCCCGGGCCATCGCCTCCAACGTCTCGTTCATCCGCCGGTTCAACTCAATCTTGTCGTCCAGCGCACCCAACACCGATGCGATGGCGCGTTGTTCGCCGAGGGAAGGAAGCGGTATCACAAAGGACTCAATGTGACCTTTCGTAATAGCTCGGCGAGAACCGCCCGCGTTGAACGACTCAATGTAATCCTTGATGAGTGGATGAGTCAGGTAGCTCAGAAGAAAGCCGGAATGGCATTTGTCCCGTCGAGGACGAATCAGCATGACGTGCTGGTTCACGCAAGCTGGGAGCACACGCTCTGGCACGAGGGTGGAACGGGCAAACGTAACCCCATCGCCGGTGATGTTGAGCAAAGCATCTCCAGGTTGAACTTCAGCGCCTGCCAATTCTCCGGCTTGTTTGTCCGAAATGAACGCGAGGCCAGTCTCGTCGAAGCGGCGGTCGAAAACATTCTGGCTGCGTATGAGCGCAAATCTGTCCCGGCTTGGGAGGTAGCTGCTGTCGCCACCTCTTGGAGTAGCGCCCGATTTGACCTTCTCGGCGACATCCTTCAGGTGAACCAAGGTCCAACTTTCTGGCACTTTGCCCAAAGGAGAATCGTGTCGTTTGCTCACGCCGGGCCTCCTTCCCCAAGCCGAATGGGGCGCAAGCGGGCTGGCCCAGCCAGCGCGGTTTCGGGAAAGGCGGCGGACGGCCGGGGACGGATGGGACTGAGGCGACGCATGGTGGTCTTGCTGAAACGGGTTTTTGCGACCGGGTTCATTGGGGCGGGCGTTGCCGGGAGCGGGCGGCAAGGCGGGCGCGGGTCATGCGTTCGCGCAGGCCGCCTTCTTTCAGAAAATCCTGCTCCAGTCGCCGGAGTTGCTGGTCGAGCAGGTAGTTGGTCTGGTGGATCACACAGATGATGATGTTGGCCACGACTTCAGGTGGGCGGGTTTCGATATAGGTCTTATACGACTCATAGGACGTATCTGGCTTTGCGCCGAACTTGCGAACGTAGAGGGCTTCCTTGGAGTTCTTGTCCCAAAGCGCGTGGCCGCGCTGGCGCAGGTAGTCCTTATAGTCGCCCAACAATTCCTCCAGGCTGCCGCGGGCGACATTGGTGAGTTTGAGTTCGCTTTCCTTGGAGGTGCCGGATACCTGGCTGCCTTCGGCGATGTTCTTGTTGCCGCTGCGCGCCGCCTGCACCATCTGGTCGTGGGTGCGGGATTTCCGGTCAATGAAGCGGTCGCAGAATTTTACAGTGGCGTCGTAGATGATCTGCGACTTTTGGTAGGAGAGGAGGTTGTCGTAGCCGCCGTGGGGCGGGATGAAGCCCTCAGCATGGGACGAATGGGACGCAGGAGACGGATGAGGGGCATTGGTCGCCTTGGGCCTATTGGTCGCATTTTTCTTTCGTTCAGCCATGGCTCAGGGCTTTGAGATTTTGCCGAATCGCCTTCTCCAGCCTCGCTGATTCCGAGAATTGCTCGTCCAGCGTCGCCGTGAGGCGCTTCATCTTTTGCTCGAACGGTTCGCTGTCGTCTTCGATGTCCGCTGCGCCAACGTAACGTCCCGGCGTGAGGACGTGGCCGTGAGCGCGGATTTCATCGAGCTTGGCGGATTTGCAGAAGCCGGCGATGTCGGCATAGGACGGATGAGACGAAGGGGACTTATGGCCGCGCCAGGCGTGGTAGGCGCCCGCGATTTTCTGGATGTCCTCGGCGGTGAGTTCGCGTTGGACGCGGTCAATCATGCGGCCCAGCTTGCGGGCGTCCAGGAAGAGGGTTTGGCCACGGCGGTCGCGATAGGACTTATTTGACCGATGGGTCTTATCTCTGGTGAGAAACCAGAGGCACACCGGAATTTGCGTGGAGTAAAAAAGCTGGCCGGGCAGCGCCACCATGCAGTCCACGAGATCGGCCTCGATGATGGCCTTTCGAATCTCGCCTTCGCCGGATTGGTTGGAGGACATGCTGCCGTTGGCGAGGACGAAGCCGGCCAGGCCCGTGGGCGCGAGGTGGTGAAGGAAATGTTGCACCCAGGCGTAGTTGGCGTTGCCGGCGGACGGCACGCCGAATTTCCAGCGGGCGTCTTCGCGGAGGCGCTCGCCGCCCCAGTCGCTCATGTTGAAGGGCGGGTTGGCCAGGATGTAGTCGGCCTTGAGGTCTTTGTGCAGGTCGCGGTGGAAGCTGTCGGCGGGTTCGAGGCCGAGATTGCCTTCGATGCTGCGAATGGCGAGGTTCATTCGCGCCAGCCGCCACGTGGTGGGATTGCTTTCCTGTCCGAAGATGCTGATGTCACCCTTGGCCTTGCCGCCGTTGCCGTTGCCGTTCGCGTGGGCTTTCACGAATTCAACCGATTGCACGAACATGCCGCCCGATCCGCAGCAGGGGTCGAAGACGCGGCCTTTGTAAGGGGCGAGCATTTCGACGAGGAGTTGGACGACGCAGCGGGGCGTGTAGAATTGCCCGCCTTTCTTGCCTTCGGCGCTGGCGAATTCGCTGAGAAAATATTCATAGACGCGCCCGATGATGTCCTTGGAACGGCTCTCCTTGTCGCCCAGCCCGATGGTGGAGACGAGGTCAATGACACCGCCGAGACTTTGCTTGTCCAGATGCGGGCGGGCGTATTCCTTGGGCAGGACGCCTTTGAGCGAGGGGTTGTCGCGCTCGATGGTGATCATGGCGCTGTCGAGCAGCTTGCCGATGACGGGGTCTTTGGCGCGGCCTTGCAGGTAGGACCAGCGCGCTTCGGGCGGTACCCAGAAGATGTTGTCGGCAGTGTATTCGTCGCGGTCCTCCGGGTCAGCGCCTTTTTCCTTCTGCAACTCGGCGTGTCTTTCTTCAAACGCGTCGGAGATGTATTTGAGGAAGATGAGGCCGAGGACGACGTGTTTGTATTCGGCGGCGTCGAGGTTGCCACGGAGTTTGTCGGCGGTGGCCCAAAGCGTGGCTTCGAAGCCGAGCGCAGAGCCGTTGGCGTTCGCGTTTTTCGACTTCACATTGTTGCGTGTTTCCATGGTCGTTCGTTTCTCGGTGTACTCCTGCTGGGCCAGCGGGGCAACGAAAAAGACGGCGACAACAGTTTTTGAATTTTTGCCGGCTCCTTTGAGGCTTTTTCAAAAGCCCGTGGCAGCCGACGTGAGTCGGCTCCATTATTTGGAAATTCAGAGCGGACTCACGTCCGCTGCTACAGTTTTGCATGCGGCTCCTTTTTGGCTGACTTTGCCGGGCGGTGAGCTATGGTAAAGGAGCTATGCGCACGACAAACCAGACACGTGGGCAATTGCCAGCCACAGGAGGATGTATGAGCCAAAAGTGGAGACGGCCAATGGTCACCGGTGCAGCGGCGGCGTTGGTGGCTGTGGCGGCGAGCACGGTTGTCACCGGACAGGTGGCGCTCCCGTCGGCGCAGCCGGAGCCGCGGACCGACAAGCCCAAACCGGCCCTGAAAGTAAAGGTCAGGGAGCCGGCCGTGGCGGGACTTTTTTACCCCAAAGAAGAAGCGGCCCTTTCAAAGATGCTGGGCGAGTTTCTGGACGCGGCCCCGGCCAATTCGATTGTGAACCTCAAGGCGCTGATTTGCCCGCACGCCGGTTATCAGTATTCGGGGCTGATCGCGGCCTCTGCCTACCGGTTGCTGCTGGGACGGGAGTTCCAGACGGTGATCGTCCTGGCGCCAAGTCACTATGCTTTGTTTGAAGGCGCGGCAGTCTGCGCGGCGGATGTTTATCGGACGCCTCTGGGCACCGTGGCCATCTCGGAAAAGGCCAAAGAATTGGGGAAGCTGGGTCCTTTCGTGATGGAACCGAGCTGCCGGGTGCAGCGCCCGCCATGGGCTGCCCAGTCGTCACGGCCTATGCCCGCCGCCGGTGAGGATCAGCCTGACACCTGGGAACATTCCGATGAAGTGCAAGTTCCATTTCTGCAGAAAGTCCTTAAGAATTTCCAAATCTTGCCCATCATCCTGGGCGATGTCGATCCCGCAGAAGCAGCCCGGATCCTGGCCGATCGCGTCGATGATAAAACTCTGCTGGTTGCGAGTTCCGACTTGAGCCATTATCATGCTTATGGTGAAGCAAAAGAACTTGACCAACGCTGCCTCAAGGCCATTTGCAGCCTGGACGTCGAGCAGATGAAAAGCCAGGAGGCCTGCGGCAAGTTACCCATTTTGACGTTAATGCATGTGGCGCGGAAAAAAGGATGGAAAGCCCAATCCCTGGGCTACCGCAACAGCGGCGACGTGACCGGCGATCACCGCGGGGTGGTGGGATATACCGCGGTGGCGTTCTATGAGCCTGGACAGGAGAATTTCACGGCCCCGGAGAGAAAACATCTCCTGGAACTCGCCCAACGGACCATCAAAGAAGTCGTCGCCAAGGGCAGCCTTCCTGAAGTCGATGCCGCCGGGTTGCCGAACAAGTTTGCCGAGCCAAAAGGCTGTTTCGTTACCTTGACGAAGAAGGGCGTGCTGCGTGGTTGCATCGGCCAT
The DNA here is from genome assembly GCA_964363225.1 of uncultured Verrucomicrobiota bacterium. GTDB lineage: Bacteria > Verrucomicrobiota > Verrucomicrobiia > Limisphaerales > CAYIIH01 > CAYIIH01. The sequence goes on along the minus strand of CAYIIH010000040.1, from coordinate 14,384 downwards.
ATTTTCGCCAAGGCGCCCCTGTACCGCGCGGTCATGGATAACGCCCAGAGCGCCGCGATGCGTGACCCGCGCTTTCCTCCCGTGCAACCCGAGGAATTGGACAAGCTCGAAATCGAAATCAGCGTTCTGACTGAGCCGCAGCAACTGCATTTCAACTCGCCGGAAGAGTTGTTGAGCCAGTTGCAGCCTTACCGGGACGGCGTGCTGCTGCGGATCGGAGCCAACGGCGCCACTTACCTGCCTCAAGTCTGGGCGCAGATTCCGGACAAAGTGTCCTTCCTGGACAAACTTTGCCAAAAAGCCGGCTGCGAGACCTCGGCTTGGAAGAATCCCGAGACGGCTGTCTATACCTACCGGGTCGAATCGTTCAAGGAATCCGAGCCTTAGTCGTCATGATCACCAATCATGGCCACGAAAGGCGGCTGGTTCTTCTGGCCGTCGGCGCCCTGGGGGTCTCTTGTGTCATCACGCAGTTGGCGCTGCTGCGCGAGTTGCTGACCGTCTTTTCCGGCAACGAAATTGTCCTGGGCATCATTCTCGGCAACTGGTTCTTGTTGACGGGTCTGGGCTCCTGGCTGGGACGGAAGGCAGACCGGCTGCAATTCCCCGTGCGAGCTCTTGTCCTCGCCCAAATCTTGATCGCGATTCTGCCGCTCGCGCAGGTGTTCCTGCTCCGAGCACTGCGCAACGTCGTTTTCATCCGGGGCGCGGCGGTGGGCCTGGACGGGACGGTTCTCAGCACATTTGTTCTCTTGCTGCCTTACTGCCTTGTTTCGGGGTTTTATCTGACGATGGCCTGCTCAATCCTGGCACCCAAGGCAGGTCCGGCCGGCATCGGCCATGTCTATGTCGCCGATGGCCTCGGCAGCATTGTCGGCGGCCTGCTCTTCAGCTTCGTCCTCATCCACTTCTTCGACCACTTCAACCTGCTTTGTTTTCCGGCTTTGCTGAACCTTCTGCTCGCGGGTTTGGTGGCGTTACATCTGCAAAGCAGGATTCTGTCTGGCCTTGCGATTACGATGGCGGCGGCGGTTTTGGTTTTGATCCTGCTGGTGGACGTGGACGCCATTTCGACGGCGCTCCAATATCCCCGGCAACGCATCGTGTTCCGGGGAAATTCTCCTTATGGCAAGCTGGTCGTGACCGAATCGGCCGGCCAATTCAATTTCATTGAAAACGGGCTGCCGATGATCTCGACCCACAACCTCGAGCAAGTCGAAGAAACGGTGCATTACGCCATGGCACAACGGCCTGATGCGGTCCGGGTGCTGCTCGTTTCCGGGGGCATTTCAGGAACAGCCCTGGAAATCCTCCGATACGGCGTCAGCGAGGTCACCTATGTCGAGTTGGACCCGCTCATGATTGAGGTGGGACGCCAGTTTCTAGCCGCGCGTCTGGCCGACGCGCGGATCAAGGTCATCAACACCGACGGCCGGCTGTTTATCAAGCGGACCGACCAGCGCTATGACGTGGTGATCCTGGATGTTCCCGATCCGTCCACGGCGCAGATCAACCGGTTTTACACGGCGGAATTCTTTGCCGAGGTCAAGCAGGTCCTGGCCAAGGACGGTGTGCTTTCCTTTGCCCTGGGGCATTATGAAAACTACGTCAGCCCGCAATTGGCGCGGATGCTGGCGTCCGCGTATCAGACGGCGCAGAAATCATTCCGCAACGTGCTGATGCTTCCGGGCGGGCGGGTTTTCTTCCTGGCCTCGGATGGCGCTTTGCATGACGGCATCGCGGCGCGCCTCGCACGAAGGGGCCTGGCCACCCAGCTTGTCAACCGGCACTACCTCGAGGCCATGTTCACCCCTGACCGAATGGCCGATCTTCGCCGGGCCACACAGGAGGCGGCGGCCGTGAACGAAGATTTCAGCCCGGTGCTTTACCATTACCACCTCCGCCATTGGATCAGCCAATTCAACGTGCGGTTCGGTCTGCTGGAGGGGGCCTCGCTGGCCTTGCTGGCGATTTATCTTTTTCGTTTGCGGGCCGTGCCGTTGGCCATCTTCGCGTCCGGGTTCGCCGCCTCAGCGCTGGAGGTGGTTCTGCTGCTGGCCTTTCAGGTTCTCTACGGTTCGCTTTATCAGCAGGTGGGGTTGATTGTCACGATGTTCATGGCGGGTCTGGCCATCGGCGCTTTTGGGATGAACCGGATGTTGCGGCACTCCTGGCGTGAAAAGACGGCCTCCATTACATCTCTGGAAGCCAAGGCTCCTCTGGCATGGAGCCGGGCATTTTCGCGTCATTTCTTGGACTTGTCGAAGCTGGCTTTTCTCCTGGCTGGACTGGCCGTCCTGCTTCCTTTGATTCTGCCTCTGCTGGGGCGGTTAAGCGGCGCGAACGCCTCTTCAATCGTGGTTCAGGCCGCCATTCCGGGGTTGACGCTGATCCTGGCCGTTCTCGTGGGCATGGAATTTCCACTGGCCAACCACGTTGAATACAACGGGGCGGCGGCGACGGTTTCCCGGCTTTACCTGGCTGATTTCGTAGGGGCCTGTTTGGGGGCGTTGTTGGCCGGCACATTGCTGATCCCTTTGTTCGGGGTGACGGCGGTTTGTCTGTTAACGGCCGCATTGAATATCTTGGGCGGGATGGCCGTCCGCTCGCGAAAGGTAGCGCTATGAAGCGACTCAATTACTATCTCCTCAAGACGGTCCGGATCACCAGTTGGCCTCTGCTGCTGCTGGTGATCGGTTCCATGCTGACGGGCTACATCATGAGCGGGCGATTTGGCCTCGGAATGCTGCTGGAGGAGAAAACCGCCCTGGCCATCCACAAGGCGCTGCATCTGCCTCTGATTGTCTTCCTGCTGGCGCACAGTCTGGCGGCGATGTATCTTGCCTTCCAACGATGGGGATGGATCAAGAAATGAGAGAACACTTGACCAATGAGGGACATCAGGATGATCGACCGGCTTGCCCGGGTTGGCCACCCGGTCTCTCGCGGCGGAACGCGATCCAACTGGGGATGGTGGGCCTCGCGGGCGTGGCCGGAGCGGGTTCGTGGCTTTCGTTCCTGCGAAAGTACTGGGAGGAGGCGACTCCGGCGGATGTCTTCAAGGGCGACGCGCCCAATGACCGGGTTTGGGAGTTATGGCAGAAGCGCGGCTGGACCAAAGAGGCGTCGCATTATCTCAAGCTCGGACGAAACGTCCAATGCAAAGTCTGCCCAAACAACTGCCTGCTCGAACCCGGCGATCGCAGCCATTGCCGGAACAAGGTCAACAAGGACGGCACCTTGTACACCATGGCCTACGGCAATCCCTGCACCTTTCACGTGGATCCGATTGAGAAGAAGCCGCTCTTTCATTTTCTGCCCGGCAGCAAGTCGTTTTCACTGGCCACCTCCGGCTGCGTCTTTCGCTGTTTGAATTGCCAGAATTGGGAGATTTCCCAGAAAAAGCCGGAGGAAACCAAAGACCCCGGCGGCGCCGCGTTCCGGCTCAAACCACCGTTGCCACGATCGATCTCTTTGCAGGAACTGAACCGCCTCAGCCTGTTTCCGGAAGACGTGGTGGCCGTGGCTGGATCGCTGGATTGTCCGTCGATCTCCTACACCTACTCCGAGCCGACGGCCTTCTACGAGTACACGTACGACACTTGCAAGCTGGCCCGCTCGCAAAAGATCAAGAATGTCCTGGTCACCTGCGGCTCCATCGAGGAGCGCGCCTTGCGAGACCTGGGACAGTACGTGGACGCCGCCCACGTGGACCTCAAGGGCTTTGACGAGGCGATCTACAAGAAACTCAATTCCGGCCGGCTCCAGGCCATCCTGGACATCCTGAAGACTTTCAAGAGCCTGGGCGTGTGGTTCGAGGTCATCAACCTGGTGGTCCCGACCTATACCGATGACCTGGAAATGATCCGGCGCATGTGCGGCTGGCTGGTAGAAAACCTGGGGCCGGACCAACCGCTGCACTTCTCACGTTTCCAGCCGGCGCACCAACTCACGCATCTGCCGCCCACGCCGCTCGAGACTTTGGTGCGGGCTCGAGCCCTCGCGCAGTCGGCCGGGTTGCGCTATGTCTATATCGGCAATGTTCGCGGTTTGCCCGATGCGGAAACCACGTTTTGCCCCAACTGCAAGCGGGCTGTGGTGGAGCGCGATGTGTTCGCGATTACGAGCCTGAATGTCGCAGGGGGCCAGTGCCGGTTTTGCCGGACGCCCATCGCCGGTGTCTGGTCGGGGTAAACTTGATGACCGCAGCGAAAGGAGGAGCGCTCGGCCTCGCCCGCCAAAACTCGCTGGCAGATTCAACCAAACTTCCGCGTCAACCTGGCGCCGTCGTAAGTGCGGCGCTGCGCGGAATTCATCCTTTCAAAATCGGGCGAACCGTCGGCGCGTTGGGGCCAACCAGCAGCCTCGGCGACGACGGGCGTGAGTTGGCGGCCAAGCTCCGTCTGCCCATCAGGCTGCTTGGCCACGGCCAGCGGATTGTTCTGCACGCTGACCGTGGCGCGCGCGGTGTTGCGGCCGTCATAGCTCATCGATTGGTCCGTCAATTCCAGGTCCTTTTCGAGCGGCAGCTTCGGTCGGATGTTCCTGGCTTGCAGTACGCCGTGATAGGCGCGCACGGCTTCTTCGGGCGAAATTTTCCCGTCCGTAATCAGCCGTAGCATTTCGATGAAGGCCAGTTGATGCTCGGCATGGTTGATCTTGCGGCCAAAGAGCGCGACCCGTGCGCCATACTTTTGCGCGTCGTGAATCAGTCTGAAAGCGTCGTAAGTGGTGCCGGCGCTGCCGCCGAGAATTCCCACCACCAGGTTGGGATCGTATTGAGCGAGTTCCTCCATGACGCGCGGCCCGTGATAGACAATCTTCAAGAAGAGCGGGCGGCCCGAGTCGGTCACCCCGGCCAGGCTGCGCAGGATGTTGTCGTTGATGAATTCACCCAGCTTTTCGGAGGGAATGCCGCTGGGGACGTTTGGATCAAACACTTCCAGAAAATAGCGAAACTGCTTCCGCTCGGCTTCCTCGCGAAAGGCTTTGAAGGCCTCCAACGTCGCGCGGTCCTGCTCGAGGTTGTTGACGAAGGTCACCGAGTAAAGGCCCAGGTTGGCTCCGGGAAACTCCGTGCCGTCACGTTCGCACTCGATCTTGCCGCATTGGATATGATCAATCGTCGCCGACCGGAACGGCTGGGCCGGTTCCTTGGCATAACAGCCGTGGCGCACCGCCCAAATATCGGTGGTGTCATTGGCGCGCGCCGCCGGCGTCACGTGAGATGGGCGAAAGAGTTCCTCCTTGATGGTGAGTTGCTCGTTGACGTAGGCCGACATGAGCATGAGGTCCACCAACCCCTGCTGCACGACTTCCCGAATGATATCAAGAAACTCCGGCAGATTGCGGCAGCCAAACTCTTCGCGCGACCAGACCTCAGGCGAGAACCGTGCCGGACGCTCCCCCCGTGCCGAAAGGTACGAGCGCGGCCCCGTGGCGCGCACGCCAAAAGCCATGTCCGCGTCCTTGGCATCCGCGAGGATGAAGGCACGCGAGGACGGATTGGATTTGACTTCGGCGAGTTTGGAGTCGAGGGATTTCATGCGAAAATGTCCAATGACCAACGTTCAATGAACAAAGAATGTCCAAATTCACAATCCCCATTTTTCTGCGGTTGTCGATTCACTTGTTCAGATTGGTCATTGTTTGGTCATTGGGCCTTGGTCATTGGACATTCCCAATCTGAGCCGCCTTATGGGTTTACCTTCGCCAGCGTCTCCTTCAAGGCCTTGGCCGAATTTTGCAGCGCCAATAGTTCCTTCGGCCAGAGCTTGATTTCCACCTGCTCGATAATCCCGCGACGGCCCACCACCGACGGAACGCTCAGGCATATATCGCGCAGCTCATACACCCCCTCTTGCAGCGAGGAGACCGGCAGCAACCGCCGTTGATTGAGCGCAACGGCGTGGATGACATCGCGAATCGCCACCGCCACCGCCCAACCGGCGCCGCCCTTTTTCTTGATCACCTCGGCGCCGCTCCCCTTGGTGCGTTCGAAGACGGCGTTTTGGAAACCAGGCGTGCACTGCGGCAAACCCGCCAAGGGCAATCCATTCACCGTCGCGGCCGACCAGATGGGCGCCATCGTGTCGCCATGCTCTCCCAGGATCAGCGCCTTGACTTGCGTCGGAGCCAGTTTCAGTTCATCGGCAATGAAAGAGCTGAAGCGCGAGGTGTCAAGCATCGTGCCCAAACCGAACACCTGCTGCCACGGCAACCCCAGCCGCTGCACGGCCAGGTGCGTCAAAATATCGACCGGATTCGAGACGACGAAAACGTGGGCCTCCTTGCGCAGGCCGGCCCCCTTGATACTGTCCAGGATTTGCACGAACAACGCGACGTTGCGGTTGATCAGGTCGAGGCGCGACTCGTCCGGTTTGCGCCGCAACCCGGCGGTGATGAGGAACAGATCGCTGTCCGCCGCCCGCGCGTAATCGCCGGCATGAATCCGTTGGTCCGCCGTAAAGGCGCTGCCGTGCAAGAGATCGAGCGCTTCGCCTTCGGCCATGGCCTGGTTGGCGTCGAGCAGTTGGATTTCGGAGACAATGCCGCCGAGTTGCAGTGCAAATGCCGCGCAGGAGCCCACGCGCCCGCCGCCGCCGATGATGGTGACTTTCATAAAGGTAATGTCAGTTGATTGTCGTCAGTGGTCCGTCGTCTGAAAGTTTTTCAAGCGTCTGGCCTTTGCGGCTTCGCGATTGGCTGCAGCCGGCACGGCCAAATGTCCCGGACCCTATGAAACGGGACCGCAGTGCGCTGAACGTCAGTGTGCCGATATTGCTTGTGCTCGCCCATGTCAACGCGCCCGCGTTTCTTTTACTTGCCCATTTGCGCCATGATTTGGTCGGTGACGGCTTGCACGACTGCTTCCGCTTCCGCGTCGTAGCCGACCACCGGCGCTGCTTGCGCCGGCACCGCGCAGGTCACACCCGGGCGCCATTCGGCGTTGTCGCACAGCTCGCATTCCTTGAGGCCGATGCGCGGGTCGGGAATGCCCAAGGTCTGCTTGATCTTCAGCAAGTCCTGCAGTTGCGTGGGCGTAAAAGTCTTGAGCGGCTCGCCCAAGTGCGCTGCCACCACCACCGTGCGGCAGTACGCCTCCAGGATTTCCATTTTGAAATAGGCGTCCTCGACATTCAGGTGGCTCCAGGCGACCACGCCGTGGTTGGCCATCAGAATCGTGTTGTGCTGGTCCACCAGATCGGCCACCAGCTTGCCCATCTCCGGCGTGCCGGGTGTGCGATACGGCGCTAGGGGCACTCGGCCAATGAACACTTCAATCTCCGGAATCATGCAGGTGGGCGGCTCGATGCCGGCGACCGCAAACGCCGTGGCGTGCGGCGGATGGCAATGCACCGTGGCGAGGGCCTTGGGCTGGCGCTTCATGATCTGCAGGTGCATCAGGATTTCGCTCGTGCGCTTTTTCGCCCCGGCCTTCTGGTTGCCCTCGAGGTCCACCAGGCACAAGTCCTCGGTTTTCATGAAGCCCTTCGACACAAGCGTGGGCGTGCAGAGCGCCAAGTCCTCGGCCACGCGGATGGCGATGTTGCCGCCGTTGCCATCGACGTAAGCGCGTTGCCAAAGGCGGCGGCCCACGTCACAAATCTGTTCTTTGAGCGCAAGCATCTCCGGCGAGTTGAAGAAGGCCTCGATTTCGCGCGGCGGACTGGAGGTCGTGACCGGCTTCACGGGCGCAGCGGATGGGCGAGCCGTGGCCGGCGCTGTGGCGGCCCGGTTGCCGGCCAGGTCGCGCAACAGATCGCGCGCCGATGGCGTAATGATGGCATCAACCGGCAGCAACTTCGGATCGCCCCCTTGCCGCAATAATTCTTCGATGTCTTTGGCGCTGATAACGGTTTTCATGGCGAATAAAAGACCTCATCCACCAGGGCCGCGCTGATGGCATCAATGGGTGTGGGCTGATCAAATGGTTGGGCGGCTTCGCGGCCTTCCACAAAACCGATGGTCTGTCCCACCCCGCCGCCCAACGCATCATAAACCACCAAACTCGGTTCCTTGCTTAAGCCCGGCGGAGGGTTGGCCGCACGCTGGAAATGATCACGCGTAAAAGGACTCACAATGAGCCAGCGCGCGCCCAGCAGCGCCGGCGCCGCCTTGCTCAAGGTCACACGACCGATGACGTTTCCAAGTCTCATGCGGGGCAATGTCCGAAATTCTCATCCACAATGCCAATAATCATCATGCGCACCGGGCTTTTCTCGTCACCGACCGCCTTTCGCGCCGCAGCGCCATCCGTGGAAACAATCACTCGCTGGTGCAGCGCGGCGCCGTGGGCGTCAATAGCGACGACCGGCGTCGCTTCCGGTTCGCCCGTCGCGCTGATCGGCTGGCATATAATCAAGCGCCAGCTTGCCAGGCTCGGATGTTTCCGAGTGGCCGTCAGGTTGCCTTCAACACGCGCCAGGATCATATTCGTTGAAATGTTAAAAATGTTGCATCGTTAAATCGGCCTGTCGTCTGTCCCACAGTTGCCTCCCATACGTGCGCGCCCGGCAACTCAAGAGGACTTTTTAACATTTTAACCATCAAACGATTTACCGATTTAACGAGCGCATCAATAGATGCGCAGATTGTCCACCATCACGCACCGCCGCACGCGGCAGAACGTTTTCGGATTCGTGACGCCTTCGCCGGTGGGCGTGGCAATGGAATAACTCAAATAGCCTTCACCGCCCAAGCCTAGCCCGGCCATGCAGGCGCCGTTCTTGACAAAAAGCGTGGTATCAAGCGCACGGGCCATGGCTGTCATGTGCTCGACGTCGTGGGAGTGAATGATAGCGGTGTGCCGGTAATTGCGCTCGGCGACCTTTGCGGCGGCGATGCCTTCCTCGACGGTCTTGACGCGCACCACGGGAATAAACGGCATCATTTGTTCTTCCTTCACAAACGGGTCGTCTTGGCCGGTCTCGGCAAAGAGCAATTGCGCGCCGGCCGGCAGGCTCACGCCGGCGAAGCGCGCCAGCACCGCCGCATCTTTGCCGATCAGATTCTTGTTCACGACCGGTTCGGGACAGCCGCCGCCGTGGCCTTCCTTGAAGGTGAACGCCTCTTTCGTCAGACGGTCGAGCCGGCTGGCGTTCAGGCGAACCGCGCCCTGATTCTCCATCTCGGCCATGAATTTGTCGGCGATGGATTCCAGCGCAAACACTTCCTTTTCGCCGATGCAAAGCAGGTTGTTGTCGTAGGCCGCGCCGGCGATGACGCAGCGCGCCGCGCGTTTCATGCAGGCCGTGTCATCGACGAGCACCGGCGGGTTGCCGGGGCCGGCGCAAATCGCGCGTTTGCCGGTTTGCATGGCGGCTTTGACCACGCCGGGTCCGCCGGTCACCAGCAGCAGACGCACGGCTTCATGGGCGCAGAGGGCTTTGAAGGAGTCGAAGGTCGGCTGTTCGATGATGCAGGCCAGGTTCTCGATCCCGGTTTCACGATGAATGGCTTCGTTGTAGGCCCGCACGGCCAGGGCGGCGCAGCGCGAGGCGGCGGGGTGCGCGTTGAAAACCACCGCGTTTCCGGCCGCCACAATATTGACGATGTTGCCGCTCAACGTCGGGATGGAATGCGTGGAAGGCGTGACGGCGCCGACGACGCCGAACGGAGTGTATTCCTCCATCGTGATGCCGTGATCGCCACTCAGTCCATCGGGATGGAGCCATTCCACGCCGGGCACAAGCTTGATGATCTTCAGCTTCTCGATCTTGTGGTCGAGCCGTCCGATCTTGGTCTCCTCCAACTCGATCTTACCCCATTCAACAGCGTTGGCGTCGGCCATCGACTTGACGATGTCCACAACTTTGCGGCGCGCGGCGACGCCTTTTTCCTGAAGTTGCCGGAAGGCGACCGCAGCCGCTTCGCACGCTTCATTGGCGTCCTGGAAAATGCCGAAGTGTCGGCTCCCGCTGCCCGCGCCGCTTGGGCGCGCCGAACAGCCGCAAGATTTCTCCGCCGGCGCCGGAGCGGGCACCGCCGTCGGTTTCCCGGCGGGAGCCGCCACGCCGCCGAGGCGGCCCAGGACTTCCTGGATGACGTCGCGGATCAAGGCTTCGTTGATTTGAGTGCTCATGATGATCAAGTTTTCGCGCTGTAAATCTGCTGGCCGAGCACATCGACCGTATCGACGATGCCGATGATGACGGCATCGACCGGAGCGTCCTTGAGACTTGGCGCCAAGCGCGCGGAACTGCCCTGGCAAAAAAGGACCATTTCGCCAAGGCCGGCGCCAACGCTGTCCACGGCGACAATGGTGTTGACGCCCGGCCTGAATTTCGTCGGGTCTTTGTCATCGACCAATTGCGGTCGCAACAGCAGCAACTTGCGGCCCGCCATTTGCGGGTCCTTCTTGGTGGCGACCACCGAGCCTTCGACTTTTGCCAGGAACATAAGTTGAGATGGTGAAGATGCTGGATACTTGATTCTCGATACTGGATAAAGCCCGGCGCAACGCCGCAAAATCCAGGATCAAGCAACCAGTATCCAGTATCCAGAATCACTTCGCCGCCGGTTTCTTGGGCAGGACCGTTTCCACGTCCGCATGCGGCCGGGCAATGACGTGGACGCTGACCAACTCGCCTTTCATGGCCTTGATGGCCTGGGCGCCGGCGTCGGTGGCAGCTTTGACGGCGGCCACGTCGCCGACAACGACGGCGGTGACGAGGGCGTTGCCCACTTGGGTCATAGGGCCGGCCAGCTCGACGTTGGCGGCCTTGAGCATGGCATCGGTGCCCTCGACGAGGGCCACCAATCCGCGCGTTTCAATCAGTCCAATTGCTTGATGAGGCATAAGTTAGTTTCTGGTTAACGGTTGAGTGTTGAATGTTTCATTTTTGCTCCAAAAGCCGCTTGGTTTCCCGCGCTACCACCAGCTCTTCGTTGGTCGGAATCACCATCACTTTGACCCGCGAATGGGGCGCGCTGATGACGGCTTCCTTCGCCAGCGCCGCGGCGTTGGCCTCGGCCTCGAGCGCCACGCCAAGCTGGTCGAGGTTCGCGCAGATGGCGGCGCGGATTTCCGACCGGTTTTCTCCGATGCCAGCCGTGAAGACCAGGGCATCGGCGCCATTCAATTGCGCCAGGTAGGCGCCGATCCAATGACGGGCTTGATGAGCGAAAACCTCGAGCGCCAATTGCGCCTTGGCGTTGCCCTGCGCGGCTTGTGCTTGAATGTCGCGCATGTCATTGAAGCCGCCGGAGAGACCTTTCAAGCCCGATTCCTTGCAGAGCAGGCGCTCGGCTTCCTCCAAAGTCAGCCCGGCCGCCCGCATGAGGAAGGGCAGAGCGAAAGCATCAAGGTCGCCCACCCGATTGTTGTGCGGCAAGCCGGATTGCGGGCTCATGCCGAGGCTGTTGCCCATGGCCACGCCATTCAAAATGCCGGTGATGGATGAGCTGCCGCCGAGGTGGCAGGAGATGACGCGGAAATCGGGCGGGCGAACGGGGCCCTGGCCGCCATCGACGTAGAGCCGGCGGGCGCGTTCCGCGACGTCATCACGACCGAGCAATTCCGCTGAGCGTTCCGCGATGAATTTATGGCTGGCACCGTGGAATCCCCAGCGCCGCACACCCAGTTCGTGCCAGGCTTCCGGCACGGCATAGCGCATCGCGGCGGCCGGCGCCCATTGGTAAAAGGCGGTTTCAAAAAGTCCCACCAGGGGAATGCCAGGCATCCGTTGAGCGAAGAGCCGGATGCCCGTCACGTAAGGCGGATTATGGGCCGGAGCCACCCGGTCGTAGAATTCCATCGCCTTGACGGCCTGTTCGTCCAGGAGAACACAGCCGTTGAGGCCGCGCGCCATGATGGTCTTGAAGCCCACCGCCGCCAGGTCTTTTTCATGCTGAATCCAGCCGCCGTTCTTGAGCTCGTCCAAGCACGCGTTGATGGCTTGCGCGTGATCGGCTACGCGCTCGAAACCGCCGCGGGTGAGGAGCAGCTCCTGCCCGCTCGAAAAATCGAACAGCCGATATTTGAGCGAGGTCGAGCCGAGATTGGCGACGAGAATCTTCACAGACTGGTTACTGGATACCGGATGCCGGATCAGAGCGGACGGAGTCTGGTATCTGGCATCCAGAATCCGGCATCCAGTATCTGGTTTATTGCAGCCACTTGCCCAGCACGGAAAGACCTTCGTGCGGCCGGGGAATGACCTGGACGCTGACCACCTGCCCGACTTGGGCGGCGGCGGCGGCGCCCGCGTCCGTCGCGGCTTTGACGGCCGCCACGTCACCCCGGAAGAAGGCAGTCACGTAACCGCTGCCGATTTTTTCCCAGCCGACCAGCGTGACGTTGGCCGCTTTGAGCGCGGCATCGCTGGCTTCGAGCAACGCGCTCAGGCCTTTGGTTTCAATCATTCCTACTGCTTGTTGTGACATAAAGCTGTTAAAAGTTGGGAGTTGAGGGTTGAGGGATTACTTGGCGGCTTTGACCGGTTCGCCCAGGAAAACTTTCAGCAAGTCTTCATGCGGCCGGGCGATGATGTGGGAGCTGACCAGTTCGCCGATTTTGCCGGCGGCTTTCGATCCGGCATCGACGGCGGCCTTGACGCTGCCGACGTCGCCTTGGGCCAGCACCGTGATCAAACCACCGCCGATGGGGATGGTTCGCACCAAGGTGACATTGGCGGCTTTGACCATGGCATCGCTGGCTTCGACGCTGCCCACGTACCCTTTGGTTTCTATCATTCCGATTGCTTCACTCATATTTTTGATTCTTGTTTGATGGTTGAGAGTTTATCTAGCTAGTTCACACGGCGTGTCGGGTTGCAGATTGCAGGCGTTGCCTTCGTCGGTGTCGATGTGGACTTCCAGTTTGAAACTTTTATCGACGCGGACCAGCATTTTATCGAGCGCCACGGCACACGGCCCGCCAATCTTCAACTTCATTTCATCGCCGTTTTTCACCCCGTAAAATTCCGCATCGCTCGGATGCATGTGAACGTGCCGCAAGGCGCGAATCACTCCCTCCGGCATTTCAAAAAAGCCCGCCGGCCCCATCAGCATCGCTCCGGTCGTGCCTTTGATGTTCCCCGAAAGCCGCAATGGAATGTCGAATCCGAGCGCGATGGCATCGGTGTAGGCCAGCTCCACCTGGTTCAGCGTCCGGCATGGCCCCAAAATACGCAGGTTGGAGATGACGCGGCTGCGCGGGCCGATGAGCGTGACCGCTTCCTTGGCCGCAAACTGTCCCTCCTGATAAAGCCATTTAAAGGGCGTAAGCGTGTGTCCCTTGCCAAAAAGTATCTCAACGGCTTCCGGTGTCAGATGACAGTGCCGCGCGCTGATGTTGACCACGAGCGGATTGGGCGCGGTTGCCGGGAGCGGAATTTGCTTTCCAAGTCGTTGATAGACAGCCTGTCGAACCCAATGTTCGACCACAGCCCGATGCAGCGTTTGACCAGGAACAGCCATAATTTCAGCCTGAACTTCACCAGAATATGAAACAATGTCAAATAAAATCTTGCAAGACGTTTCAAAATCTATCAAATTCACGCTCGGATGCAGGCTGAAGAGCGCCAACATCATATTGAAGAGTATTTGCAGAAGGTGGAATTTGCCTCGCTGGAGGAATTGGCGCGGCATGTCGAGGCTTCGATCTCAACCGTGCGCCGCGACTTGACGATTCTGGAGGCGGGGGGTGCCTTGCGCCGGACGCACGGGGGCGCACGCTTGGTTAATCCGCGGTCGGACGAGTTTACGTTTTCTTCGCGGGACACGCATCAATTGGCGGAGAAGGAGGCCATTGGGAAGGCTTGCGCCGATTTAATCCGTCCGAATCAAAGTGTCATTATCGACGCCGGCACGACCGTGTATCACGTGGCGCGCTACCTGGAAAACAAAACGCCGCAAATCATCACCAACTCTTTGCCGGTGGCGAACCTGTTTGCGTCGGCCAACCGGCTGGAAGTGGTGGTGTCGGGAGGAGTGATATATCCGCGGCTTGGGGTACTGGTTGGGCCGCTGGCGGTGGAAGCGTTTTCCAGGATGCATGCGGATGTCGCGATCATGAGCGCCGGAGGGATCACGTTGGAAGGGATCACCAATTCGCACGGTCTTCTGATCGATATCCAACGCGCGATGATTCAAGCGGCGCAAAAGGTGATTTTCTGTCTGGACCATACAAAATTCGGCCGCCAATCGGTCTCGCCTTTGTGCGATTTGGATGGCCTGGATACGATTGTCACGGATATTGCCGCACCTGGAGACTTGGTGGAGGCATTGAGGAACCGCGGCCTGGAAGTGATTGTGGCACTGGTTAGCCCGAATTCGGAACCGGTCCGCGAATCACGCTAAACCGTATCCACGCAGTCGGAGCGCGGGCATCCATGCCTGCGCGTGCCGCAAGCGATTGGCAGCCATCGCGTTTTGCAAAG
>CAYIIH010000039.1:0-32517 GCA_964363225.1 uncultured Verrucomicrobiota bacterium | reverse complement strand
CGCCGTTCAACTCCGCGCAGAACTACAACGCCTTCTTCCACGAGAAGGACGGCACGGACGCCGCCAGCCAGATTCGCGCCTTCGAGGACACCTGGCATTGGGACATCGAGACCAAGAAAGCCTACGACGCCGTCACCGAACAGCCCGGCAAAGTCTCCGACGTGATGCAGGCCTTCTACACTTTTCTGGGCGGCAACGACATGATGGCCTACCTCACCATGATGTCCTCGCGCCTGGTCGAACTGCGCCGCGTCCTCAAACCCACCGGCTCGCTCTACCTCCACTGCGACCCGACAGCGTCGCATTACCTCAAGCTGCTGTGCGATGCGATTTTCGGCCTTGAGAACTATCGGAACGAAATCACTTGGAAGCGGAGCAGCAGCCATGCGGACACGAAGCAAGGAATGCGGCGGTGTGGCCGAATCCATGACGTGATTCTGTTCTACACAAAAGCCGAGGAATACACATGGAATCCTGTCTTTACTGAATATGATGAAGACTATGTTGGTTCGATGTATCGCTTCGTTGACGAGAAAGGTCGCCGCTATCGCGAAGGCGATTTGACTGCCGCACGCCCTGGCGGAGACGTGAGTTACGGGTGGCGCGTGAAGCGACGCAAGGACTCCGATGAACGCTGGATGGCCGACCTGGATGACGAACATCTCAAGCCGCGTGATGGCTGGGAGTATCTCGACGTTCGGCCCTACAAAGGAAGATTCTGGGCTTACTCAAAGGAGAATATGGTGAAGATGTGGAAAGCGGGGCAGATCATTCACCGCAGCACTGGCTTTCCGCAGTTCAAGCGTTTCCTTGATGAGCAGCTCGGTGTTCCGCTTCAGGACATTTGGCTGGACATCAACCCGCTTGCAGGAAGCGAGAAAGAGCGGCTTGGCTACCCGACGCAAAAGCCCGTCGCGTTGCTGGAGCGGATCATCCAAGCCAGCAGCAATCCCGGCGACCTGGTGCTCGACCCGTTCTGCGGTTGCGGCACAACGATTGACGCCGCGGAGAAGAATGGCCGGGACTGGATCGGGATTGACGTGACGCAACTGGCCATTTCCCTGATCAAGAACCGCCTGCAAGACACCTACGGCCGCCGCCTGAAATTTGAATCTCGTAGCAGCCGACGTGAGTCGGCTCAAACTTCTCCGTCCGCAGGAGATCAGAGCGGACTCACGTCCGCTGCTACGGGGCAAGAGAACGTTTCCCTCGTCCGCATTATCGGCGAACCGACCACGCCGAACGAAGCCGCCACGCTGGCCGACGAAGACAAATATCAATTCCAATGGTGGGCGCTGGGCCTCGTGGGCGCGCGACCGGTCGAGCAGAAGAAAGGCGCGGACCACGGCATCGACGGCAAGATACTTTTCCGCGACGACCCGAGAGCGGCCAAGCCGGAACAAATCATCATTCAAGTGAAAGGCGGCAAAACCGGGGTGAAAGACGTGCGGGATCTGCGCGGGGTGCTCGATCGCGAGCAAGCCGCCATCGGCATTTTGATTTCGCTCCAGCCGCCCACCGGGCCGATGGAGGCTGAGGCGGCGAGCGCCGGTTTTTACGAGCACAAGACGAACCAGCAAAAGTATCCCTGCCTGCAACTGCGCACGGTGCGGGAGTTGATGGAGGGCAAAGGGATCGAGCGTCCCACCCGCGCCGCGAGCTTGGACGAGACCTTCAAGAAAGCGCCCCAAGCGAAAGCCAAAGGCGGCCAGCAAGCAGCGCTGGGCTTGTGAAAGGCACCAGACCTGAGCCGTGACAATTCAACAGCAACCACGAAATACACGAACCACACGAAAGAAACACGAAGGGAAGAAACCGGTCATGGGGGGATGGCATTGCTGAGCAGTCCTCAGGTTGGAGTACGGAATGAATAGCCACAAGAAGCCCAAGAAGACGCAAAAGCCCCGACTCTCGCGCTTTTTGCGCTTTCTTGCGGCAATTCCGCAGAGGGAAAGGTGACGTCTATCGTGCGGGCCTGAGCAGTAAATTGCCCGAAGCAAATCCCAGTGAAACCACATGACGACGAAACGGAGGCAGACTGTGGCTGAAGGCGGCCAGGATGGCCGCCACTACAGGCCCCGACAAATTGGAGATGCACTGCAATGAAACGACGGAACAAAACAAAACGTGGCAAGCCGGCAAAGGCGGCAACCGAAGAGAGCCAAAACGCAGCCTTCAATGTGGGGCAGCTTGTGCGGCTGCTCGCCGACGCGGCAATTGCGGTGGAGCGTCGCGGGCAGCGGGAGAAATTTGCGGAATTGTTGGGCACGAACGGAGACGCGGTAGCATTGCTCAAGACTCTGGCACGGGGGCCAGAAGGTGTGTTGGCGCGTGAGTTCTCAGCCCCAGCCATAGCGATGGTTGAAGCGATTTCAGAAATGGCCTGGCGAGCAAAGGATGTCGCTGACGCCGGCGGAAGTGCGGCACGCGAGGACTGGCAGCAAGCGGCGGCGGCGGTTCTGGAGCAGCTTCACCTTGCGATGGCTTTCATTTTCCGAAGAATCACCCCCTTTGTCATGGCGCACGCGGGTTTCTCGAAAAACTGCGATCTGCTTTGCGAGGCAATCGGCCATGCCATAGGTGATGGCCACGAAGCGGTAAACCTGATCGACCGTTACCAAACACTTTTTCCCGACGATGGGCGCGAGGCAGACGCCACGATGCAACCGGAGTCATGGCCAGACCAGTTCGCCTGGGATGCCTATCAGCGGATTGATCAACTGGACGGATTGGCGGACCGATACCCGGAACATCTGAAAACCGCGGCGCGGCAGATGAACGCCTGGCCGATGCTCCGCTACCGGCATACGGAGAGCCGAGCGCGTTTTGACTGGCTGGCGGAGCAATTGGAGCTGGGCTTGGACTATCCGACTGACACCAGCAAGGCGGCGAAATTCCGTCCCGATACCCCGATGGTGCGCTACCTTGACCGGTTGGTGTGGCGGTTTCACTGCTGCCACCGGAATCTGCGCGAGATCCGGAAATGGGAAACCGACGAAGCCAAAGCGATTGCCCGCGCATGGCGCGAACGCGGCGACCCGAAGTTGGACGAGGGCGCGGAGGCGGCCATTCGCGCCAGCCTGACCGTGGACCCGCTGACCAAGAGAACCGCCCCAGATTGGGCAAAAAAGGCCATGGTGCCCTATATCATGGCCACCGACACGAAGACGGCTGAGACCTGCACTGAGCCGGCCCTGGAGTCCATTTGGAAGCAGAACGGCGTCAAGAGCACGGCCACGTTCAAGTCACGATTGCTGCCGCAAGTTGTTCGCACGCTGGAAAGTCTGGCACGGCCCGGCTGAGGCTTGCGGCGATTGCCTCATGCGTTGCCGCAAGGCTGCGGCAGCGCACGCCTCAAATCCCGCGAATTGGCTCCTTCCTTTCGAGGTTCCGCCGGGCTACAAGCGAGACGTGCCGAACAAATTTAACAGTCTAGGCCGTGACATCGATGCCAAGTCTGCTTTCACCGCGCTTGTGGAAGCAGGGGCAAAGGCGTCCACCAAAGCTGTCCTGCGCAGGGCGGTCGGCCGTATGCACAAATCCAAAACTCAGTCACAACAAGACAAAGAGGAATGCCTATGTTCACCACCCTGATTCGGGTCAACTCATCAGCCATCCGCGCCGTGGGCTACGATGGCAGCACGCTGACGGTCGAGTTTCACAACGGGCGCGTGTACGATCACCCGCGCGTCCCACGCTCGGTCTATGAAAGCTTGATGCGGGTGACGTCCAAAGGCGCCTACTACAATCAAAACATTCGCGGGCGGTACCGCTAAGGGCGCCCGACAACTTAGCTTCAATATGACCCGTGTTGGAAAAATCGCCCGGCTGCCGCTCAGAATCCGCGAGGGATTGAACCGCCGCTTGCAGGACGGCGAGCCGGGCCATGGGCTGGTGGAGTGGCTGAACACCTTGCCGGAAGTGCAGAAGGTGCTGGCGGCTGAATTCGGCGGACGTCCGGTGAGCGAGCAAAACTTGTCCGAGTGGAAACAGGGCGGCTATCGGGAGTGGGAGCGGCACGCGGAGTCGTGCGACCTGGTGCGCCGGCTGACGGAGCAGACCGGCGATCTGGACGCCGAGGCGGACGACAGGGCCGTGAGCGACCGGTTGTCCACGCTGCTGGCGGTGGAACTGGTGAGCGTGGCCGAAGGTTTGCTGAAGGAAGCATCCGACCCGCGGGAGCGCTGGCAGCGGCTGCGCGAGGTGCTCCAGGAACTGGCCCAATTGCGGCGTGAGGACCATCGGGCGGCGCAGGCGCGGATTGAGCAGGAACGCTGGGAGGTGGAGTCGGACCGGCACTGGGAAGAGGAAACGAAGCGGAAAATAGAGGAGATGAAGAAGAAAGTATGCGCTCCGTTCTGGGCGCAATTGCGGGTCGCGTCGCTGGCGGAACTTTTTGGAGGCGGGGAGACTGGGCGGAAGATCGCGGCCTTTCTCCTGGAAATGGAATACGACCTGCCGGTGGGCAGCCTGACCGGAAAGGTGCAGCCGAACCCAATCAAACCTGATGAGTGTGATCCGCGCGGGAATGATGGCGTCCGCAATCCCCCCTGCCGGGGTCAGACCTCACTTTATTCCGCCCACGACCCCCAAAAAAGTGCAGGTCTGACCCCGGCCCCAATCCGACTGGATCAAACCCAATCAAACCGAATCCAAGCAAATCAAATGGGATGCTAACCGGCGCCGGGCGCTTCTTGGCTTGCCATTGAGCGGGAACTTTCCCAAAGTTCGGCCACAGGATATGGCAAAGAAAGCGTTGATAACAGGGATCACGGGCCAGGACGGGTCGTATTTGGCGGAGCTGCTGCTGGCCAAAGGATACGAAGTGCACGGCATCATTCGCCGGGCCAGCACCTTTAACACGGGACGCCTGGATCCCATTTATGACGACCCGCATTCCGGCCACAGCCGGTTGTTTTTGCATTACGGCGATTTGAGCGATGCCAGCGCGTTGGCCCGGCTGATCGGCAAGATTCAGCCGGCGGAAGTGTACAACCTGGCGGCGCAAAGCCATGTCCGCGTCAGTTTTGACAGCCCTGAATATACGGCGGACATCACCGGCACCGGCGCGATCCGCCTGTTGGAAGCGATTCGCGAGACCGGCATCAAGCCGCGCTATTATCAGGCTTCTTCGAGCGAGATGTTCGGCCAGGTCAAGGAAGTGCCGCAAAAGGAAACGACGCCCTTTCATCCGCGCAGTCCGTATGGCTGCGCCAAAGTGTTTGCTTATTGGATCACCGTGAATTATCGGGAGGCGTACGGTCTGCACGCGAGCAATGGCATCCTGTTCAATCACGAGTCGCCGCGCCGGGGAGAGACGTTTGTCACGCGCAAAATCACCCGGGCCGTGGCCCATATACAGGCCGGATTGCAGAGCAGACTTTACCTGGGCAACCTGGAAGCCAGGCGCGATTGGGGTTATGCCAGGGAATTCGTCGAGGCCATGTGGCTGATGTTGCAGCAGGATGAGCCGGATGATTATGTCATTGCCACCAACGAAACCCATTCCATCCGTGAGTTCCTGGAGGCGGCCTTCGGTTGGGCCGGTTTGGACTGGGAAAAATATGTCGAGATTGACCCGCGTTATTACCGCCCCTCGGAAGTGGACTTGTTGATCGGCGATTACAGCAAGGCGAAGCGCAAGTTGGGGTGGGAGCCGAAAACGAAGTTCGCCGACCTGGTCAAGCTCATGGTGGAGGCCGACGTCCAGCGGTTAAAAGACTATCGCGCCGGGAAAGTCAAAGTCACGGATTGAGTCTCATGCGGCGCGCTTTGATCACCGGTGTTACGGGCCAGGATGGTTCCTATCTGACCGAATTGTTGCTCGATAAGGGGTACGAGGTTCATGGCATCGTGCGACGGACCAGCAGCCTAAGCCGGTCGCGCCTGGACCATCTTTACAGTGATCCGAACATTTATGGACAACGGTTTTTCCTCCATTATGCCGAGTTGGAAGACCCCACGACGCTCCGGCGCGTGCTGGTGAAAGTGGCTCCGGAGGAGATTTATCACCTGGCCGGGCAGAGCCACGTGGGGCTGAGTTTTGAAATCCCGGAAACCACTTGTGAAACGACTGCGGTGGGAACCTTGCGCCTGCTGGAGATGATTCGGGATTTGCCGCAACCGCCGCGGTTTTATCACGCCTCTTCCAGCGAGATTTTTGGTGAGCCGGCCCGCATGCCGCAAAATGAAAGGACGCCGTTTGCCCCGGTCAATCCCTACGGCTGCGCCAAGGCCTTCGCCACGCAGATGGTGGTGATTTATCGGCGGACCTTCGGGCTGTTTGCGTGCAACGGGATCATGTACAATCACGAGTCGCCGCGGCGCGGGGAGAATTTTGTCACCCGCAAAATCTGCCGCTCAGCGGCGGCCATCAAACTCGGTTTGCAGAAGGAATTGCTTCTGGGCGACACCTTGGCCCGGAGAGACTGGGGCCATGCGCGGGATTATGTGCGGGGAATGTGGCTGTGCCTGCGCCAGGAGAAGGCGGACGATTACGTGTTCGCGACCGGCCAGTTGCACAGCGTGCAGGACGTGGTGGAGCAGGCCTTTGCCACGGTGCAATTGGATTGGCGCCGCTATGTGAAAAAGGATGCGCGGTTCATGCGGCCGGCGGAACCGCAACAGTTGGCCGGAGACGCAGCCAAAGCGAAAGCCGCGTTGGGGTGGGAGCCTCAAATCACCTTCTCACAGTTGATTACAGAAATGACCCAAGCCGAACTGCACACCCTGGCGGCGGAGCAAAACCGTTGACAGGCATCTTGGAGAGGCTGTTTGGTCAGGAAACAGAGCGAAGACAGGGCAAGTTGTTGGCGCTCTTTATGTTCTGAACTCGTTCAAGAATCCCTTGTAAGTCAGTTCAATCCCGGTTTCCAAGTCCACTTGCGGTTCCCAGCCCAACGCAAACAGCCGGGAGCTATCCATTAGCTTGCGCGGAGTGCCGTCTGGTTTTGAATCATCCCATTGGATCGCACCATCGAAACCGACGATGCGCGCAATGGTTTCAGCCAACTGCTTGATGGTGACGTCACTGCCAAAACCGACATTGATAAATTGTTCTTCGCTATAATGTTGCATCAGGAAGAGGCAAGCTCGGGCCAGGTCTTCAGAGTAAAGAAACTCTCGCCTGGGCATCCCAGTTCCCCAGCACACGACTTGAGCCGCCTGGGCCAGCTTCGCTTCATGAAACTTTCGAATCAGCGCCGGCAACACATGAGAGTTTTGCAGGTCATAATGGTCACTTGGCCCGTAAATGTTGGTCGGCATGGCACTGATAAAGTCGCATCCGTACTCCTTTCGGTAGGCCTGACAGAGCTTGAGGCCGGCAATCTTAGCGATGGCATACCATTGATTGGTTGGTTCGAGGGGGCCGGATAAGAGGTCTTCTTCCCTCATGGGTTGCGGGGCGAATTTGGGGTAGATACAGGAGCTGCCCAGGAAGAGAACTTTTTTGACTCCAGCTCGATAGGCGGCGTGAATGAGATTATTCTGGATCTGGAGATTCTCGTAAATGAATTCTGCCGGGTAGCTGTTATTGGCATGAATGCCCCCTACTTTGGCTGCGGCGATAAAAACAAACTCAGGCTGTTCGGCTTTGAAAAACTCTTGGACAGCCGGGCCTTCTAAGAGATTCAATTCAGATCGGGCTTTGCCAATAAGATGCGTGTAGCCCTCTTTTTGGAGCTCACGCCAAATGGCACTTCCCACCAGGCCGCGATGGCCCGCCACATAAATGCGAGCACTTGATTTCAATTCCACGGTTCGGAAATTAGATAGAGGAGCAGGGCGTCTGCAAGCCTGGTTTTATTCCTGTCTCAGTTTTCGGGCTGTCTGTTTTGATCTGAGACATGTGGGCAAGTCAATGACAGTGTCTTTTTCTTTTTGGTTTGAAGAGATCCTGTTTCGCCAACGCATGAATGGTGCTGAATGGCGGGCTTTGGCTAGTCTGTTTGGCGAGTTAAGGGGGGGCAATAGTCCATTTTTTAAAGTTGACTTTGGTATCAAGCTTGCTAGGATGTGACCTTGCGGTTTGCAGAAGGCAATTTGTGAACAAAATTGCACTAATAATAACCCGCCTTCTGCTGTTGTTCACGCCGCATGACAGAAAGATCAGTTATGCAAATCAAAAATAATCGTAAATCAGGCTTCACCCTGGTGGAAATCATGATCGTTGTGGCCATCATTGGTTTGTTGGCTGCCATCGCTATTCCCAACTTCGTGAAAGCCCGTGGCACAGCGCAGAAGAATGCCTGCATCAATAACTTGCGCCAGATCGACGGCGCCAAGGAACAATGGGCCTTGGAAAACAAGAAGAGCGCCGGCTCAGCGACCGTTGCGGCTGAGGTTGAAGCCTATATTAAAGGCGGGGCGCCGAAGTGCCCAGGAGGTGGCACTTACGCCTATAGCGCAGTGGATACCTCCCCGACATGCAGCTTGAGCGGTCATACTCTCTAATCGCGCACAGTTAGGTTAGAAAAATTCTTCTCAGCAGGCTTGAGGCAGTGGCCTCAAGCCTGTTTTTCATTGGGGTAACCACTTCAGCGAGCCATGAAAGGGTATAGCTGCTCATCAACGGAGCAGGGCTTTACGCTGATCGAAATTATGATTGTGGTGGGCATTCTTGGGTTGATTGTGGCGCTCGCCATTCCGAATTTCCTCAAAAGCCGAACCCAAGCCCGCAAACAAATCTGCACTGAAAACCTCTCCCAAATTGAATCGGCAAAGCAGATTTGGGGGGTTGAGAATGGGAAGCAGGAGGGGGCAATTCCTGCCGAGGCCGATTTGATCGGTCCAGAGCTCTACATCAAAAAGACGCCGGAGTGTCCGGCAGGTGGCACTTATGACTTCAGAGCCATTGGCTTGGACGCCACCTGCAACTTCCCGGGTCATACCTTGTAGGTCCGCAATTCATTTCGGAAAACCTATTGTCGATGACCGACGGGGTTTTGATGCGGGTCGAGCAAATTAGATTTCCAAGGAATACCCAACTCTCTTTCCGTGAATTCATCAACGGAGGCAGCGCCAACCGCATCCTAGAAGCGTAATTCCGGAGATAAGTAATCCAACATAAAAAGCACGATCCCAATAGATTACAGCCACCTTGCTTCGCCCCGCCGGTACGTCCACGGCTTGAAATGCGTGGTTGGCCTTCAAAATTGGAACCGGACGGCCATCCACCTGCGCCCGCCAGCAATGATAAGACGATTGGGCTATGACCAGAATCGTCGGCGCTTCAGCTTCGACCTCCAGTTGGATGCGATGATGTTTGACAACTTGGGAGAGAATTCTAGCGGAGACTTGATTCGTCGCATGAACGAATACTTCTGCTTGCCGAGGCAGATAAACAGCCTTTCGAGCATCAAAGCTTGCGTTCGTAAGCGCTGCCAAAGTGCCGGCAGCATCAGCAAAGACGGGTTTTTGTCCGACGGTGCATAGGGGCAGAAAAGAATGGCGCGCGGCCCAATCCAGGGTTTTTCCAGGGGCGCTGATTCGAGAGACTCCGAGGAAATCCATCAGGCCGGGAGATTCCCGGTTTGTGCTGCTGTATAGAAGCGCTTGCACTTCCATCTGTTCGCGTAACTGGAGTGTGGCTGAGCCATTAACCTTTGGGATGCCCTCCAACAGGTTCAGGTTTGACCAAAGCGCAATGCGCTTGCCCCAAAAATCGTTCGACCAATCTGAAACTTCGCTTCTGAGCAATCGCTGTTCAGCCGCAGGGCTGATCATGGCGCGCGTTTCGCCATGTTTCGGCAAGGGAGCTTTGACGGCTAATTGCCATATTCCCGGCGATAGGATGCTGGCTGGAAGAGTGGGATTCTGGCGCGGAATATGGGTCATTCCATCGACGGCGATCAAAATGAGGATGATCCAGCGCCCGTATATCTGCCCCCGTCCTGCATGCGGGGAGCCCAATTGCGCGGCGAATCCGAGGGTGAAGACAAGCAAAAGCACTCGCGTGATCGCGTTTTGAAAAGTGGCATGCCACTGGTCATACGGAAACGGATAGCGCCGGGCGAACCACAAGATGGTACCGATGAGCACGAGCGCAACAAAACCAGCCATCGTGACATGAGCTTTCCGGCTGGCCAAACTGGGCCCCACCGACTCTTCAAACGCCCCAAGTGCGTAAGCAGCCAATAAAGGAATGGCAAAGGCCATCAGAAAAATGAATTTGACCGGGTACCTTCCAAACCCCAGCACAGGAACCAGTTCCCTCAGCCGTGGATAAACAAAACCGTTTTCGCCCAAAGCCAGAATTGCACCGCATAATGCGAATGCAGCCAAGAGCCAAACCCGGCGTTGTCGAACCCAGGCCGTTCCCAATACTGCGAAAACCAGGATGCTTGCGCCCAGGTAGGATGAGGAAAGAAACTCCTGGCCGTACTGGAAAAAAGTTCTTTGCGGAGTCTGAAAGCAATGAAACAGAGGGACTAAGAAATTGGCCCAGCCCCATCCTGGCATGGTCCACTTCTCCGGGGCAAACGCTCGATCCCTCTGTGAATGCAGGAGCAGATCAAAGAATGGCATTAACTGAGCGGCAACCAGTCCGCTCGTCACCAGGACCAAAGCCGCCATCCGGCGCAGCATTGAGAGCCGGTCACAGCCTCGCCCGATGAAGTGAGTTATCCAAAGTCCGACAAACAAAACCCAGGTCAGCAACACAATCTCAGGCGCTCCCGAAAGCATCTGCAGCGCCGCAATGGCTGCCGCCAGGACCACCCGTCGCCCGCCTTCGCTCCAAGCCCTTTCCGCTTGGAGCACCACCCATGGCATCCAACCCAAGGCCACCGTATAATTTGGCCAGACCAGACAGGCCAAGGTTACGCCGCTAAACACAAAAGCAGTTCCCGCCACGCTGGCAGCCCACCGGTTTCCCAGCCAGCGGCCCGCCAAAAAGTACATGCCCAGACCCGCCAGGAATAAATGGGCCAGGCAAAAGAAGTTCAAGGACCAGGGCAAGGGGAGAAGCAGATAGACGAAAGAGAACGGATAAAGAGTCATTGTTCCCCACTGCGCCAGAAAAGGCACGCCGCAGTTGCTGTAAGGATTCCAAAGCGGGAGTTCACCCCGCCAGAAACTTTCGTGGTGATAAAAAACAGTCGGATAGGCCAGCACACCAAAATCCCGATAAAAAAAAGTATCGAGACCGAGCATCACTCGGGGAAACGCCGCAAAAAGAAAGGCTCCTAAGAGCAGGGCAAACCGTCCTGGCGTAAACCAACTTTCGGCTCGCGGCGGATTCGCGGGCGGATCATCGGCGGCAGATGGCTGATCGCTCGTCATGGAGTCCCCGGACTTGGAGTGTCAATCATGGCGGGCCGCGCCTTCCCATTTTCAAGGCGATTCTGGTCGGATTTCACTCGGAAGAAAATAACCAAGCCTCCCAGAATAGTGGCGATGGAGAGCGCGCACCCAAGAAAAAAAGCGTGGTCACGATAAACAAGTTGGACTTGGCAGCGGCCGGCCGGCACCTGCACAGCTTGAAAGGCATGATTGGCTCGCCAGATGGGGACCTCAGCGCCATTAACGCGAGCTTGCCAGGGATGATAATAACTCTGAGCCAAGACCACCATGGATGGCTCGGCCGCTTCGACCTCGAGCGAGATGCGATGGGCGGAATACGTCGCGGAGACAATCCTCGCCCGGGTTTGGTTGCGGACAGTGATCCGGTCCTTGGCTTCCGGTGGCAAACAGACAACTTCCCCGGGGTTGAAGTTCGTCGCCGCCAGCAGGCGCAATGTGTTCGTGACATTTTCAAACAACGGCCGCTGTCCGGCGGTGCTCCAAGGCATGTAGTTCGTCTGCGCCATCCAATGGACGGTTTTGCCGGGAGCAGTTATATGCGAGACGCTCAGGAATCCATTGAGGGACGGAAACAAGCGCTCCGGAGCAGCATAAAGGAGCGCATGAACCTGCGCTTCTTCCCGCAAGTTCAACGAGTAAAACCCGTCCACTTTCGGAATGCCGTCCAGCAAGTTGCAGTTGCAGAACAGTGACAGCCGGCTGGTCAGATAATCATTAATCGGATCGGTGGGCAGCAAATGGTTGAGCTTCAACTCGGCGCTTGGGCTGAGCAAGGCGCGCGACTCTCCCGGCGTGGGAAATGGCTTCAGTTGCGCCAGACCGCGGTCGTACACCCAGGGGGAGATCGTCGGATTCTGAGAAGGCGCGTGCATGGAGGCATCGAGCCAAACCAGGACAAGAAACAGCAAACCGAACAGCCGTCGTGTCTTCGATTCGAAAGGAACGGGGTCAGTCCTCACTATTGACACAAATGCGCGCCTATGACTGGGCAACTTGTTAGGACCATTTGTGTCATTAGTGAGGACTGACCCCATTCCAAAGTGCGCCAAGATCCCAAAGCCCAAAGCGAGGAATACGGCTCGTGTCAGAGCATTTCGCCAGGTTTCCGTCCACTGATCATAGGCCAAGGGATGCGTCTGAGCGAGCCAGAGGATCGCGGCCATCGCTCCTCCGAAAAGCAGGGCGATGACCAGCAAAGGCCGCCCGGTCTTGCGAGCGTCATTCGAGTCCAGCAAAAACCGGCCTTGAGCCACGCCGATGGCCGCCAGCAATGGTATGACAAGAACTGCCAGCACCACATACTTAATGGGATAACGGAAAAAGCCAAAAGCCGGGATGCTCTCTCGCAGCCAGCGATAGACGTAACCTTCATCGCCCAAGGCCAGGATCAGACTCATCGCTCCTGCTGCCGACAATAGCCAGACGCGCCGTTCCGCTGGCCGCCAGTTGGCCAAGAGAGCCAATCCTAAGACCCCAATTCCGACATAATAAGAGGAAACCCAAAACTGGTCGTATTGCGCATACACTCCGTGGTACGAAGGAAAGCTCCGAAACAAGGGAACCAGGAAATTGGCCCATCCCCACAACGGCATGGCCCAAGCCGAATCGGCAAAATGCCGGTCTCGCTGGGAATGCGCCAGCAAATCCAGGAACGGCAGCAATTGCACGGAGCACAGTCCAGCCACCAACAGAATGACCGTGAAGAATCGACGCAGCGCGGGCCAGCGCGGTCTCCGGCCGCGAAACAGTTCCTCGGCCCACAACGCCGACAGCAGCATCCAGGTTAACAGTATGATTTCGGGGGCGCCGGAGAGCATTTGCAGAACCGCCGCCCCGGTTGCGACCAGCAGGCTGCGTCCACCCTCCTGCCAGGCCCGTGCCACCCAGAGCACCACCCAGGGCATAAGCCCCAGTGCCGCAATGTTGTTGGGCCACTTGAGGCTGCTTAACAGCAATCCGCTGAAGGCAAAGGCCAAACCGGCCACGCTGGCCGCAAAGCGGGAGGCCGTCCATTGATGGGCCAAAAAGTACATCCCCAACCCCGCCAAGAAAAGATGCAGCAAGCAGAAAAAGCTCAAGGACCATGGCAGAGGCAGCAAAACGTAAATGAGCGAGAGCGGGTACAGGACCATTGTATTCCATTGCGCCAAAAAGGGCAGCCCGCAATGGTTGAGGGGATTCCATAAAGGCAATTCGCCCCGCCATATACTTTCACGGTGATAAAAGGCCAGGGGATAGCCAAAGATTCCGTAATCGCGGAAAAAAAAGGTATTGCGACCGAGAAGCACATCCGGGAAAAGGGCGATGATAAAAAGAGCCAGGAGCACCGAAAAGCGTTTGGGATCAAACCACTCATCGGTTTTTGACACGGGCGAAGCAAGTGTAAAATCAGGCAGCATCAGCGGCATGGGGCCTCAGTTTGAAGGAGAGCCAGGATCGATTTCCGGCTGTGCCAGCCGCCAGCATATTGGGCGCGACGGGAATTCATGGCCGCAGAGAACTTGCCTCGGGTTCGAGAACAATCCCGGCTGTTGCGGACCGAGCCAGTCGCCACCAGCCAATAAGGCACTCCGCCAACGCAACTCCTGAAATCATTACGCCGCAAAGAAGACTGCGGTCTGTAAGAATCAATGACACTTTCTTCACGCCGCCCCCCGCTTCCAGGGCTTGAAAGGTGTAATTGGCGCGCCAGAGCAGGACCGGTTTTCCGTCCTCGCGGGCGCGCCAGGTATGGTAAAAAGATTGTGCGATCACCACTAGACTCGGGTCATCCGCATCGACCTCGAACTCCAGCCGCTGGGCGCAGGCGTAGGGGGTGAGAATTCGAGCCTATGTTCATGCGAGCTGAGTTTGCCACAGGAATCGCAGAACCCAAAAGCAAATTTCAGCGGCCGCGCCATCAGTCCGTCCAGGCAAGTGGAGCGCCAGATGCCAGATGCCAGCCGCCTTGCCAGCTTTCGCTACCTCAAAGCCGGCTGGCAAACGGCGCTCCGATCCACGGCGAATTCATGCACCCGCCGTGACGGAGCGATTACCCGGAGGCCCACTTGAAGCTCGCTTTCAAAAAAATAGTCGCTAAATAGTGGTCCAATGACTGACCGCCGCGCGTTTTACGAGCAACGCGCTCCCTTT
The DNA here is from genome assembly GCA_964363225.1 of uncultured Verrucomicrobiota bacterium. GTDB lineage: Bacteria > Verrucomicrobiota > Verrucomicrobiia > Limisphaerales > CAYIIH01 > CAYIIH01. The sequence continues at coordinate 18,081 of CAYIIH010000039.1, read as the reverse complement.
CGTCCTCGGGAGCAAAATCGCCATTACCATCGGTTGCTGCAAAATTATTATGCCTTTCTGGTCCCTCCCGGCTTGCGCGTGCTCGAGGTCGGCTGCGGCCTGGGTGATTTGCTGGCCGCCGTCAAACCCGCACGCGGCCTTGGTCTTGATTTCAGCCCGCCCATGATCGATCTGGCTCGTCGGCGGCATCCCAACCTCGAATTCCAGGTGGCTGAAGCCGGCCAGTTTTCGAGCGAGGAAACGTTCGATTACATTATCCTGTCCGACCTGGTCAACGATCTGCCCGATGTGCAATGGCTGCTGGAACGGCTGCGCGCCTTTTCCCAACCCCGCACCCGGCTGGTCTTGAATTTCTTCAACAACCTCTGGCGGCCCGTTTTGGCCGTCGCGGAAAAGGTCGGGGCCAAATCGCCGGTGCTGCCGCAAAACTGGCTTTCCTCCAGCGACATGCGGAATCTCCTGCATCTGGCTGGATGGGAAATAATCAAGACCGAGACGCGCATTCTCTGGCCCCTGCGCACGCCCTGGCTGGCGGCGTTTCTCAATCGCTGGCTGGCGCCATTGTTTTCCTCCTGTTGCCTCACAGTTTTTCAGGTGGCGCGGCCGCGTCCGGAGCGGGACCCGGCCCGGCAATTTACCTGCTCGGTGGTCCTACCGGCCCGCAACGAAGCCGGCAACATCGAGGCCGCCGTGCAACGGATCCCGGAACTCGGTCGAGGCACGGAAATCATCTTCATTGAAGGCCATTCCCAAGACGATACCTGGGCCGAAATCCAGCGGGTGGCGGCCCAATATCCGGAGCGAAAAATCAAGATGTTGAAGCAGCAAAGCAAGGGCAAGGGCGGAGCCGTGCGCGAGGCCTTTGCTGCGGCGCAAGGCGATTTGTTGTTCATTCTCGATGCCGACTTGACCATGCCGCCGGAGCAGTTGCCCAAGTTTTACGAAGTCGCGCGCTCCGGCACAGCCGAGTTTGTCAATGGCGTGCGTCTCGTCTATCCGATGGAACAGGAAGCGATGCAATTCCTCAACATGGTGGCGAACAAACTGTTCGGCATGGCCTTCAGTTGGCTGCTGGGACAGCCGATCAAAGACACCCTCTGCGGAACCAAAGTGCTCTTTCGCGCCGATTACGAGGAGATTGCCCGCAACCGCGCCTATTTCGGCGATTTCGATCCGTTTGGCGATTTTGATCTGTTGTTCGGCGCGGCTAAACTGAATTTGCGGATTGTCGATTTGCCAATTCGCTATCAAGCCCGGACCTATGGCGAAACCAATATCCAACGCTGGCGCCACGGCTGGCTGCTGCTGCGCATGGTGGTTTTCGCCGCCACGCGATTGAAGTTCGTTCGCTTGGGCAGGGGTCAGTCCCGGCTATTGTAGAGTTTTGGTCTTTCTTCCCGGTCTCGTTGGATCAGATTACATCAGCCGGTTCAGGTAGCCGACGCTTGCCATCCGGAGCGTGTCATCCAGACGTAAGGGAGCCATTTCGGGAAGATTGTCATAAAGTCAAAAACCCCTTCCCAGCGCGTTAGCGAACGGCAGCCCGGTAAAAGCGCATCCGTGCATTGATGGCTGGGACATCCACAAACGTGAAGGGACTGCTCTGGAGCGTGACATCGGCCAAACCGGTCCAGTTGCTCAGGCCTAGGCTCGTGCTGGATTCAATCCGGTAAGTCATGCCCGCCACCCCATCAATGATCAGCACGGGCAAGCCGGAAACTTGACTCACTATTAGCCGTGGGGCGCGAGAAACAACCGTGACCGTCACACGGTCGCTGAGGACCGAGCCGGCGGAATTGGCCACGCTGACCCAAAAGGTGGTGTTGGTGCGCAGAACGGAGGTGGTGTAGCTGGTGTTCGTGGCCCCAGGAATCAGTCCGTCAGGCCGGTCACTTGGCTGTTGACGCCATTGGTAACCCATCTGCACGCCGCTGCTGGCAATCACCGATAGCGTCACCCTCTGCCCCGTAGTTACGGTCTGGGCCTGCGGTTGCCGGACCACCAGGGGACTGCCAGGGTATTGGAGGCCAAACAATCGAGCGTGTATGCAGCCCTCAGGGCGACTGGGACTGCCCGTATAGGGGAGAAAAAGAACACTCGAAACGCCTGACCAAGCTCCTGTCACAACGGCTTGCTCGAAATTCGTGCTGCCGTTAAGGAGCCAGGCGCGCACCTGAACCCACACTGGAGCACACTCTTGCACGAAAGGCAGCTCAACGGCACTGTCGTAGAAGTAGCCGTTGGTGGCAAATGACACCGGGCTGCCTGCGGCTTGGAAGCCCTCGCCTATTCTCCAGTAATACAGTTGCGCAACGTAGCTCGGCCCCTCCAACAAAACGCCCTGATCGTCAAAGAACGGGGCATCCACAGCCCACCCACCCTGGCTGAAGACTCTGTTTCTGAAGTCAACTGAGCCTTGCCCAAAAGCAACGGCAAGGAAGGATACGTAGATGGAAATGATAGGGATTGTTTTCATGGTTCTCCTCTTAAGCTCCTGATTCATCACGCCATTCAGCCACTCACCCAACCGTAACGCATGGCACCCATTGCTGCAAACTACTGCGCTAGCGTAGCCGGGAGAAATGGCGATGAGGCATCAACTGGATTTCATTGTCTAATTTTCCCCAGCCTGATGTTTGGGTCGGGACGGCTATTTCCCCCTGAGAAATAAGTGTCAGACCGGTCACACCAGGCATAGTAGAAATAAGAACCGTCCGCACTCACCCACGCGTAATCATCGGCCATGAAATTCTGGTACGGACTATTAACCGGTCCTTCGTATTTATTCACGCTGCCGCAATCGACAAGATAGGCGTTGACGTCAAAACATACGCCGGTTTGCACCCAGACGTGATCGTACATCCAGACGTTTCCCGGGGGTGTGCTCTGAGTGGTCCCCGGAAACAGGGGTGGAAACGGCGTGCTGATCGGAATCATATCGAACGTTGCGCCCACCAGGCCGCTCGAAATGTTCGCCTTCGAGCCGTAAGCCATGATCAAGTCGTTTTGAGTGGGCCGGCTTTGGCGGCTGTAGTACCCAACGAACAACACTGTTCCGGCCGGGTTGATGGCGACGGCCGGATTCCATTGATCGGTCTGCGTGGCGTCGTTGTTGACCCGGATTGCGCCGCTCCAATGTCCATCCAGTGAGCCATCCCCGTGCGGCCACGCGTCCTGGACAAAGATATCACCCCGGTTGGTGGTCGAACCGGGATATGGCAGGTCGGCATAGACGAGATAAATTCGTCCGTTCACCGGATTGACGGCAACCCTCGGGAAACCATTTGAGATGAAGTAGTCCTCAGGCGCGGCCGAGTTAGACCGCTTCAGGTTTCCGCTGGCATTCGAGTTCACCGAGTACAGAAGCTCGCTATCCGGATGAGCGGGAACGGCTTCAGGCCCGTTCCAGTAATTATTAGCAAGGCGACGCCAGCGGTACTGAATCGAGTTTTGGTAAGTCGAACCATTAAGAGTGGAGACCAAGTAGAACACGTAAATAGTCCCATTCGAGCGTATGGCTATGTCGGCTCCGTGGCCAGGTCCAAGAATCTGTGGAGCGTCCCAAGTCACACCTCCGTCTGCCGAGTGTGAGCACCAAACAACGGCACCACCAGCAAGACAACTGCCTGCGACATAAAGGTGCCCCGAGTTGCTTAGGCCGGGGTAATTGTTTACCGCAATCATCGGTTTATCAGACATGGTGACAGCGCCACCGAAGACATCGCTATTCAAGAGGGCAAAGCTTTGGCCGTTGTCAGTCGATTTCCATAATCGAAAACCGCGCCAAGTGGACGGTTCACGAGAAGGATTGACCAGCAGGTAAATGGCGCCGTTTGCAGTGTCGCGCGCCATCACTGGATCGCCCGCATCACCCTGTAAAGTGCTTGTCGGCGGGTTGGGAAGGAGGGCTCCTTGATCCGTGAAGCTCACTCCGCCATCGGTCGAAACAGCCCATCCGGTCGAGCGGGGAGACACGATTCCCGGAAAGTCAATTTGACCCAACGCGTACTCGCTCAGATGTGTGTCAAAGAAGGCGGCGACAATCCGAGAGCTGTCCACCACGACAAAGCTGCACTCCGACTGGCTGTTCTTATTCGGGTCTCCCGAAGCCGAATCTTGGGCGGGATCGTTCACCCTGGCCACCGACACGACGCCGCAGTCCTCTGTGATGGAGCCGGACCAGTAACAGCAGCCGGTGATCGGCGTCGTGACGGTGCACTTCTTCACGTTGTTGAGCACCACGCCGCCGCAGCTCATGTACATATAGATGCCCGTTTGACAATACTCGAACAGGCTATCGCGCACGGTGTGCCACTGGCCGGCCCCGCAGTCGTCCTGGTAGTTCACGCCGGTCTGCGCCCAGCGGATGCGGGCATTCTTGATTTCGGTGTTCCAGCCCACGTAATACACCATCAGGGCCACGCTGGCCCGGTGCAGCGTGGGATCGCCATTGCTGTCGGTCTCGCCTGGAACTCCAATAATCCGTTCGCCAAACCCGTTGTCATTCCGCGAAGTGAAGACCGGCGCTGTCCCTGTGGCCGGGAAGTCGATCCAAGCGTAGGCGGTCAACGAGGCGTTATTTTTGAATTTGATCGTACAGCCGGGCTGGAAGTAGGCCGAGCCTACCCAGTAATTGTTTTTGATGTAGTAGGTCCATCCAGTGAGGAACGTGCTCGGACTGCCTTGGTCCGGGATGATGAAGAAATCCACCACGTAGCCGGTGGGCGCGTAGTCAAGCTGGGCGACCGCGATGGGCTTGCGCTCACTGGACCACGGGCGCGGCTCCGGCCAAATGCGAGGAGCGCTTTGGGCTGCGCCGGCAACGACGGCCTTTTCAGTTCGCGAGGAGGAGGTCGTTCTGGCAGCCAAAGCGGCGTCGCGCTGCGCTTGCCGCCGCATTCCGAAAGCTCGCGCTCCCTCCGGCTGTTCTTGAAGTGGCTTTGCCGCGTCTGCCCGCTTGGCCACGGGCAGGTCCTTCCATTGCAGCTCCGCGTCCGCCCACGCAATTGATTCCACGAGAAACCGCCGGCCATCCGGCCATTCGTGGTATTGCTTGAGAATCGGCGTCGCGCCGGGCGCCGGAGGCAATCCGCCCACTGCCCATGCCCGCTGGCCCTCAACCGGAAAACCGTGGCCCATGAGCATGACCATCGCGCCAAAATCAATGACCGCATGGTCCTCCAGTTTCTCCTCGCCTTCGCGTCCCACCCGCTGCCGCCGCAGTTCCGGCACCGGCGCTTCGACAAACTCGGTGATCACCTCCAGACGGACCGTAGCCGGATCCCAACCCGCAGGCAATTCCGGTCGCTCCCGGAGCACGACATCGTGACTGAACAAATTGTGTCTCCAGGCCATTAGCAGGTCTGCCTTCAGCCCGTCGAACGCGTCCCGGTACACGATTTGGCCCGGTGGCAACAACTCTCCCGGGGCCGAGTCCTTGACCGTCGCCAACACGACACTCTGGCCGGTCTTTAGGTCGGTCAGTTGAATCGCCCGCACTCCCCCGCGCAAGCGTTTTCCGTCCGCCATCTCGATGTCGAACACCGCCTCCGCGTTGAGGTCCGCGTTGAAGATGGCCTTGTTCGGACCGCGTCGCGCGATGGCGCCTCCATCGAACGGTTCGAGGACGTCCTCGCTCGGTTTCCAGACGCCATCCTCGAGGTAGTGCAGGCCATTTTCGATCAGGGTGAACTGATTTGTGGAGTAGCTGGCCTGCCCATTCTCATTGGTGATTGTACTAATACTCCGATAAACCGCGAAGTCCTGCCCACGGTCGATGATTTCGACACTCGGATCGGACGTCACGGACGACATAACCCCAGGCGCTTGCGCCTGAGCCGATAGAACGCTCACCGCGCCGAACGCGCAGAGAGAGAGAGAGAGAGAGAGATGACCTTTGACTTCATAATTGGTCCTTTGCTCATCGAAAGAAATTGGCTTTTCATGATCGTAGCAATCGTAAGGCTGGAGAAGTTTCTGGCGCAAGAAAAAAACTTGTCATCTTGTGTGTCAGAATAACTTCGCGACCGGTGGGACCATCGAAATAATGGGCCATCGAACTGCCGCGAAATTGGCAATCGCTCAACGCCAGCTTGCCCCAATACCCGCCCCCAGAAGTAATGAAAGCACCGGCTCCTGACCATCGGCCGATAAAGAAAGCCAAGCCAATGTTAGCTCTCGTCATCAGGCCGGTCTTATGAGAATGAATAGGTCCGAGATTCATCCTATGACAGCGCCTCTCGAACAGCATCAGGCCGAGATCGAACGCAATCGACGTTCCTGGCAAGGCAAACCGCTCCTGCAAAGCATTTACGCCCGCTTTTACGAGCAGATTCTGACGCTGGTCCAACCGGAGTTGCCGGGAAGAATTGTCGAGATTGGCTCCGGCATCGGCAATTTAAAGTCGCATCTGCCGCATGCTGTCACCACCGACCTGTTTCCCAATCCGTGGCTCGATGTGGTCTGCGACGGCTACGAACTGCCGTTCCTTCGGGGCAGTGTCTCGCACTTGCTGCTGTTTGACGTGTTCCATCATTTGCAGGCGCCGAATTGTTTCTTGAAGGAAGCGCGGCGCGTGCTGGCCGATCAGGGGCGGCTCATCCTCTTTGAACCGTACATCAGTTGGGCCAGCTTGCCGGTCTATGGACTGCTCCACCACGAACCGGTTGGCTGGCGACAACCGATCGAAATGGCCGGGACGCTGTCACGACCGCGCCGTTACTACGCGGCACAAGGCAATGCCACACGGCTGTTTTTCGGCAAAGCTCAGCCGGCAGGGCTGGAAGGCTGGTCGGTTTTCTACGCCACGGCTTTTGCCAGCTTCAGCTACCTGCTTTCCGGCGGATTCAGCAAACCGGCCTTCTATCCGGAAAGCTGGCTACCCACGTTGCAGCGTTTGGACACGCAGCTTTCGCGCTGGCCGAGCTTGTTTGGTGCGCGCTGTCTGGTTGGATTGCAGCCCGTCTGAGGCGGGGCCTATTTTGCAGGCTGGGAGTCTGACACCACGTTCAGTCCAATCTGCGCGCGCGCCGCAGCCCGGTTGACAATCCGTTCCTGGCCGCGCAGACGATTGCCAAAAACCAGCGCGGCTTCCACCTCCGGTTCAATGGCCACTTGCACCTTGCCTTTGTCCATGAAATCGCAAGCTGTCACCGTCAGGCCACCGCGCCGGGCGTGGATGGCCGGGGCCTCGGCGTTCTTTTGTCCCCAGCCGATAAAATGACAGCCATTGAATGTCGTGTGCCCGGTGCCGGCCAGGACGGCATGGTTATCGGTGCTCGGCACGTTCCAGAAACCGCAAGCGGTGAACTTAACGGGGCCTTTGTTGGTCTCCTTGACTTCGATGCCCGCCATAAATTGCCCGTTCACGAACGATAATCCGGCGTGGCCCTGGCAGCTTTCCACGCGCACGGCCGTGGGTCCAATATCCGAGCCGCATTGCGTCAGGACACAGTTGGGCGCACCGGCTTTCGTTTGAATGAATTGGTAGCCCACGCGATAGCCGATGCAGAAGCAATTGAAGAGGTACTCCCAATCGGTCCGGCCGATGATGAAGGCGATCCCTTCCTCGCGCACAAACTCGTACAGCGCGGCATCCCATCCGCCCCAGAACGGCCAGAAATGGACGTCCTCAACGCGCCCGACATCGAAGCATTGATCGATGAAAAGCCCGCGATAAAGCGGTTGTGCGTAAAGCCCTTTGATGTAATGACGGCCGGCGGGAGCGGTGCCGAAATCGACGGCCTGGTAGGGATTGACCAGCAGCACATCGACCAGCGAGCAATTGTCGCCGATGCCGCGCACGGTCCAAGGATAGGCCACGGGCGGGTTTTTCTGTTTTTGGTCGGGATAGAAAACGGTCAAGCCATGCAGCGTCGAGTTTTGATGCAGCGTGATGAAAGGCGGGCCGCTGGGTTCACCCGCGCCGGCCACGGCCAGCAATGTGCTGCCGGCATTCTGGGTGCGCGCGGTCGGGGCGCGAAAGACCCCTTCGAGCACCACGTTCTCCGGGATGTCCAATTGGCCCTTGATCAAGTAGCTTCCGCGCGGGACAAACACGTCGTAGGCGCCCGTTTCCGCCGCGGCTTTAAGGGCGCTGGCAAAGGCGGCGGTATCATCCTTGTTTCCGTCGCCCACGGCGCCAAAGTCGCGCACGTTCAACTGGCCCGGCTTGGCGGATGAAGCGCCTTCCGGCACGGCTGCCGAAACGTTCGGCGGGTTCAAACTCGCGCCCAGCGCGCCGGCGGCGGCGGCGAGGGTCGTGTGGCGCAAAAGGCGCCGGCGTGAAATGGATTCAAGATTCATTTTTCTATTCGCCGTAATGGGCGACGACGGTCGTCTGTCCGGTGAGCTTCGGCAGTTCGATCATCGCGCGACGGCGGTCAAACTTGGTCCACGGTTCGCCATTGATCGTGACGCGGGTGATCGGTTTTTCTTCCGGATGGCGGAAGCGCAGGTACGTTCTCCCCGGCGCGCGCCGGCCCGGCGGATCGATGACCGCGCTGATGGCGCCTCTGGCGGCTTGCGATTCAAAGCGCAGGCTCATGGGGCCGAATCGGGTCGCCGCCCGTTCAATGGCTGGCTTTTGGCCGTCACTCAGCCAGGCCCGCGGCACCGCCATGCCCAGGTACAAATCGTTTTGCCGTTCATCGATAAACATCAGCCGCAGCCAGTAAGTGGAATTGGACTCGTCCGAGGACTTGTAATGGTCGCCACGCCAGTCGCCCAGGTCCGGCAACGGATGCTCCGTCATCATTTGCGTGTTCGGATAGTAGCAGACGGCGAAGGCGTTAAAGTAACTGCGCAGGAAATGTTTGATCTCGTCCCGAATCAGGTAGGGATGCGGCGAGCAGAGCAGATTAGGCTGCATGGAAAAACCGCCGCGGCTGAACCAATGTTCCAGGTGCTTCGGCGAATACCCGTATTGCTCGGACAAGTAGAGGTTGTCCTCGTAATCCTGCATGATCATCTGCGACATGGGATGGCGCGGAGGAATCATGCCGGTCCGAATCAGGTAAATCGAACCTTCCAGCGTGACGGTGATCCAGCCGAAGGTCCGCCCGCGGCGATGCACCTCGGAAGGAATGGCGGGAATGGAAGAGCCATCGCGCAATTTCACCAGCGGCGAGCGGATCATGGCTTCGCGGAAAGCCTCGGCTACGTCGGCACAATAACTTTCTGCCTCCTCGAGCAAGCGTTTGGACTCGGAGTGGCCGATGTCCGCCAAAGCCCGGGCCACGGCGTCCAAGCCCCACCAACTGAAGCAGTTGTTCGAGAGCCAGCAGCGCCAGTCGCCAATGTCCTCGAGCGAGCCAGGCGGCAGCAGGCCGCGCTCGAGGCCGCGCAGGCTCTTCGCTTCAAAGTTCTTGGTGCGCGCCCGTTCCTGGCTGATCCAGTCGCACGCTTTGACCAGTTTGCCGGCATTCTTTTTGAGCCAGGCCGCGTCACCGGAGTGCCAGTAATGCTCCGCCATGGCCCACATAATCCAGCCATGATGTTGATTGTAGCCGCCCGATTCCCAGCCGCCGGCGCCGTTGAAAACCCCTTCCTGCGAGGAATAATCTCCCGGCAAATCGGATGTGCCCTGATAATGCAAAAACGTTTCCAGGCAACGCTCGGCTTCCTGGTGCAGGCCGCGGCGGTCGAGGTCGGTGATCATCATGCACGATTCGTTGCCATAAACGCCGTAGCCGAAGCTGCCCACGCGCGCCATGAGCCGGTCTGCGCCCACTTCCCGCCCGCAATTGATCAACAGGTGCGAGACATGCGCCCGGTAAAAGTTGTTGATCTCATTGACCGGCGTCCGGATTTGGGTGCTGGCATTGGCGCGGCTCAGCCAGAAATCCTTGGCCCGCCGCAATTCATCCTCGAAGTTCAAATTCCTCAGCCGCTCCAACTCCGCCGGCTGGTCCAGCGTGATGAACGGGATTTTGACAAACACTTCGGCCCTTTCATCGGCCGGCATTTCTCCCTCACAAACGATCTTGCCGGCTTCCATGGCGACCGTGGCTTCCGGCGGCGTCTCCAAGGCACACCGCATCACCGCGCCTGAACTCAACTTGGCGAAGACCAATCCATCGCGCGTCGTCAATTCCAGCGGGCGGCCATCGGCTTCCAGGGAAAGCGTCAACGCCGCGGGCGCCGATTGGGCGCGCGTGTTTTCAGCGACCATCTTGACCATGAGAACGGTGGTGTCGTCGGCCTGCATATCGGGAGGCCCCAGGCTGCCGGGGTCCAAGCGCGTCGCGAAAGCAGTTTGCGTGTAGCGGATGCCGTTGCGTTCCCACTGCGCGTGGATGATCGGCAAGCTTTGTTCTTCAATCCAGCGCTTGGCCGGCGTCCCTTCCGGCAGTCCGAAGCGGTATCGCAGACGGTTTCCACCCCAGGTGCGGCGCGGCGTGTCTTTGCCCTTCGGCTGGTCGATCCGGTCGTTGACGCAGAAGACCGATCCGTCCGGGTCCACGCCAAACCGCTGGCGGCCTCCCGCGCAGCCGAGCGGAATGTAAAACTGCCGCTTCGGTGGCATCTCCGACATGGCGCGGGCGAAGGTTTGTTCGGGTTCGTCAAACACGCGCTCGTAGATCGGCTTGGTCGTCCGCGCTTTCCAGCGGGCCAGCGCGGTGGCGTAAGTGTCGGAGTCATCGGCGCGCCGGACCAGAAGGCCAAAGGCCGGGACGAAGACACGCCCGCCGCCGGCCACTTCAGCGGCGTCGAAACTGACGGGAGTGACCGGGCCGGCGCGCAGGGTCACGACCGTCTTATCGAACGAGTTGAGGTTGGGACTTTGGCTCAGCCAAATCCGCGCGCGGACGCCGGAGGTCTGGCCTTTGACCTCGGATTTCCAACTGCCGTCCGCATTCAAAGCCACCGCCACCGCCGTGGGCAACGGCTCGATCCGATCCACAAAACCGTTGAATATTTCAAGTTGGCCGTCCCAGTTTTCCGGTTGGCCGGCGGTGCCGCCCCATTCCAGGGCCATCTCGGCCTTTTTCCAGGTCGAGTCGCTGAAGGTTTGCAGCGATTCGATCTTGGGCGCAGTCTCATTAAAGAGCAGGCGCAGCTTAAGGGTCGTGCGATAATCGGCGGCAAAATCTTTCAAGTTGGGAAATTCCTTGGCGTTGACCGGCTGGAACGTGTAGGTCCACGTCTTGCCGTCCGTCTTCAGAATGGAGTCCGCCTCGCGCCAGCGCCCTTGATACCAATCGCCGATGTTCAGCCAGCCCGACTCGCCGGCGCCGGCCAGGCGATCGCGCGGGATGCGGCGGTCGGGCCATTGCGATTGCCACCATTGCAGGCGCACGCCGGCCGGGTCCGGCGGTGTTCCGGCAAACACGACTACCACGCGCTGCACGTCGCGCGGGTCTTCCCAAAGGAGGCCCGCGTCTTTGCCGTTTTCCCACGAGGTGCGTTCGCCCCAGGGCGCGATGTCCACCGGAGCGTCGGCAGCCAGTTTTGTCTCGCGCTCCCAGGCTTGGGCTGCTGGGCCTGCAAGAACAAGCGCTGCCACAGACAAGAAGGCCAGGACAGCGGGCCAGATCGAAACAAGAGCGTTTCGCTTGGTTCCGATCCCTAATAAATCGGAGAGAGGGCAAGAGGAAGAGGTTTTCATGGCTTGGATTCGATTTTTAGTTTCAATGCTTTTATAAACTCCGCGCTGGCGCCGCAACATCCACCTACAAAATTCGCTCCGGCGGCGATCAAGTCCGGAATGTGGCCGGCAAATTCCTCGGCGGTGGTCTGATAAACGGTGCGTCCTTCCACGAGTTGAGGCAAGCCGGCATTGGGTTTGATCCAGATTGGGCAGGCGGTGGCGTTGCGCAAGCGCCGGCAAATCGGCACGAAACCGGCCATGCCTTGGCCGCAATTGGCGCCGATCACATCCGCGCCGGCCGCCGTCAATTCCTGGGCGACCTGCTCTGGCGTCGTGCCCATCATGGTGCGATCCTTGTTCTTGCCCGAATCGAATACCATGCAGACGACCACGGGCAAACCCGTGGCCTGCGCTGCTTTGATGGCCAGTTTCGCCTCCTCCAAATCGGCCATGGATTCGACCACGATGGCGTCAGCGCCCGCTTCGGCCAAGGCGGCGGCCTGTTCGTCAAAAGCGGCCTGCAACTCCTCCGGGCTGATCTCGCCGGTCATCAGCAGTTTGCCGCTCGGTCCCAGCGAGGCGAAAACGTAAGCCAGGCCTTTGGCAGCCTGGCGCGAAATCTCCACGCCCCGCCGGTTGACTTCCGCCACTCGCTCGGCCAGATCATGGCCGCCGAGCCTCAACCGGTTGGCCCCGAAGGTGTTGGTCAGGATTATTTGGCTGCCGGCTGCGACGTAAGCGGCTGCGACCACGGCCACACGATCGGGATGCGACAGATTCCAGGCGTCGGGGAATTGGCCGATCTCGAGACCGCGCGCTTGCAGTTCGGTCCCCCAGGCGCCATCGGTGATGACCGGCCCACTGCGGATGAGCTTTTGGATGAGAGGATGCATGGGGACGATGGCGTGATGCGGGATGCTCGATACTGGATACTGGATACTGGATACTGGATACGGGATGCTGGATGCTGGATGCTGGATGCTGACGGCTTATCTTGACCTGTGCGTACACAACCAGCGTCTGTCACTGGCGGGCATGTTTGAATGATCTGAGAGGAAAAGCAAATCACTTCTCGCAACTTGCGCTGGCCGAACGCCGCCGGCTCGAAAAGTTGCCAGAAGCCCTGTCCAATGCGCAGACAATCTCTGGCCGACCGCCGCCGGCTAGCCTCGATCCGCCATGGATTTCTTGGCCAAGCTCACCGCGCCGGTCGCATTGTCGCTGTAACCGTCCGCTCCGATCTCCTCGGCGTACTTCTGCGTGATGGGCGCCCCGCCAATCAACACTTTGACCTTGCTCCGCACGCCCGCCTGGTTCAGCGCTTCGATGGTCGATTTCATGCCCGGCATGGTGGTGGTGAGGAGAGCGGACATGGCCACGATATGGGCATTCTTCTCCTTGACGGTGGCGACAAACTTTTCCGGCGCCACGTTCACGCCCAGATCAATGACCTCGAAGCCGCCTCCTTCCAGCATGGCGGCGACCAGATTCTTCCCGATGTCATGCAAGTCGCCTTTGACGGTGCCGATGACCACGCGGCCCAGCGGCTCCGCGCCTTGCGCGATCAGGAGCGGGCGGACCAATTCCAAGCAGGCCTTCATGGCGCGCGCGGAGATGAGCAACTCCGGCACAAAGTATTCGTTGCACTCAAAGCGCCGCCCCACTTCGTCCATGGCCGGAATCATGAATTCGTGGACCAGCTTGAGCGGTTCAATTCCTTCGGCCAAAGCGGATTCAGTGATGGATCGGGCCGTCTTGGCGTCACCGGCGAGCACCGCGTTGTAGAGTAATTTCAGGTCTTGCATAACATGTTTCCGATTGCGGAAGATTGCTTTCCACAAATACGTCGCGAGGCTAGGTTATGCGTTGACCTAAGTCAATTCAACCCTGAATGATGACGACGCAGACGCACAGTCGAGGCGGCCTTCCGGCCGCGTGGCCGTCCGAGAATGGCTGACATGCAGTCCCATCGCACGACGGCCTTGCTGGAGTTGGCCGGAGTCTTTTCCAAGCTCGGCCTGACCGCCTTTGGCGGACCGGCGGCGCACGTGGCGATGATGGAGCAGGAATTTGTCCGCCAACGCGCCTGGCTTTCACACGAGGAATTTCTCGACCTGCTCGGCGCCACTAATTTGATTCCCGGCCCAAACTCAACCGAAATGGCCATTTACGTGGGCCGTCGCCGTGCCGGCTGGGCGGGGTTGGTGGTGGCCGGCGTTTGTTTCATCCTGCCGGCGGCGCTCCTAGTCGGCCTGATCGCCTGGGCCTACGTGCGGCTGGGCAAACTGCCCCAAGCGGAGGGACTGCTCTACGGCATCAAACCGGTCATCATGGCCGTCATCCTGCAGGCGCTCTGGGGACTGGGACGAGTGGCCGTCAAATCCCGGTTTTTGGCGGTCATTGGCCTGGCAGCCGTCGTGCTCAATTGTTTGGGAGTGAACGAGTTGGTTGTGCTGTTCGGCACCGGTTTCCTGGTGGCCGCCGGCCGGGCCGGCCCGCACGGGCAGCGAGGAATTGTCTCAGGCCTGTTTCCCCTGCTGGGCTTCGCCACGGGTGCTCCGCTGGTCTCCGCCGTCGGGATTTCAGGGGCAGCCGTAGCCGTGCCGTTCAGCGTCGGGGCGCTGTTCTTGTTCTTTGTCAAGGTTGGTTCCGTGCTGTTTGGCAGCGGCTACGTGCTGCTGGCCTTTTTGCGCGCCGATCTGGTCGAGCGCTGGCATTGGCTCAGTGAAAGCCAGCTTCTGGACGCGATTGCCGTCGGCCAGGTGACACCCGGCCCATTGTTCACCACGGCGACGTTCATCGGTTACCTGCTGGGCGGGCCGGTGGCGGCAGTCGTGGCCACGGTGGGGATTTTTCTGCCGGCCTTTTTCTTTGTCGCCATCAGCGGGCCGCTGGTGCCGCGCCTGCGCGCTTCACCGGTCGCGGGCGCATTCCTCGATGGGGTGAACGTCGCCTCGCTGGCGCTCATGGGGGTGGTGACCTGGCAATTGGGCGCGGCAGCACTGGTGGATTGGCTCACCCTATTGTTGGCCGTGGCCGCGGCGATTCTGCTCCTGCGCTACCGGCTCAACTCCGCCTGGCTCGTGCTGGGCGGAGCTGCGGCGGGCCTCCTGGCCGCCGCGTTCCGAGGCTGACGACAATTCCTGGCGCCGAGTATCTTCCCATGAATCCCGGTAGGGCGAAGCTGCCGCCTCTTCTTTACCCCCGAAATGCGGGTCGGACACGCGTGGCCTTTGGTCCGGATTTCTGTGCTGGAGTCTGCGTGTCGGTCGTGGAGCGGGCGACGCCGCCACGTCGGGCCCGGACGGAGTTTCGCACGCTTCGAAACGGCCGGAGCGCTGTGCTGCTCGTACCCTCTCAACAGGTGCAGCGCCTTCAGTCCCTCCGCCAAAGTTTGCGCCCCGGGGTGTTTGTCACTGCGTCGACACCAACTCCCCACGAGTCTCGCCAAAATCAGATTGGCTTGGAGGATCGTAAAGGTCGGCTGGCGCTGGGAATGAACCGCCAAACTCTGCTCTGAGCTTTGGCTGGTTTCGGGGCCCGTGCCCTGGCTCAGGATTGGGTTGGGGTTGGCGTCTGTGCCAGAGGTGGGGCTTGGCCCTGGAGCAGGGGCGGTGACTCTCGGACAGTTTTCAGGGGCTTTTTTTTTAACGCCTCCAGCATCCGCACTTCCTCAGGGGTATAAATCACCGACGCCAGCTTTTGCCCTGGGCGATCATCCCGGCCCCGGCCCGCGCTCTGGCCCAGACGCCGCCAATTCGCCGCCGCCAGTGATCGCCCGTTGTGATTTTGGCGCTCCACAGGGGTCTCGACCCAGACCGGCCTCACGTCGTAGCGCCCCTCCCAGTCCGAGGCCACCCGCCGGAGGAGGAGTCCATAGCAGCGCGAGGCGAGATTGGCACACCGGAGGCCCGGACGAATCAGAAAGCGTGACAACCCGATGATCCGCGGACGATTCCGTTCCATCGCCTGGGGACTCCAGCCAATCCACTGGTCGCGACACGCCAAATGAAACGCGGGCGGGCCGAAGCCCAAGGCGCCACTCAGACCGAAATCACATGCGATGAGGTAACGCAGTTGCGCTCCGACCAACGGGCGGGACCGCAGCGGATGTGCGCGACCCATGAGGCGGTTCCAGAGCGGGTGTTTGGGGTCGTTGGCACCGTCAATCCAATGGACCCTCCAGCCGGAGATGGCCTCGGCACGGCGGGGCAATTGGGGCAACGACGGCAGAGCCTCGCCGTCATCGGGCAGCGAGCGTGGGGCTGGGCGCTGGGGTTGGGCTGGGCGCGGCGGCAGGAGGAGGTGGCCCTGCTTTTCCAGCCGTGCGAGCCCGACACTGGCGGTGCCCACCCAGGGGCGGCCTTTGGCCTCGAGCCAGCCGGCGGCGTAACAAAACCTCTCGATGAGTTCGGGGCGGCTGGGAGGATTTTCCTGCTGGGTGAGGCGGCTGAATCGCTTCAGGAAGCGAGTGCAGACCCACCGCCCGCAAACTTTGACCGCGTCGAGCACTGCCCATAGGGTGAACAATTAGGAGCGGGATGTTTAGGGAATAATTTTAGGGGTGAAGATGAGGCTGCAGGGCCGCCCCGCCAATACGGCGGTAGGGCGGAGCTGCTGTTCCGGCCACTGACGGGCCCGATGGAGTGGCCGTCGCTGGAACGCTTCCAGAATCCCTTGATCGTCCCTTTCACTACTTCCAGCCTGGGAATGTCTTCGGCGAACGAACGTGGGCGATGAAGCCGCTGCCGGGCCGAAGGGCGATGGAAAACCTGCCATCGGCCGGTGGTTTCACGCCGCTCTCGATCTGGCAGCCCGGGCTGGTTGGACCGTCGCGATACAGTGTCAGTTCCTTGCCGGCGAGGTCCAAGCCGGAGAGATCAAGTTCCAAGGTGCGCGCCTCGGAGCGGCAGTTCAGCACGGCCACATACCACTCGGCCCCTTTGCGGCGCGCCATGATGACGGTGTCGCCGATCACTGAACCGGACAAGATCCGGGTTTCGTCCCACGTGACCGGGACGGTGCGCACGAACTGGAGCAGCGGGCTGTGCAGGTAGGCCTCGGGGTTGTCCGGCCAGCAGAGGAATGGGGAGCTGAACACCAGCACGCAAGCCATCTGGAAGATGATCGTGGTGTTCTTCAGGAAGCGCGGTTGCACGTAGCCAGGCAGGAAGTCGGCGTGGCCGGCGGTCAGGCGGGTGAACGGGAGCGCGCCGTAATGCGCCAGCGGCAGTGAGCCCCACAGGACGTATTCCTGTTCGCGGATGCCTTCGCGCGTAATCTCGTTGGGCCAGGTGCGGGATTCTCCCGTGGGTTTGTTCGCGCCATGGAAGTTGACCATCAGTTGGTACTTCGCGGTGCGGCGGAGCAGGTCTTCGTAAGCTTCGATGACCGCCTTGCTCTCGGAGTTGAAGAAGTCGATTTTCACGCCTTTCACGCCGGCTTTTTGGCAGTTGCGGAAAAGTTCCTCGCGCGCCTCGACCGTCGTCAGTCCGGGACTATCATCGCGTCCTTCGGGATAGGCGTGCCACAGGACGATGCCGACATTGCGCTCGGCGGCGTAGCGACAGAGTTCCGCCGCCCGCGCCCAAAGATCGCCGCCGTTCTTGAGCCAGCCCCACTTTTCCGTGCGCCAACCGGCATCGACCAGCAGGTATTCGCAGCCGGTCGCGGCCGAGACATCCACGAACCACTTCTGCCGGTCCCATTGGGCGCCATCGTTGCCATAGACCATCCAGGTGCAGGGCGCCTTGCCGGGCTTGATCCACGCGGTGTTGGGGCCGTCGGGGAAAAGCTTCGGATCGGGCGGATCACACAGGGCCGCGATGACGTCGCTGTTGACGAGGGCGTTGAGGTCCTGGCCCAGCACGATCACCCGCCAGGGTGACAAGATGGGGCCATCGTGAGACCAGCCTTTCGGATCATCCTCAAAGGCCGCGCGGAACTTGGCGCCGCCTTCGGGGCGAAGCGTAAGCCCGCTGTAGTTGTAGAGACTGGCTTCGCTGATGAGTCCGAAGGTTCCATCGGCGAAAACGGCGGTCATGGGCGGGCCAAGGTGGAGCGCGCGTTTCTTCGTCTGCACTTCCTCTTCCAGCGGCACCTGGTCCGCGCGGGCGGACTGGTAAACGCCTTCGTAGTCGCCGGTGTTGGACTGGAACCAGACGGTGGCATCCTTGGGCAACTGCCAGCACGTGGATTCGCCTTGAACGCGTCGAGGGCCGCTGCCGGGGACCCGGTAACGGAACCCTGCGCCGTTGTTGAAGACTCGCACTTCCAAAGTCCAGTCGCCCGCCCCGGATTGGACAGGAATCTCGGAAGCCAGGCACTGGTTCGTGGCGCTGGTTTTGTTGCCGCGCCACGGGAAGACCTCCGAAATGCTGCGGGTCTTTGGCGTTCCGAACTTCACGGCGGCACCGAAGTCGGCATTCTCGATGATCACGCCGGCAGGAGCGGATTCGAGGCGCGACTGGCCGTGCGAGGAGATGGAGTAA